>NZ_JBIVUT010000014.1:0-249398 GCF_044757365.1 Streptomyces sp. NPDC091289
GCCGGGGGGGGGGGGGGGGGGGGGGGGGGGGGGGGGTGCGGGCGGGGGGGGGGGGGGGGGGTGTTTGGGGGGGGGGGGGGGGGGGGGGGGGGGGCGGCGGCCCCCCCCCCGCCCCCCCCGCCGGGGCTCAGCGCTTCGCGGGGTCCTTCCGGAACGCCCACGCCATGTCCGGCTCGGTGGCCCACTTCAGGGCGCGGCCCACCAGCGGGGTGCACAGGAGCGTCACGGCCACCGCCGCCGTGAGGGAGACGACGACCAGTCCGACCGGGTCGGAGAGCCAGGTGTAGCGGTCGAACAGACCCGCGTACTCGGCCCCCTTGATCAGGAAGCCGTGCAGCAGATAGCCGCAGATCGTGCCGGCGCCGAGCACCGTGAACCACCTGGCCCGGCCGGGCACCCAGGCCAGGAAGCCGATCGTCAGCGCCAGGGCGCAGCCGAACATCGCGAGCGTCATCACCGCGCCCGACCACCACGGGGCGTCCATCTCCTGCGCGCTGTTGGCGCGGTAGAGCCAGCCCAGCTGCAGGCGCGGGGCGATCCAGTACGCGAAGAGCAGCGCGCCCGCGAACAGCGGCAGGGACAGCAGCCGCACCTCGCGCCGCCTGACCAGCTGGAAGTGCTCGGGCTTCATCAGCAGACCGAGCACGAAGAACGGCAGGAACTGCAGGACCCGCTGAAGATCGAGGTCGTCGCCGATGTCGGGGGAGATGGAGGCGAGCATGGCGATGGCGAGCGCCACCGGCAGCGGATGGCGCAGCGTGCGCCAGATCGGCGTGGTCACCCGCCAGATGAACAGGGCGATCAGGAACCAGGTCAGGTAGAACGGGTCGATCAGGCTGATCGCCATGTCGGGCGAATCGTCCGCGTACCGCTTGAAGAGCGAATAGGCCGTCTCGAACAGCACGTACGGCACCGCGACCGAGGTGATCAGCCGCTTCACCTTGGGCGGCGTCATGTCGAACGACCGCGAGAAATAGCCGGAGATCAGGATGAAGGCCGGCATGTGGAACATGTACACGATCATGTACAACGCCCGGGTGGCGCGGCTGCCGTCCATCACGGGTTCCCAGGCATGCGCCACCGCGACGAGAACGATGGCCAGATACTTCACATTGTCGAAGTAGGGATCGCGCTTCCGCGCCGCCGCGGGCGCCGGAGCGGCGGCGCCCGACGCACCGGGCTCAGGGGCGGGCCGGGTGGCCGTGGCGGCGAGCGTCTGCTCGTGTCTGGGCTCCGACTCCCGGGTCGACTCCCGGGCCGCCGGGGGGAGCGGGGCCCTCTGAAATGCGCTCGGAGCTTGGAACATCTAAGGCACCTTAGACCGGTCGATTGCCTCCCGTAAAACTGCCGGGAGATATCGCGTGTTCCCCTCTATTCGAATGTGAAACCGTCGAACACCGCCCGCTATGACACCCTTGATCCCTCTTAAATGGGGCATATCGGAAGGATGTTGGGCGGAGTGAATTACGTCGCATCCACGCCGTCAATTGACTGTGAATGAAGTGTGGTGATGCGGAAACGATCGATGCGGTGGATATTCGGCCGCGGGGATTTCACAGCGGACACACAGGGAGCGCGCGGACGGCGCGGGTCCCGGGCGCTTCCCGCGCACCCCGGCGCACGGGGCGGGACCGGGCGCCGGGCGGTGCCACCACCGCGCCGACGCATACCCGTGAAGGATGGCGGGATCCCGTCAGTCCGTTCCGTCACCCGGCAGCAACCACGGGGGAGTTGGTGGCACGATGGGGGTGACGGGGCGCGCGGTGGTGCACGCTTCCGGGCCGGCAAGGCGGACCGACCGAGGGTGTGATCAGACGTGGCTATTTCACTGTCTATGGTGCTGCTGTTCGCGGTCATCCTGGTGGTAATGATCCGTGGCGGCTCCATCAAGGCCGGTCCCGCGATCGTCGCCGTCCTCTTCGGCTTCTTCCTGGCATCGACCGGCATGGCCCCGTCGATCAACAGGTTCATGAACTCGATAGCCGACACCATCAACCAGATCAGCTTCTGAGGCCCGCCGACGCGCGAGGGCCGGGCCGGAGGATGATCCTCCGGCCCGGCCCTCGACTGCGTGGAGCGGGCGACGGGAATCGAACCCGCGTAGCTAGTTTGGAAGACTAGGGCTCTACCATTGAGCTACGCCCGCAAGCGTCGCACCGCAGGTCTGTGGACCGCGGCACGAAGAGCATCGTAGCGGGTCGGCGGCGGTGCCCGCACACCTGTTGTGCCGGCCGCCGGACCGAACCCGACCCGATCCCGGACCGAACACCGGACGGGGCCCCGCCACCGCTCCGTAAAGCGGCGGAATCACGGCCCCCGTGCATGTACCCTACGTGTCGCACCGACGGGGTGTGGCGCAGCTTGGTAGCGCGTCCGCTTTGGGAGCGGAAGGTCGTCGGTTCGAATCCGGCCACCCCGACCACCAGCAAGATCGCATTGTGGGAGTCCTCCCCCTTGCCGTTACTATGCAAAATGCGTGCCCGTGTGTCTGATGTACCGGGCTCGGTCCGCGAAGCCGCCAATCGGCGGCCCAGCAGAACCCCAAGAAGTCAGCCACCAAGGAGACCGAACCGTGAAGAGCGCCGTGGAGACCCTGAACCCGACCCGGGTTCGGCTCAGCATTGAGGTGCCCTTCGAGGAGCTCAAGGACAGCCTCGACGCGGCGTACAAGAAGATCAACCAGCAGGTCACGGTGAAGGGCTTCCGCAAGGGCAAGATCCCCGCCCGGGTCATCGACCAGCGGTTCGGCCGCGGTGCGGTGCTGGAGGAGGCCGTCAACGACGCCCTCCCGAAGTTCTACACCGAGGCGGTCAACGAGGGTGAGCTGAACGTCCTCGGCCAGCCCGAGGTCGACATCACCGAGCTGAAGGACGGCGAGCTGCTGGCCTTCACCGCCGAGGTTGACGTACGCCCCGAGATCGAGATCCCGGACTACTCCGGCATCGAGGTCACCGTCGACGCCCTTGAGGTCACCGACGAAGAGGTCGAGAAGGCCGTGGAGCAGCTCCGCGAGCGCTTCGCCGCCACCAACCCGGTCGAGCGCGCCGCCGCCGACGGCGACGTCGTCACCATCGACCTGGAGGCCAAGGTCGACGGCGAGATCCTGGAGGACGGCGTGGCCGACGGTGTCTCGTACACCATCGGTTCCGGCGAGCTCCTCGACGGCATCGACGAGGCCGTGACCGGCCTGGAGGCCGGTGGCGAGGCCACCTTCACCTCTGAGCTGAAGGGCGGCTCCGCCGAGGGCAAGGCCGCGGAGGTCACCGTCAAGGTCACCGCCGTCGCCGCCCGTGAGCTTCCCGAGCTGGACGACGACTTCGCCCAGATGGCCAGCGAGTTCGACACGCTGGAGGAGCTGAAGGCCGACAGCCGCAAGCGCCTGGAGACCACCAAGCAGTACGACCAGGCCACCCAGGCCCAGGAGCGGGTCCTGGAGGAGCTGCTGAAGCTCGCCGAGGTCCCGATCCCGGAGAAGCTGCTCGCGGACGAGGTCCAGACCCGCAAGCACAACCTGGAGCACCACCAGCTCGGTCAGATGGGTCTCGACCTCGAGAAGTACCTCGAGATCCAGGGCAAGACCCTGGAGGAGTTCGAGAACGAGACCTCCGAGCAGGCCATCAAGGGCATCAAGACCCAGTTCATCCTGGACGAGCTCGTCAACAAGGAGAAGCTGAACGTCAACCAGGAGGAGCTCACCGAGCACCTCATGCGGCGCGCTGCTTCCTCCGGCATGAGCCCCGACCAGTTCGCCCAGGCCGTCGTCGAGGGTGGCCAGGTGCCGATGCTCGTCGGCGAGGTCGCCCGCGGCAAGGCGCTCGCCGTCGTCGTCGAGGCCGCCAAGGTCGTCGACACCAACGGTGAGGTCGTCGACCTCGAGGACGAGGACGAGGCCGCCGCCGGGGCCACGGAGACGGTCGAGGCCGCCACCGAGGACAAGGCGGAGGAGAAGGCCGAGGAGAAGAACGAGGCCTGAGCCTCGCCCTGATCCGCACGACGGGCCCCGAACGCTTCCTGTGTTCGGGGCCCGTCGTCGTATGGCCGTGCGGCGCCGGAACCCTTGTGCCCACTGCGGACCTTGCGCTCCCAGCGAACAGTTGCGGAAGCGGGATGGCGTTGTCCCACCTGCGCGTTAGGGTCCATGAAGAGGAAGGGTGGGGCAGTGACTTCACCCGCCCGGTACGAAGACGCTGAGACGGCCGGAGCCGTCAGAGACGAGCAGGTGGATACGTGACGAATCTGATGCCCTACGCCGCCGGAGAGCCGTCCCTCGGTGGAGGCCTCGGTGACCAGGTCTACAGCCGACTGCTCGGCGAGCGCATCATCTTCCTCGGTCAGCAGGTCGACGATGACATCGCCAACAAGATCACCGCACAGCTTCTCCTCCTTGCCGCTGATCCGGACAAGGACATCTACCTCTACATCAACAGCCCCGGTGGTTCGGTGACGGCCGGCATGGCGGTCTACGACACCATGCAGTACATCCCCAACGACGTCGTCACCATCGGCATGGGCATGGCCGCCTCCATGGGCCAGTTCCTGCTCACCGGCGGCGCCGCGGGCAAGCGCTTCGCGCTCCCGAACACCGACATCCTCATGCACCAGGGCTCGGCCGGCATCGGTGGCACGGCCTCGGACATCAAGATCCAGGCCGAGTACCTGCTCCGCACCAAGACGCGGATGGCGGAGATCACCGCCCGTCACTCCGGCCAGACCGTCGAGACGATCATCCGTGACGGCGACCGCGACCGCTGGTACACGGCGGAGGAGGCCAAGGAGTACGGCCTCATCGACGAGATCATCACGTTCGCGTCGGGCATCCCGGGCGGCGGCGGCACCGGTGCCTGATCCGGTTCCCACCGGACCGTCGGCACCGCTCCCGCACGACCCTCTCGTACGCCGAGACCTCCAGCCCCAGAACGCCACCAGGATGGTGAAGACCCACATGAACAACTACACCGGCGCCTCCGCGAGCGGCCTCTACACCGGCCCGCAGGTGGACAACCGCTACGTCGTCCCGCGCTTCGTGGAGCGCACCTCGCAGGGCGTGCGCGAGTACGACCCGTACGCGAAGCTCTTCGAGGAGCGCGTGATCTTCCTGGGCGTCCAGATCGACGACGCCTCGGCCAACGACGTCATGGCGCAGCTGCTGTGCCTGGAGTCGATGGACCCCGACCGCGACATCTCGATCTACATCAACAGCCCCGGCGGCTCGTTCACCGCGCTCACCGCGATCTACGACACGATGCAGTTCGTGAAGCCGGACATCCAGACGGTCTGCATGGGCCAGGCGGCCTCCGCCGCCGCCGTCCTGCTCGCCGCGGGCACCCCGGGCAAGCGCATGGCGCTCCCGCACGCCCGGGTGCTCATCCACCAGCCGTCCTCGCAGACGGGCCGCGAGCAGCTCTCCGACCTGGAGATCGCGGCCAACGAGATCCTCCGTATGCGTACGCAGCTGGAGGAGATGCTGGCCCGGCACTCGACGACCCCGCTGGAGAAGATCAGCGAGGACATCGAGCGCGACAAGATCCTCACGGCCGAGGACGCCCTCGCGTACGGTCTGGTCGACCAGATCGTTAGCACCCGCAAGACCACCGCGGGCGCATCGCTCTGACGTCGGTCTTTCCCCTTGGCACATTCCGTTTGCACGACCACGGCCGTGTGAACCGTGCCAAGGGGGGCCCGAACGGGGGCCCAGGCAAGGTACCGTCGGATAGAGGCACCAGGAGCCGCTGAACCAGGCGTCTCCCAGGCGAAGGGGAAGCACCTCGTGGCACGCATCGGTGATGGCGGCGACCTGCTCAAGTGCTCGTTCTGCGGAAAGAGCCAGAAGCAGGTGAAGAAGCTCATCGCGGGACCCGGTGTGTACATCTGCGACGAGTGCATCGATCTCTGCAACGAGATCATCGAGGAGGAGCTCGCGGAGACGAGCGAGGTGCGCTGGGAAGAGCTTCCCAAGCCTCGCGAGATCTACGAGTTCCTCGAGGGGTACGTCGTCGGGCAGGAGCCCGCGAAGAAGGCCCTCTCGGTCGCGGTGTACAACCACTACAAGCGGGTCCAGGCCGGGGAGAACGGCGGCGGCGCCCATCGCGAGGACGCGATCGAGCTCGCCAAGTCGAACATCCTCCTGCTGGGCCCCACGGGTTCCGGTAAGACGCTGCTCGCGCAGACGCTGGCCCGCATGCTCAACGTCCCGTTCGCCATCGCGGACGCGACGGCGCTGACGGAGGCCGGCTATGTCGGCGAGGACGTCGAGAACATCCTGCTCAAGCTGATCCAGGCGGCCGACTACGACGTCAAGAAGGCCGAGACCGGGATCATCTACATCGACGAGATCGACAAGGTCGCCCGCAAGAGCGAGAACCCGTCGATCACCCGCGATGTCTCCGGCGAGGGCGTGCAGCAGGCCCTGCTGAAGATCCTGGAGGGCACCACCGCCTCCGTCCCGCCGCAGGGCGGACGCAAGCACCCCCACCAGGAGTTCATCCAGATCGACACGACGAACGTGCTGTTCATCGTGGGCGGCGCGTTCTCCGGCCTGGAGAAGATCATCGAGTCCCGGGCCGGCGCCAAGGGCATCGGCTTCGGCGCCACGATCCGCTCCAAGCTGGAGATCCAGGCGAGCGACCAGTTCCAGGAGGTCATGCCGGAGGACCTGGTGAAGTTCGGGATGATCCCCGAGTTCATCGGCCGTCTCCCCGTGCTGACCTCGGTCCACAACCTGGACCGCGAGGCCCTGCTCCAGATCCTCATCGAGCCGCGCAACGCCCTGGTCAAGCAGTACCAGCGCCTCTTCGAACTCGACGGTGTGGAGCTGGACTTCGAGCGCGAGGCGCTGGAGGCCATCGCCGACCAGGCGATCCTGCGCCAGACCGGCGCACGCGGTCTGCGGGCGATCATGGAGGAAGTCCTCCAGTCCGTGATGTACGAGGTCCCGTCCCGCAAGGACGTCGCCCGCGTGGTCATCACCCCGGACGTGGTCCGCAACAACGTCAACCCGACGCTGGTCCCGCGCGAGCCGCGCACGATCGGCAAGAACGACGGCGGCCGGCACGAGAAGTCCGCGTAGCGGCAGACGACTTGCGTACGCCGAAGGGGCGCCCACCGGATGATCTGGCCGGGCGCCCCTTCGGCGTTGAGCGGTCAGATCTTGGTGCGGGAGGTGTTGTAGAGCTTGGCGGCGAGGGCCGCGACATCGTCCTGAGCCATGCCCTTGCCGGTCAGCGCGGTGCTGGCGTCGGCGGCGATGACCATACCGATGGTGCTGTAGTCGGCCCAGATGCAGACCGGCGTGATGATCTCCTTCGGCCCCTTCGCGGCGGTGCCGTCGGCCTTGCCGTTGATTGTCTTGATGTCCTGGCATCTCATCAGGGCGCCGTCGAAACCGGACGGCTTGACGTCCTCGGGGCTGCCGACGAGCGAGACCTCGTTGCCGTTGTTGGTCGCGCCCATCTTCTTCTCGGCCTCGCCGAAGAAGCTGTTGATGACCTTGGCCGGGTCCTCGACCTCGCCCCAGTAGCCCTGGAGCAGGATCATCTTCTGCGTGAGCGGGTTGTCCTCGGAACCGCCCTTGTACTGGGCGCCCGCCTGCTGCGGATTCTTGACCCCAGAGGCCTCGGCGTCGGCCTTCGACTGACCCGTCAGCGGGCCGGACGTCGCGGGCTTGGACGGGTCCTTCGTGTAGTCGTCCACCGAGGCGGCGGGCGTCAGCTTGTAGCCCTTGGTGGAGTCGGCCACATCACTGTTGCTCGCGTTGCCGGAGGTGAAGAAGTACACCCCGCCCGCGATGACCGCCAGCGCCACCACGGCGCCACCGATGATCAGCCCGGTCTTCTTCTTCGGCTGCGGGGGCGGCTGGGCGCCGTACGCCGGCTGGCCGCCGTACGGAGGCGTGGGCGGCTGCTGGCCGTACGGGCCCGGCTGCTGGGCCTGCGGGTAGCCGTAGCCCTGCGGCGGCTGCTGGGGCTGCCCGTACGGGTTCGGCTGCTGCGGGGGGACACCCTGCGGGGCCTGCTGCGGGTAACCGTAGCCGGGCTGGCCCTGCGGGGGGCCCTGGGGCGGCGGGGCGCCGTACGGGCCCGGCTGCTGTCCGTACGGTCCGGGCTGGCCCTGCGGCGGCTGCCCACCGTACGGGCCCGGCTGGTTGTAGCTCATTGCGGTGTCCCCTCCAGAATTCTCGGACCGACCGACACGTGGAGGGCGGCGTCGCGGGGCTGGGCACGCGCATCTGCGGCGTTGTCGTCAATCACCAACGCTCCGCGTTGACTCAATCCTCCGCCTTGCAGCTGCACGCACCCAGCCCCGCTCCTTCTTCCGCCCTCCACGTGCCGGTCGGTCCTATGCGTTGCGAACATCCTGACGGAAGCCGCCCTGACATGGGGGAGCGGGTCGTACACCGTTACTGAACCAATCCGTTTCAGTGCAGACCTGTGACGGCCCTAAACTGTCTCCCGTGACCGAGAACTCATCGCAGCAGCCAGCCAGCAACCCCGAACTGCCGACCCAGTACGCGCCGGCCGATGTAGAGGGGAAGCTGTACGAGCGCTGGGTAGAGCGTGGTTACTTCGAAGCCGACGAGCACAGCGACAAGCCGCCCTACAGCATCGTCATCCCGCCGCCGAACGTCACCGGCTCCCTCCACCTGGGCCACGCCTTCGAGCACACCCTGATCGACGCCCTCGTCCGCCGGAAGCGGATGCAGGGCTTCGAGGCGCTCTACCAGCCGGGCATGGACCACGCCGGCATCGCCACCCAGAACGTCGTCGAGCGCGAGCTCGGCAAGGAGGGCAAGTCCCGCCACGACCTGGGCCGCGAGGCCTTCGTCGAGCGCGTCTGGCAGTGGAAGAACGAGTCCGGCGGCCAGATCTCCGGCCAGATGCGCCGCCTCGGCGAGGGCGTCGCCTGGTCCCGTGAGCGCTTCACCATGGACGAGGGCCTGTCCAAGGCCGTCCAGACCGTCTTCAAGCAGATGTACGACGACGGGCTGATCTACCGCGCCGAGCGCATCATCAACTGGTGCCCCCGCTGTCTCACCGCGATCTCCGACATCGAGGTCGAGTACCAGGAGGACGACGGCGAGCTCGTCTCCATGACGTACGGGGACGGGGACGAGACCATCGTCGTCGCCACCACCCGCGCCGAGACGATGCTCGGTGACACCGCCGTCGCCGTCCACCCCGACGACGAGCGCTACCAGCACCTGATCGGCAAGCAGATCAAGCTGCCGCTGACCGACCGCACGATCCCCGTCGTCGCCGACCACCACGTCGACCCGGAGTTCGGCACCGGCGCGGTCAAGGTGACCCCCGCGCACGACCCGAACGACTTCGAGATCGGCAACCGCCACGACCTGCCGTTCATCACCGTCCTCGACGAGCGCGCGGTCATCACCGTCCCCGGCCCCTTCGAGGGCCTGGACCGGCTGGAGGCCCGCTCCGCCATCGTCGCCGCCCTGCGCGCCGAGGGCCGGATCGTCGCCGAGAAGCGGCCGTACGTCCACTCGGTGGGTCACTGCTCGCGCTGCAAGACCACCATCGAGCCGCGCCTCTCCCTCCAGTGGTGGGTCAAGGTCGCCCCGCTCGCCGAGGCCGCCGGTGACGCGGTCCGCGACGGCAAGGTCAAGATCCACCCGCAGGAGATGGAGAAGCGGTACTTCGACTGGGTCGACAACCTCCACGACTGGTGCATCTCGCGCCAGCTCTGGTGGGGCCACCGCATCCCCGTCTGGTACGGCCCGAACGGCGAGGTCGTCTGCGTCGGACCGGACGACGAGGCGCCCAGCGGTGAGGGCTGGACCCAGGACAGCGACGTCCTGGACACCTGGTTCTCCTCGGGCCTGTGGCCCTTCTCCACGCTCGGCTGGCCCGAACGGACCGACAGCCTCGCGAAGTTCTACCCGAACTCCGTCCTGGTCACCGGCTACGACATCCTCTTCTTCTGGGTCGCCCGGATGATGATGTTCGGCCTGTACGTCAACGACGGCGTCCCGCCGTTCGGGACCATCGTCCTGCACGGCATGGTCCGCGACGAGCACGGCAAGAAGATGTCGAAGTCCTTCGGCAACGTGGTCAACCCGCTGGACTGGATGGACAAGTACGGCTCCGACGCCCTGCGCTTCACCCTCGCGCGCGGCGCCAACCCGGGCACCGACGTGCCGATCGGCGAGGACTGGGTCCAGGGCTCGGCGAAGTTCTCCAACAAGATCTGGAACGCCACCCGTTTCGCCCTGATGAACGGCGCCACGATCGAGGGCGACCTGCCCCCGGTCGAGGAGATGTCGGTCACCGACCGCTGGATCCTGTCGCGGCTCAACAAGACGGTCGCGGACGTCGACGCGTTCTACGACGACTTCCAGTTCGCCAAGATCAGCGAGTCCCTGCGCCACTTCGCGTGGGACGAGGTCTTCGACTGGTACGTCGAGCTCTCCAAGACCACGTTCTTCGCGGGCGGCCGCCCGGCCGAGGTCTCGGGCCGGGTCCTCGGCGAGGTCCTGGACGTGATGCTGCGGCTGCTGCACCCGATCGTCCCGTTCGTCACGGAGGCGCTGTGGACCGCGCTCACCGGGCGCGAGTCGATCGTCATCGCCGAGTGGCCGGGCGACTCCGGCTTCCGCGACGACGCGGCCGAGAAGGAGATCGAGCTGGTCCAGCAGGTCGTCACCGAGGTCCGCCGCTTCCGCAACGACCAGGGCCTCCAGCCCGGCCAGAAGGTCCCGGCCGAGCTGACCCTGACCGGCACGGCGCTGGCTCCGCACGAGGCGGCCATGCGCCAGGTCACCCGGCTCCAGCCCGCCGGCGACGGCTTCCACGCCACCGCGTCCCTCCCGGTCGCCGGGGTCACCGTCGCCCTGGACCTCTCCGGCACGATCGACGTGGCCGCCGAGCGCAAGCGCCTCACGAAGGACCTGGAGGCCGCGCAGAAGGAGAAGGCCCAGGCCACCGGGAAGCTCGGCAACGAGGCCTTCCTGGCCAAGGCCCCGGACAACGTGGTCGACAAGATCCGCGGCCGGCTCTCCAAGGCCGAGGCCGACATCGAGCGGATCGGCGCCCAGCTGGCGGGCCTCCCGCAGGCCTGATCTGCTGCTGGACGAAGCCCCCGTACCCCCGACCGACCGGGGATGCGGGGGCTTCCCCGTACGTCTTCCGGACCGTTCGCCGGGCGCTGCGTGCGATGTCGGTGCCCATCCGTAGACTGGGGCCCGTGAGTGAGCCCCGCCCTTCAGACCGGCACGACGCGTCCGATCCCGACGACACCTTCGAGGAGATCGTCGACGAAGCGACCCAGCGCGACCCCGACCTGGCGGTGATCGAGGCCGGGAGCCGCACACTGCGCACCCACTCGGGCCACCCGCAGGGCGAAGCGGTCCCGGCCCGCCCGGCCGACCCCGAGACCGACAAGGCACTGCGCGCGGTGGAGCAGGAGCTCGCCGGACGCTGGGGCGAGACCAAGCTGGAGCCGTCCGTCACGCGCATCGCCGCGCTGATGGACGTCCTCGGCGAGCCGCAGCGCGCCTACCCCTCCATCCACATCACCGGCACCAACGGCAAGACCAGCACGGCCCGCATGATCGAGGCCCTGCTCAACGCCTTCGAGCTGCGCACCGGCCGCTACACCTCCCCGCACGTCCAGTCGATCACCGAGCGGATCAGCCTCGACGGCTCCCCGATCGAGCCCGAGCGGTTCATCGAGACGTACGAGGACATCAAGCCGTACGTCGAGATGGTCGACGCCCAGCAGCCCTACCGCCTCTCCTTCTTCGAGGTCCTCACCGGCATGGCGTACGCGGCCTTCGCCGACGCGCCCGTCGATGTGGCGGTCGTCGAGGTCGGCATGGGCGGCACCTGGGACGCCACCAACGTCATCGACTCCACCGTCGCCGTCGTCACCCCGATCTCGCTGGACCACACCGACCGGCTCGGCACCACGCCGGCCGAGATCGCCGGCGAGAAGGCCGGGGTCATCAAGCCGGGCGCCACGGTCATCCTGGCGCAGCAGCCGGTGGACGCCGCGCAGGTGATGCTGAAGAAGGCCGTCGAGGTGGACGCCACCGTGGCCCGCGAGGGCATGGAGTTCGGCGTCACCTCCCGGGAGATCGCGGTCGGCGGACAGCTGCTGACCCTGCGCGGTCTCGGCGGCGAGTACGACAACATCTTCCTTCCGCTGTACGGGGCCCACCAGGCGCACAACGCCGCCGTCGCGCTCTCCGCGGTCGAGGCGTTCTTCGGTATCGGCGCCGAGCAGGCCCGCTCCCTCGACATCGACGCGATCCGCAAGGCGTTCGCCTCGGTGCTCTCGCCCGGCCGTCTGGAGGTCGTGCGCTCCAGCCCGACCGTCGTGCTGGACGCCGCGCACAACCCGGCGGGGGCCAAGGCGGCGGCGGACGGCATCTCCGAGGCGTTCAGCTTCTCCCGGCTGATCGGCGTGGTCGGCACGAGCGGTGACAAGGACGCCCGCGGGCTCCTGGAGGCCTTCGAGCCGATCTTCGCCGAAATCGTGGTCACCCAGAACTCCACCGGCCGCGCGATGGACGCGGACGAGCTGGCCGCCGTCGCCGTCGAGGTCTTCGGCGACGACCGGGTCCAGGTCGAGCCGCGTCTCGACGACGCGCTGGAGGCGGCGATCACGCTGGCCGAGGAGGACGACGAGTACGCGGGCGCCGGGGTGCTGGTGACCGGATCCGTGATCACGGTCGGCGAAGCCCGGCTGCTGCTGGGAAGGGGCTGAGGGACGGTATGCGGACGCTCTGCGCCTCGACGCTGATCGGCGAGTTCTTCGTGATCGGCTTCGCCGGTCTCGTCGCGATGAAGCTGGACGACGCCTCCATGGCCCTGGTCTGGACGGTGTGCGGCATCGGCATGGCCCTGTCCGTGCTGCTGTGCGGAATGATCACCCGGCCCGGCGGTGTCCAGCTGGGCTGGGCGCTGCAGATCGCGCTGGTCCTCAGCGGTTTCGTGGTCCCGACGATGTTCATCCTGGGGCTGGCCTTCGGCGGCCTGTGGTGGGCCTCGATCCACTACGGCCGCAAGATCGACGAGGCCAAGGCCAACTGGGCCGCCCAGCAGGAGGCCGGCGAGGCCACGGCCTGAGGTCGCGAGCCCGCCGGACACACGCGGCCGGCCCGCCCGGGCCCCGAAGCCGGCCCGTCCGGGCCCCGGAAAACCGGGGCCCGAAGGTGACCCTGGGTGAACCCGGGCGCAGACCCGTCTCCGTACCCCTGTAATCTCGCCCTCACCGCACCCGTATGCCTGGCCTTGCAAGGAGCCGTACATGACTCAGCGCACTCTCGTCCTGCTCAAGCCCGACGCGGTCCGCCGTGGCCTGATCGGCGAGATCGTCGGCCGCATCGAGCGCAAGGCGGACTGGCGGATCACCGCGCTGGAGCTGCGCACCCTGGACCACGAGACGCTGGAGCAGCACTACGGCGAGCACAAGGGCCGCCCGTTCTACGAGCCGCTCATGGAGTTCATGGCCTCCGGCCCCGTCGTCGCCCTGGTGGCCGAAGGTGAGCGGGTCATTGAGGGCATCCGCACCCTGGCAGGCCCCACCGACCCGATCGCCGCCGCGCCCGGGTCGATCCGTGGTGACTTCGGCACGATCACCCGGGAGAACCTCATCCACGCCTCGGACTCCGAGGAGTCCGCAGAGCGAGAACTGAAGCTTTTCTTTCCGGGACTTTCCTGACCCGATCGGCCAAACAGCGCTGTACGCCTGGGGCGACCGAAGTAATTCGGTCGCCCCTCGGCATAGGGTTTGGGATCGCGGGAACGCATCCCTCCGACGTAACGTCACCATGGGTAGAACGGCCACCCGTTCCGCTCACAATGGCGAAGGACCCTCGCGCTGTGTCCGTGCATACGGCACTACGATGGAAGCTTCCACGCCCGCAGCGCCAACCTCGCCTACCAGAACAAGCCATCTTCGCTACCTGGGAAGGCCCGACGCATCCTCATGGGGAACAAGGGGAACTCAATGTCGTTCATCGGCCGTGACATGGCTATCGACCTCGGGACTGCCAACACGCTGGTGTACGTCAGGGGGCGCGGCATCGTCCTGAACGAGCCGTCCGTCGTGGCCATCAACACCAACACCGGCGGGATTCTGGCGGTCGGCTCCGAGGCCAAGAAGATGATCGGGCGCACGCCGGGCAACATCGTTGCCGTGCGGCCGCTGAAGGACGGCGTGATCGCCGACTTCGAGATCACCGAGCGGATGCTCCGCTACTTCATCCTCAAGATCCACAAGCGCCGCTACCTGGCCCGCCCCCGTGTCGTCGTCTGCGTGCCCTCCGGTATCACCGGGGTCGAGCGCCGTGCCGTCATCGAGGCGTCCACGCAGGCCGGCGCGCGCCAGGTGCACATCATCGAGGAGCCCATGGCCGCCGCCATCGGCTCCGGCCTCCCGGTCCACGAGGCCACCGGGAACATGGTCGTCGACATCGGCGGCGGCACCACCGAGGTCGCCGTGATCTCGCTCGGCGGAATCGTCACTGCCCAGTCGATCCGCACCGCCGGTGACGAACTGGACAACGCGATCATCCAGCACATCAAGAAGGAGTACTCGCTCCTCCTCGGTGAGCGGACCGCCGAACAGATCAAGATCACCATCGGTTCGGCGTTCGACCTGGAGAAGGACGAGCACACCGAGATCCGTGGCCGCGACCTGGTCTCCGGGCTGCCCAAGACGGTCGTCATCTCGGCCGCCGAGGTCCGCAAGGCCATCGAGGAACCGGTCAACGCGATCGTCGACGCCGTGAAGACGACGCTCGACAAGTGCCCGCCCGAGCTGTCCGGCGACGTCATGGACCGCGGCATCGTCCTCACCGGCGGCGGCGCGCTGCTGCGCGGTCTGGACGAGCGGCTGCGCCACGAGACCGGCATGCCGATCCACATCGCCGAGGACCCCCTGGACTCGGTGGCGCTCGGCTCCGGCAAGTGCGTCGAGGAGTTCGAGGCGCTCCAGCAGGTGCTGGACGCCCAGCCCCGTCGCTGAGACGGGCAGGACACCACCCCGATCCGGCGCGCGGACCGCGGACGCTGCGGCTCCGCCCGCCGGATCGTTGATATAGATCGTTGCTGTACACGTATCGACGTACGCAGGTGCTGACGTACAGACAGCCACGCATACACAGGCACGAACATTCCGACGAGGAAGGCACGGCCGCCGCACGTGAGGGACACACGAGAGAGCCGGCTGCTCCTGGTGCTCTTGATCGCCATCGCATTCGCCCTGATCACGGTGGATATCCGAGGCGGCGAGGAGTCACCGGTCGACGGCGCGCGGCAGGCCGCGGCCACCGTCTTCGGGCCGGTCGAGAACGGCGTCGCGGCCGCGGTCGACCCGGTGGGCAACGCCATAGGCGCGGTACGGGACTCCGGCAACCGGCACGACCGGATCTCCACGCTGGAGCAGGAGAACGCCGCGCTGAAGGCCAAGCTCGGCAGTGACGACCGCACCAACAGCCGGGTCCGCCAGCTCGACGCCATGCTGAAGAACGCGGGCGCCGGCCAGTACGGCATCAAGGGCGCCGAGGTCATCGCCATAGGAGCGGCCCAGGGCTTCTCCTGGACGGTCACCATCGACGCCGGGGCCGACGACGGCATCCGCCGCGACATGACCGTCCTCAACGGCGAGGGACTGGTCGGCCGGGTCACCACCGTCGGCCCCAGCACCGCGACGGTCCTGCTCGCCAACGACCCCGACTTCACCGTCGGCACCCGGATGGAGAAGACCGACGAGCTCGGCTTCGCCACCGGCCAGGGCTCGCGCCCGCTGTCGGTGCAGTTCCTCAACGGCAAGGCGAAGGTGAAGGCCGGCGACCGGCTGGTCACCTTCGGCTCCAGCAAGGACAAGCCCTTCGTGCCCGGCGTCCCGGTCGGCGAGGTCGTCCGCGTCGACCCCTCCGGCGGCGAACTGACCCGGACCGTCTACGTGAAGCCGTACGTCGGGTTCACCAAGCTCGACATCGTCGGCGTCGTCGTCCAGGCCCCCCGCCAGGACCCGCGCGACACGGTCCTGCCCAAGCAGCCCGTCAAGACGAAGCCGAAGCCGACCCCCACGGTCACCGTCACGGTCCAGCCCAACGGCGACCTCGTGGACGGCTCCGGCAAGGTCGTCGGCAACATCAACGAGGAACCGGGCGGCGCCGCCGCCGGTGACGCGGCAGGCGATCAGCAGGGCAACGCCCAACCCGACAACGCGGCCAACGACCAGGAGTAGAGCTGATCCCCATGCGCATCAACCGGACTCTGCTCTCCATCGCCCTGGTCGTCGTCGCCCTCGTCGTCCAGGTCTCCGTCCTCGCCCGCCTCCAGCTCCCCGGCGCCGTCCCCGACCTGCTGCTCCTCACCGTCCTCGGACTCGCCTTCGTGTACGGGCCGGTCAGCGGCTCCCTCATCGGCTTCGGCGCGGGCCTCCTCGCGGACCTCGCCCCGCCCGCCGACCACGCCGCCGGGCGCTACGCCCTGGTGCTCTGCGTCATCGGCTACCTCGCGGGCCTGGCCCGGCCGGAGAACGGGCAGCTGAAGTCTGCGTTCGCCCCGATGGCCGTGGTCGTCGCCGCCGCGATCGGCTCGACCCTGCTGTACGCGGGCGTCGGCGCGCTCGTCGGCGACACCGCCGCCCGCCATGTGGGCCTGGGCAGCCTGCTGTTCACGGCCGCGATCTACGACCTGCTGCTGGCGCCCTTCACGGTGCCGCTCATCATGGCGCTGGCCAGACGCACCGAGAACGACCCGCTCGCCGATGCCTCCTCCGGCGGCAGCGACGTCGCCGCCGGCTGGCTCGCCTCCGGCACCGGGCTGCGGATCGGCAACCAGCGCGGCGGCCTGCGCGTGAAGGCCGCCCGCAACCGCGCCGCCCGCGCGGGCAGGATCAAGGGGGTCAAGCGACTGTGAAGCCGTACGCGACAGAGGACGCCGGGGGAACCGCGTGAGCAACATTCCCGAGACCGGGCGGACCCAGCGGGTCCAGATCCGGCTCATCGTCATTCAGGTCCTCGTCTTCTCGCTGCTGCTGACCCTCGGCGGCCGCCTCTGGTACCTCCAGATCCGCAACGGCGACGAGTACACCGCCGAAGCCGCCGGCAACGGCGTGCAGCAGGTCGTCCAGCCCGCCGTGCGCGGCTCGATCCTCGACGCCCGCGGCGTACCGCTCGCCGACAACGAGACCCGGCTCGTCGTCTCCGCCAGCCGCACCGAGCTGCTGAAGATGAAGGACGACGGCGTCGGCGTCCTCACCCGGCTCGCCGACGTCCTGGACATGAAGGTCCAGGACGTCCGGGACAAGGTCCGCCTCTGCGACTCCAAGACCCCCCAGCCCTGCTGGAACGGATCGCCCTACCAGCCGATCCCGGTCACCGACGAGGCCACCACCCAGCAGGCCCTCCAGATCCGCGAGCGCGCCGAGGACTTCCCCGGCATCACCGCCGAACCCACCGCCGTACGCCGCTACGCCGCACCGGGCAAGGCGAAGACCGCACAGGTCCTCGGCTACCTCTCGCCCGTCACCGACGACGAGATCCAGCAGGCGCTGGACAGTCCGTCGCCCTATCTGCGCTCCGACCAGGTAGGCCGCTCCGGCCTTGAGCGCACGTACGACAAGGAGCTGCGCGGCAAGGCGGGCGTCACCCGCTACGAGGTCGACAACCTCGGCCGCGTCATGGGCGAGGCGGAGAACGACCCGGCAGTGTCCGGCTCCAGCCTCGTCACCAGCCTCGACGCCCGCGTCCAGGCGGTGGCCGAGTACGAGCTCAACCAGGCGATGAAGACCGTCCGCCAGGAGACCGACAAGATCACCGGCCGGAAGTACGAGGCCGACTCCGGCGCCGTCGTCGTCATGGAGTCGAAGACCGGCCGTGTCGTGTCGATGGCCTCCCAGCCCGACTACGACCCCAACGCCTGGGTCGGCGGTATCTCCGGCAAGGAGTACGCCAAGCTCACCAGCAAGAAGTCCAACTACCCGCTGCTCAACCGGGGCATCCAGGGCCAGGCGCCCGCGGGCTCGATCTTCAAGGTGGTGTCGGCGAGCGCCGCCGTGCGCGGCGGCCACGCCTTCAACGACCTCTACGAGTGCAGCAGCTCCTACAGCCTCGGCAACCAGACCTTCGCGAACTTCGAGTCCCAGGGCCACGGCCCCATCACCCTCGGCGACGCGCTCAAGTACTCCTGCAACACCGTCTTCTACCGCCTCGGCCACGACGAGTGGGTGAAGGACGGCGGCATAAAGCCCAAGAAGGACGCCAAGAACTGGTTCTACCGCACCGCCCGTGACTTCGGGCTCGGCGCCGAGACCGGCATCGACCTGCCCAACGAGGTCAAGGGCCGCATCCCGGACCGCGAGTGGAAGCAGGACTTCTGGAAGGCCAACAAGGACGCCTGGTGCAAGGAGGGCAAGAAGGGCGGCACCTACGTCCAGCAGATCGCGTACGAGAGCTGCCTCGAAGGCAACCAGCTCAAGGCCTACGACAGCATCAACTACGCCATCGGCCAGGGCGACGTGCTCGTCACCCCCATCCAGATGGCCAGCGCCTACGCCGCCATCAGCAACGGCGGCACCCTCCACGAGCCCACCGTCGGCAAGGCCGTGATCAGCCCCGACGGCAAGAACGTCCAGGAGATCAAGCCCAAGGTCAGCGGCAAGCTGCCGGTCAACTCCCAGACCATCAAGGACCTCGACAAGGGTCTGCGCTCGGTGGTCGAGGGCGGCACCGCCGCCTGGCGGTTCGGCGGCTGGCCCCAGGACAAGATCCCGATGCGCGCCAAGACCGGCACCGCCCAGGTGTACGGCAAGCAGACCACCGCGTGGTTCGCGACCTACACCGACGACTACACGATCGTCATGACGATCTCCCAGGGCGGCACCGGCTCCGGCGCCGCCGGGCCCGCCGTCCGCAAGATCTACGACGCGCTCTACGGCCTCGACGCCGAGGGCAACCAGGACAAGAAGAGGGCCTTGCTGCCGAAGCCCCAGAAGGCGCTGCCGAAGATCCAGCCCGACGGCTCGATCTACGCGCCGAAGGTCAAGCCGTACGACCCCAATCCGGTCACGCCCGAGGAGCAGCCCGGGGGACAGGAACCCCAGCTGCCCCTGCAGCCCGGTGGCCAGCCCGGACTCACCGGGTCACCGGCGTCGACGGGGAGGCAGCCGTAATGGCAGGTGGATTCTCCGTCTCCCGGTACAGCCCCGACGAGGGCTCCTGGGCCAAGCTGACCGCCCGCGACTCCCTCGTGCGGCGGCTGGACTGGCCGCTGCTCGGGGCCGCGCTCGCGCTCTCGCTGCTCGGCTCGCTGCTCGTGTGGTCCGCGACCCGCAACCGCGATCACCTCACCCAGGGCGACCCGTACTTCTTCCTCCTGAGGCACGCCCTCAACACCGGCATCGGTCTCGCCCTGATGATCGGCACGATCTGGCTCGGCCACCGCACCCTGCGCGGGGCCGTCCCGGTCCTCTACGGCATCTCGGTGCTGCTGGTCCTGGCGGTCCTCACCCCGCTCGGCACCACGGTCAACGGCGCCCACGCGTGGATCAAACTCCCCGCCGGCTTCTCGATCCAGCCGTCCGAGTTCACCAAGATCACCATCATCCTCGTGATGGCGATGCTGCTGGCGGCCCGTGTCGACGCGGGCGACCAGGCCCACCCCGACCACCGCACCGTCGCCAAGGCGCTGGGGCTCGCGGCCATCCCCATGGCCATCGTCATGCTGATGCCGGACCTCGGCTCGGTGATGGTCATGGCCGTCATCGTCCTCGGCATCCTGCTGGCCTCCGGCGCCTCCAACCGCTGGGTCTTCGGCCTCCTCGGCGCGGGCGCGGGCGGAGCCGTCGCCATCTGGCAGCTCGGGCTGCTCGACGACTACCAGATCGCCCGCTTCGCCGCCTTCGCCAACCCCGCGCTCGACCCGGCGGGCGTCGGTTACAACACCAACCAGGCCCGTATCGCGATCGGTTCCGGCGGGCTCACCGGCACCGGGCTCTTCGAGGGCACCCAGACCACCGGTCAGTTCGTGCCCGAGCAGCAGACCGACTTCGTCTTCACCGTCGCCGGCGAGGAGCTGGGCTTCCTCGGCGCGGGGCTGATCATCGTGCTCCTGGGCGTCGTCCTGTGGCGCGCCTGCCGGATCGCCCGCGAGACCACCGAGCTGTACGGCACGGTCGTCGCCGCCGGGATCATCGCCTGGTTCGCCTTCCAGTCCTTCGAGAACATCGGCATGACGCTCGGCATCATGCCGGTCGCCGGACTGCCGCTGCCCTTCGTCTCCTACGGAGGATCCTCGATGTTCGCCGTCTGGGTGGCGATCGGCCTGCTCCAGTCCATCAGGGTGCAACGGCCGATGTCCGCCTGATCCGGGGCGGTCGCGGGTAGGTGTCCGTACATGGCGGACACCAAGCGCGAGATCGAGCGGAAGTACGAAGCCACCGACGACACCCGGCTGCCCGACCTGACCCGGGCGGCCGGGGTCGACCGGAGCGTCCACCGCGGCCTGACCGAGCTGGACGCCGTCTACTACGACACCGCCGATCTCCGCCTCGCCGCCGACGCCCTCACCCTGCGCCGCAGGACCGGCGGGGCCGACGAGGGCTGGCACCTGAAGTTCCCCGTCGCCACCGGCATCCGGGACGAGCTCCACGAACCCCTCGCCGACGCCCTGCCGCGCCCGCTGGCCGCCCTGCTCCGCTCCCGCGTCCGCCACGCGGAGCTCGCTCCCGTCGTCCGGCTGCTCTCCGCCCGTGACGTCCACCACCTCACCGCAGCCGACGGCACCCTCCTCGCCGAGGTCAGCGTCGACCGGGTACGCGCCGAGCGGCTCGCGGGGGAGGGGACCGGCACCACGGCCGCCTGGGCCGAGATCGAGGTCGAGCTCGCCGACGACGGCGACCCCGCCGTCCTGGACGCCGTCGAGAAGCGCCTCCGCAAGGCCGGGGTGCGCCCCGCGAAATCCGCCTCCAAGCTCGCCCGCGCGTTGGCGGAGACGTCGCCCGTACGGGACGGGAAGGGGCCGAAGAAGAACGCGCCGCGCACCGCGGGCGACCACGTCCTCGCCTACGTACGCGAACAGATCCGCACGATCGTGGACCTCGACCCCGCCGTCCGCCGCGGCCTTCCCGACTCCGTGCACAGGATGCGCGTCGCCACCCGCCGGCTGCGCAGCACCTTCAAGACGCACCGCAAGCTCCTCGACCGCGAGGCCACCGACCCCCTCGGCGCGGAGTTGAAGTGGCTCGCCGCCGAACTGGGCCTCGACCGCGACCAGGAAGTCCTGGACGGACGGATCGGCGCCCGCGTCGAGGCCCTGCCCGCCACCCTGACCCTCGGCCCGGTGCGCGGCCGCCTCCGCGCCTGGTCCGCCGCCCGCCGCACCGGATCGCGCCGCAGGATCATCGACGTACTCGACGGGAAGCGGTATCTGGACCTCCTCGACGCCCTCGACGCGCTGAGCGCCGACCCGCCCCTGCGCCCCGCCGCCGGCCAGGCACCGGAGAAGGCCCTGCCCCGGGCGGTGCTGGGGGACTACGAGAGGCTCGCGCGCCGCATGGAGCACGCCCTGGAGCACCCGCCGGGCCCCGAGCGGGACGCTGCGATGCACGAGGCCCGCAAGGCCGCCAAGCGCGCCCGGTACGCGGGCGAGGCGGCCCGGCCCGCGCTCGGCAAGCCCGCCAAGCGCTTCGCCAAACGTGTGAAGGCCGTGCAGACCGTCCTTGGCGACCACCAGGACAGCGTCGTCGCCCGCGAGGCCCTGCGGGCGCTCGCGATCCAGTCGCACGCGGCGGGCGAGACCGCGTTCACCTGGGGACTCCTGTACGGGCAGGAGGAGGCCGCCGCCGAGGCCCGGGAGCGCGAGCTGCCCGAGGTCTGGGCCCGCGCCTCGGCCCCCGGACTGCGCGCGGATCTGAGTCACTGAGTACCGGGGTACGCTGGATGGTCACCCCTGCCGGCTCACGAAGGTTCGCGAGATGTCTGCCGCATCGGTCTTCCCACAGCTCGAAGCTCTGCTCCCGCATGTGCAGAAGCCCATCCAGTACGTCGGCGGTGAGCTGAACTCCACCGTCAAGGAATGGGACAGCTGCGACGTCCGCTGGACCCTCATGTACCCCGACGCCTACGAGGTCGGACTCCCCAACCAGGGCGTCATGATCCTCTACGAGGTGCTCAACGAGCGCGAAGGCGTCCTCGCCGAGCGCACGTACAGCGTCTGGCCCGACCTCGAAGCGCTGATGCGCGAGCACAACGTGCCGCAGTTCACCGTGGACAGCCACCGCCCCGTCGGCGCGTTCGACGTCTTCGGGCTGAGCTTCTCCACCGAGCTCGGCTACACCAACATGCTCACCGCCCTGGACCTCGCGGGCATCCCGCTGGAGTCCAAGGACCGTGACGTCGACCACCCGATCGTCCTCGCGGGCGGCCACGCCGCGTTCAACCCCGAGCCGATCGCCGACTTCATCGACTGCGCGGTCGTCGGCGACGGCGAGCAGGCCGTCCTGGAGATCACCGAGATCATCCGCGCCTGGAAGGCCGAGGGCCGCCCCGGCGGTCGCGACGAGGTGCTCTTCCGGCTCTCGAAGACCGGCGGCGTCTACGTCCCGCGCTTCTACGACGTCGAGTACCTCCCCGACGGCCGCATCGGCCGTGTCGTGCCCAACCGGTCCGGCGTGCCGTGGCGGGTCTCCAAGCACACGGTGATGGACCTCGACGAGTGGCCCTACCCCAAGCAGCCCCTCGTCCCGCTCGCGGAGACCGTGCACGAGCGGATGTCGGTGGAGATCTTCCGCGGCTGCACCCGCGGCTGCCGTTTCTGCCAGGCCGGCATGATCACGCGCCCCGTGCGGGAGCGAAGCATCACCGGCATCGGCGAAATGGTCGAGAAGGGCCTCAAGGCCACCGGCTTCGAGGAGGTCGGCCTCCTCTCGCTCTCCTCCGCCGACCACAGCGAGATCGGCGACATCGCCAAGGGCCTCGCCGACCGCTACACCGAGGACAAGGTCGGCCTCTCGCTGCCCTCGACACGCGTCGACGCGTTCAATGTGGACCTGGCCAACGAGCTGACCCGCAACGGCCGCCGCTCCGGCCTCACCTTCGCCCCCGAGGGCGGCTCCGAGCGCATGCGCAAGGTCATCAACAAGATGGTCTCGGAGGAGGACCTGATCCGCACGGTCGCCACCGCGTACGGCAACGGCTGGCGCCAGGTGAAGCTGTACTTCATGTGCGGCCTGCCCACCGAGACCGACGAGGACGTCCTCCAGATCGGCGACATGGCGGTCAACGTCATCGCCAAGGGCCGCGAGGTCTCCGGCCAGAACGACATCCGCGCCACGGTCTCCATCGGCGGGTTCGTGCCCAAGCCGCACACCCCCTTCCAGTGGGCCCCGCAGCTCAGCGCCGAGGACACCGACGCCCGGCTGAAGAAGCTCCGCGACAAGATCCGGGGCGACAAGAAGTACGGCCGCTCCATCGGCTTCCGCTACCACGACGGCAAGCCCGGCATCGTCGAGGGCCTCCTCTCGCGAGGCGACCGCCGCGTCGGCTCCGTCATCCGCGCGGTCTACGAGTCCGGCGGCCGCTTCGACGGCTGGCGCGAGCACTTCAGCTACGACCTCTGGATGAACTGCGCGGAGAAGACGCTGCCCGAGTTCGGTGTCGACGTCGACTGGTACACCACCCGCGAGCGCACCTACGAAGAGGTCCTGCCCTGGGACCACCTCGACTCCGGCCTGGACAAGGACTGGCTCTGGGAGGACTGGCAGGACGCGCTCGACGAGACCGAGGTCGAGGACTGCCGCTGGACCCCCTGCTTCGACTGCGGCGTCTGCCCGCAGTTCGACACATGGCCACAACTGAGCGAGAGCGGTAAGAAGATGCTCCCGCTCACGGTAAAGAAGCCCTAGTGACCAGCGGAGATGCCGTCCGGCGGATGGCTGAGGCGCTGGCCAGCACGGCCGACGCTGAGCGCGCCGAGATTCTTCGAGGGCTCGGGGCGAAGGGGCGTGAGCAGCTTCCTCGCCCATCGCGGCGCACGCCGCTCCCTGCCCCTCGGCAAGACGCGCACATCGTCTCTGCCGTGGAGTGGATCTAGGTAAAGGGCGTCCGGCCTGACATAGAGCCGGACGCCTTTTGCGCTCTCTGGGCATCACCGGCCTCTGGCCGAACCGTGGTGGACATGCCCTCTTGACCAGCACCGCCCCGGAGGGCGAGGGTCGTGCAACCAGGCGCAACGCGCTCGACAGGGAGGGACCTCATGGCCTTACGGTTTGTTGGCAAAGATCCTGAGTCCGGAGATCACGGATCACCTGCTGTGTGGGTGGACCAGGAGTCGAAGGATCTTGTGATTCAGGGGTGGACAGCAGACGAGCAGACCACGGGTGAAAGCTCGCAGGATGTGCTGATCCCTGGGCATGAGTCGGTGATCAGGGTTCCGAAGCGGATGATCCCGCTTCTCAGGGAGGAGCTTCGTGTCGCAGAGTCTGACTGACTTCTCTGACCTCATCAGGTCAGTGCGGGAGTCAGCCGTGCATCTTGAGATGCGCGATGGGTACGGCGTTGAGAACGAGATCGAAGGCTTCACCGCATGGAAGCAGGGGCACCGGCTCAACCCGGAGGACAAGGGTTCTTGGTGGCGTCCCTGGCTGGACCTCGTTCAAGAGGTCACCGCTAAGGGCGTTGTGATCCGACGTGCCCGCATCGTCTCGGAGCCGGTCAGTGATTACATCGCCTTCGAGCACTCGGGCACCTTCACCAACGTCGCGGCCGGAGAGCAGATCCGTTGGCTGCCCCGTCGCGGTGCGTCCGACCTTGCCTTGCCCGGCAACGACTTCTGGCTGTTCGACGGCAGGTTGGTCCAGTTCAACATCTTCGACGGGATCGGCCGATGGGTTCACACCGACCAGACGGAAGATCCTGATGTAGCCACGCTGTGCGCGTCGGCGTTCGAAGCGGTGTGGGAGCGAGCCATCCCGCACGAGAAGTACGCCGTCTGATTCCTGACCGGTCAGCTCATGCCTTCCTCCCCACTCTCCAGCGCCCAAGCGGCGCGAGCCGCTGTGGCTGCCCGCTTGCAGGGGCTCATGCAAGACGCTGGGCTCACTGGGCATGAGCTGGCTGCTCGGTGCGGATGGCACAAGTCGAAGTCGTCGCGGATCGCACGCGGCAAGACGCCGCCCTCGGACGCTGACATCCGTGCTTGGTGCGTTGCCTGCGGGGCCGATGACCACGCTGCCGATCTGATCGCTGCGTCCCGCAACGCGGAGTCGATGTACGTCGAGTGGCGGCAGATCCACCGTGACGGGATGCGGCGAGTTCATGAGCAGACTGTCCCGCTGTACCAGCGGACCCGCTCCTTTCGCGTGTACGCCTCGAACGTCATGCCGGGGATGCTCCAGACACCCGGTTACGCGACGGGACTTCTGCGGTCCATCACGACCTTCCAGGGAACCCCGGACGACGTAGCCGACGCGGTGCAGGCTCGGACCCAACGGTCCCGCGTGATCCGGGAGGGGGATCATCGGTTCGCGCTGGTACTCGAAGAGACGGTTCTCTACTACCGGGTGAGCGACGATGCCGCGATGGCGGCGCAGCTCGAACACGTGCTCTCGGTGATGAGACAGCCGAACGTATCCCTCGGCATCATCCCCGCGCGTGCTTGTCGAACCGTCTGGCCGCTCGAAGCCTTCTACGCCTTCGACGACAACCAGGTAGCGGTGGAGACCCTCACGGCAGAGATCAACCTGACCACACCCGGCGAGATCAGTACGTACCTTCGAGCCTTCTCCGAGCTGTCCCGATCGGCCGTGCGCGGAGCCGAAGCCCGCGCCCTGATCGTGAAGGCCCTCGACGCTCTCGGGTGAACTTGTGCAACCGCGTGCAACAGCGTGGACCCCTCGCAACGCTGCTCCCTACGGTCTGTACATCGACATCAGAAGCGGGACGGGAAGGCGTGCGGTGTGAGCGAGAGGCAGACGACCATGACCGGACCGGTACACCTGACCCTTCCCCATCCACCCCCGAAACCGGCGGCTGGCTGTGGTGTCTGTGAGGCGCTGGCCGGACAGCGCCAGGCAGCACGGGACAGGGGCGACCTGTCGGCCGCGACGGATGCCGATGTGGAGATCAACAACCACCCGCACAAGACGCGGCGGCCAAGGTGAGCCGGTCCGTGATGCGGTTCGTGAAACACCGGATCACTCAACACCCGGACACTGACGTGACCTTCGAGGCGGAGTGCCTCACCCACGGCTGCGACTGGAAGGCGGCACCCTCGACGGACGGCGCGGCCGTTGATGTGGAGTGCATGAGCCACACGGGGCGCTCCTCCCATGCAGGGTTCCGACGGCTCTGTACGGCGTTCGCCATGGTCGAGCGCATCGAGTAACCAGAGACCCCCGGCGCATCGAAGGATGGCGAGCACCACATGACCAGAGGTGCGCCGGAAGGGGCGCAGCGTGAGCGACATGCGCCCCTGTGCTGGCCTCTGTCGACTCCCCCGTAGTCGACGGAGGTCGGCATCGTTACGCCCGTCAGGCGGCGTTGTGCGCGCCTTGCATGACAGAAGCCCCCGGCGTCGAGCCGAGGGCCGTCCGCAGGCTCTACGTCAGTTGCAGTCGACGCTATGCAGTCCGTCCATGACCGGATTGACCTCAGTACCCCTGACCAGCAGGGTGCCGCCGTCCTGGCTCCAGCGCAGCTCGTACGCGCCCTCGGTAATGGGACGGTAGCCGTCATCGGCCCGCCAGGAACCCGACGGCCGCCAGGCGATGCCGATCGGGCCCACTGCGTACACCTCGCCGTGGCCGGCGAACAAGAACGACGTCTCCCGCACAACGGCTGTGCAGCTGTACGGGCCTGTGGGGTGGAGAACGTGGTAGTCCGAACTGAGGTCGCCCAACACGCCGAAGGCACTGCCCAGTCCGGCTGCGGCCACCAGCAAGCCACGTATGAATCGTGGCAGAGTCCGGCGACGCGATGTCGTCCGGTCAGCCGTCAACCGGTGCCGCACGGCAACGACTCGCATGAGGACCAGCGACACGAAGAGCAGGGTGGCGCTCACTGCCCAACTAGGGATCACGCGCCCCAGGACGACGAGCAACATGCTGCTCCAGCCCGCAGCGACGGCGAGGAGTAGGCACCCCGTGGCGATGACCGTGGACAGGTCTGGTCGTGTCACTCGTTTGGTACGAGGTTGCTCCGTTTCCATCAGCGCACCCTATGACCTCGCCAACTGGGCTGGGTGTGGAGTGAGAACAGGATCACGATGCCGCTGACCAGCTCGGTCCGTGCCGCGTGGCCACACCAGGGTGCCGCGACGGGCCTGATCATCACCGTCCGACTGCGGCCTGCATCGAGGAATTTCAGCGAGCAGGTCTGTCCCTCGCCCGAGCAGGGGGAGATCCAAGGAGGCCCATCCGGGGCCTGGCTGTGCTGCCGTGCGCCTGCATCAGGCGCTCTCTCCAAGGTGCCGGTACAAAGTGGCGCGGGAGACTCCCAGCGCCTTGGCTATGGCGCTGACGCTTTCTCCCTTGGCGTGCCGTGCACGCGCTGCGGCTAGCTTGTCGTCGTCTATGACCGTGGGACGCCCACCGTGTCGGCCCTGACGGGCCGCAGCGTCCAAGCCTTCCAACGTCTTCTCCCGGATGCCTTCCCGCTCCACCTCTGCACTCACGGCCAGGACGGCGAACACGATGGCTCCCGCGCCGTTCGGGTCGTACACACCTTGGAGGGGACCGGAGAGCAGTTCCAGTTGGATGCCGTCCGCCTGAAGGGTGGACGACAGGGACATCAGCTCTGCCGCACTACGGGCGAGACGCTTCATCTCGACCACGGTCAGGATGACCGGCTGGTTGGGAGCGGCTGCCTTGATCTCCCGTGCCAGGGTGAGCGCCTTCTCAAGCTCCGGCCGTTCCTTCACGCGGGTGCTGATCTTCTCGGAGAACACGCGGGTGCACTGCGCCCCGGTAAGGGCGTCCAACTGCGACTGGAGTTCCTGCCCCACGGTCGAGCATCGGGCGTAGCCAAGCCGGATCGCTGCGCCCGGTATGGCGTGGGGTGCCTGTGCCACGGGTGCGCCTGCCGTCCAGGACTTGCCGGGGTTGCGGTCGGCCGGAGTCTTCACGGTCAGTTCCGCCTTGAGCACGGGCACCAGGGCGAAGCGGCAGGCACGTCGGAGTCGGGGAGGTCGTCGATGAGGTAGCCGTCGTACACCGCATCGCCGGAGAACAGCACCCCGGTACGCTCCTCCAGCAGGGCGATGCTTCCCGGGGAGTGGCCCGGTAGGTGAAGGACCGTCAGCGTACGGCTGCCCAGGTCGATTCGGTCCCCGTCGTCGAGCTGGCGGCTCAGTGACACCGCTTGAACCCGATATGTCCGCGGGTCGTACTCGGGATAGGGAAGACTCTTGATCAGCAGGTCCGGGACAGGCTCATCCCCCGCGTCAATGCCCAGCTTCGCGTAGAGCTCGGCACCGTACAGACTGGCAGGGACACCCTCGGCCAGGGTTGCGGCTTCGGCAGGGTGGCCGGCCCGCTCACGGAACTCGTGAGCCCCGCCTACGTGGTCCAGGTGCGCGTGGGTGAGAACTACCAGCGGGTCACGTTCGAACATGCGTGGGATCTCCCCACGCAGGGCAACGACGCCAAGCCCGGCATCGACGACGATGTCGCGGTCGGTTCCACGCAGCCACCACAGCTTTGCTGACACCAGCGGGCCGACGCGGGGTTCCGAGATCCGAACCAGATCACTGCCCAGCTCCAACTGCTCGTACCAGTCGCTCATGTCGCGCAAGTGTGCCAGCTGCCGCTCTCTCGGGTTCCGCCACGGCGGACCAGATGGATTGAGACTGAGGGCGACATTCACACGCCACGGGCTGGATCAGTTGAGATTTCGGCTCGCCACTCGTCTCAAATGATCTGGTCGTTGCAGGTCATGACAACGGCCTCGGGCCAGATCATCTGAGACGGGACACCCTTCGTCAGCCTGCCTGTGCTGGCCAGCGTCGGCCGCTGTGCGCCTGCCTCCCGGCCTGCTGGCCAGTGCTCGACCGCAGGCGGACAGTCGCCCTGTCGGGCGTCATGGTCGGCGCGCAGAGCCGTACGTCAGTCGACGGCAGGCGGAGGCGGCGGGGCAGGGCAGGCGACGGCGAAGGGGTGGGGGTATGACCCCCGAAGGGGGCAAGGTCGGATCGCCTCGTCTTAGCAGCTCAAATCCTGCCACGGTTTCAGGGTCTTTCAGGCTGGCCCTGACCCTCCGGTCGACTGCGGGATAGTGTCAGGTCACAGGCTTACTCGTGCCCTACTGGCAACGGCGGAACAGTGCAGAGAGTGAAGCCTTTCGCCCTACGTCTGGAGGCTTCGCCAGGTGGCCGCGTAGCGGCCCAAGAGAGCTAGGGCCTTTCGTTTGGATCATGCCGGGGCTCGCGTGCCCCGGCACGCGCATCTGCGGCGTTGTCGTCAATCACCAACTTCCCCAAGCTCTCGGCTTCGCTCGAGCAGGGGAGACCCCATTCGCGTTGCCTCAATCCTCCGCCTTGCAGCTGCACGCACCGGACCCCGCTCCCTGACCCGACCTGATCCAAACGAAAGGCCCTAGCCGCCTACTCCTGGGGCTTCCCTCTTGTCGGCCCTCTGGGCCGCACTGGTGAAGCGGCTTCCGACTGTGGCGGCGGAGCCGCCCACTGCTGCTTACTCCTTCGCCGTAGCTCTACTCCATGGGGGCGCTGCCGGGCCCTACCTCCCTTCGCCAGTGACAGGCTTGAGACTGTGCAGTTCTCCAGTGGTCTGCGTGCTGGTCGGCCGGAGGCCGCCAGTGCCAGAGGGCTGACGTACTTACTGAGGGAGGAGCGAGGCTTGCCGAGCGGAGCGAGGTAGCTGGTGGTGGTAGTTCTTCCTATAAGGGGGCGTCCCCACCACCACCACGACTCAGGCGGTCTCGGCAGGCTTCCTGACCCACCGCCCGTCGACGCGTTCCAGCGCATCTCTGAGCTTGGCCCGTACGGCCTCGGGACTCTTGCCTACGATGCGCGCGTAGCGCTTGGACAGCGGCGCGTACGTCGCCTCTTCCGGCTGTTCCTCGACGATTCGTGCGATGAGGTCGGCATCCCACGGTTGTGCCTTCGGGAGACGGCTGACGACCTTGAGTCCGGGCTCTGCCCGCTCCCAGATGGGGACCTCGCTCGACTCGTCGGCGCGGCGGACGGTGACGCTCAGGTCCAGTTCTTCCCTGGCCCGGTTGCTCGCTGTCTGGAGTCGCCTGCCGTGCTTCCCGGAGTTGCGCAGGGCGATCAGCCCACGTGCACCGGCACCGATGGCCCGTCCGCCGATCGGGGAAGAGGCGACGCTCATACCTTCCCCTGTCCCTTTCGGGGTGTGGGTGACGAGCAGGGTCGGGATGCCCGCCTCGCTGATCGGCCGCAAGCTCCGCATGATCCGCTGCGCCGTGACGGATGAAGCGATGTCCTCGCCGGGGGCGAGAGCCCCGATGATGTTGTCCAGCACGAACAGGCCCGGCCTCATGTCTGCCAGGTCCGCAGCGATGCCCGCCCAGTAACCGGAGTCGCCGGGGTCCTCGATGGGGAAGATAGTCACCGCATCGTTCGGCACGGCGCCGTGCAGCCGCTCTTTCAGTTCCTCCGGTGCGCCGTCGTCGGTCACGCCGAACACGATGTGGTCCAGCTTCCGGAGCACGGGCAGTCCGAGGAACGTGGGCTCACGGTTGAGTAGGGCTATGCCCATGCCCGCGCTGAGCAGGGTCTTACCTGCCTTCGGTTCCCCGGACAGGACGGTGGTCCGGGTAGTGAGGAGATCCCCGATGAGGAACGCATCCTCGTAGGGGACGCGCTCGATCTGGTGGAGCTGTCGCCCCGTGTCCTTGATGGCTCCCACTGGGTAGCCGCCTTTCCTGCGCGGCGGATGCTGGTCCGCCCTTGGTCCCCGTCGAAGCGGGGGTCATGGACTCCTCTCTGAGAGGCGCTGGAGGGTGTGCCGCCGGTCAGGCGGGAACGTCGTTGGTGCCGTAGTTGTGCGCGTGTCCATCGATGAGGGGCGACGCGCACGCCTCGCAGGTCCAGACGATTTCGCTCGTGATGTTCAAGGGTTCGCGACTCCTGTCGGTGGAGCGCAGCACGTAGCCACGGCTCGGCGGTTGGAAGTCGCGCAGTTCCGTCCTGCGCTTCGGGAGTCCCTCGACGTCCCTGCGAGCCCCTCGGGATCGCGGCCTCTCGCGGAGTGGCCAGCTCTACCACCGCTGAACGGTGGGAGCTACGGTCCCCGCCTCCGTCAAAGAGCGGGGAGGTATTCCTACGTGGCGGGTTGCTCGGCTGTCAAGCCGAGCCCCACCCTGTCCTTGCTGTCAGAGCTTCGCTGCAAAGTCGTCGCTCTTGATGACGAGCCGTTCGCGTACGTCACGGGGAATCTTGAGACGCAGATGCACGGAGGGTGCACGCACGCCCTTGACCTTGGTGCGCGTCACCTCGCATGTAATGCCGACGCGGCGGAGGTCCTCGGCCATGACCTCCATGCCTCCGGACTCCCATGCTTCACGGAACGTCTTGCCGTTGTGGATCAGGGTCCATCTGTCCTGCGTGGTCTCAGGATCGATCGCGCTCAGTTCCTCCGAGAGCCTGTCGAACGTCTTCTCTGCCTGCTCCTGAGTGAACCGCGTTTTCGTGTAGCGGCCTCCCGGTTCAAGTCCCTTCATGTAGTAGGCGATGGCCTCTTCGAGCCGCTTCACTTCGGCGCGAGCCTCAGCGCCCTGGGCGTACTCGCGTACTTGCACGGGGAAGTCGCCGAGCACCCGCAGTACGTCGCCCACCAGCACGTCGTACACACCCTGTGGGTCCGGTGCGCCGAGCCCCCCGCTCTTGCACTTCTGGCACCGGAGGTATCGGTACTGGCCGAACTTGTTGGACGTGACGTGCACCGTCATGTTGGACGTGCAGTCGGCGCAGACCAGTACACCGAGGAACTGCGTCGCGCCGTGCGTCTGACGCTGGGGCTGGTTCTTGCCGCGCCGGTCGATGGCCTCTTGCAGTTCGTTGTACTCGTCCTCAGTGAAGATCGGTTCGGCCACCCTGATCGGCTTGCCATCGTGTCCGAGGATCAGCTTGGAGCGACGCACACCCTTGTTCTTGTTCTCCTCCACTCGGTAACCCATGAGTGCCGGGTTGCGGAGGCGACGGAGGAGAGTCGTCGTGGTGAGCCCTGCGGACATGAGCCCGGACCGGACGAGACACACAGCCATGCGCCGGGCGGACACTCCCCGCAGCGCCATGCGGCGCGCCCACTGCAACGCCTTCTGTGCGACAGGGTCGATGGCAAGCGCCGATCTTCCGTTCACCTTCGTCGTGACGAAGCCGTATGCGGGCTTGCCCACGAGCCACGCGTCCTGAGTCCGCGTGTAGTCCCAGAGCGACGCGACGCGGGTCGACGTGTTGGCCGCTTCGATCTCGGCGATACCCCCGATGAGCGTGACCATCATCCGGCCGACAGTGGATTCGAGGTCGATCGAGTCGTTCTTCGATGCCAGGTTCTTTCCGTACCGCTGGCACCACTCGATCATGGTCGAGAGATCCGACATGCGGCGGATGAACCGGTCGAGCTTCCAGAAGAGCAGAGCATCGAACTCGGGCGCTCGGTTGTTCAGCCACTCGCCGAGTTCCTTACGCTTCCACGGCGGAACCTTCGTTGCCGAGACGTTGAGGTCGGAGGCGACGCCGACGACTCGGTACCCCTTGTCCCTGGCCAGTAGGCGAAGGTCGAGTTCCTGCCGCACCGGCGAGGTGGTGTCCTCCGTTAGTACGGACAGGCGGATGGAGAGCAGAGCGCGCGGGGCGTCCGCAGGAAGTAGAGCCTCCGCCTCCTTCGACTCCTTGAGCAGGGCCAGGTCCGAAGCGGTCCACTCGGCGTCGATGTCGTACGTCTTCATGGCTCGGAGGGTAGCGATGGATCTAGCCATGTGTCCATCTGCTCGCAGCTCGACCTGGACATCCAGATCGGCCCGACGGGCAAGGAGCTCCTGCCGCTCAGCGTCGTGAACAGGTAGCGGTCTCCGAACAACCCGCAGGCCCGGCCCGGCAACCCCGGACCGGGCCTGCGGCGTCTTAGACCACATGGACTACGGCAAGCACCAGGCCCCTCAGGGGTACGAACCGGGCGAAGGCATTCTGACGACGCTGATCAGAATCCCGGTGCGGATCGTGGTACTGGTGCTCGTCCTGCCCGTCCGCATGGTCTGGGACGCGCTCACCGCGCTCTGGCACGCCGCCGACCGCGTCCTGCTGCGCCCCCTGGGCCGGGCCCTGGCGTGGCTCTTCGATACCCTCGTACTGACCCCGCTGACCTGGCTGTTCACCCGGGTCGTCGCCCCTCTCGGCAAGGCCGTCACCTGGCTGGCCGTCGCCCTGCTCATCTGGCCCTGGATCGGCCTGTGGCGGTACGTCGTCGTCCCCGTCGCCCGTTACGGGATCGCCGCGCCGGCGGTGTGGCTGTACGAGTCCGTCCTCACCCCGCTCGGCCACGGTCTGCGGTGGATCGGCACCGCCCTGATCGCCCCGGCCGCGCGCGGCCTGGGGGCCGGACTGACCTGGCTGGTCACCATGCTGCTCGTCCGGCCGGCGGCGGGTCTGTGGCAGTACGTGATCGTGCCGGCGGTGCGCTACGGCCTGGTCGTCCCGGTGGTGTGGCTGTACGGGAACGTCCTCACCCCGCTCGGCCACGGCACGGCCTGGGTCCTGGGCACGCTGTGGCGGGGCACCGCCTGGATCCTGGGCAAGCTCTGGCGGGGGATCGCGGCCACCGCACGCGGGCTGGGCGCGGCGGTGGCGTGGCTCGTCATGACGCTGCTCGTCGCGCCCCTCTCCTGGACGTACCGCCGGATCCTCGCCCCGGCCGGCCGCGAGATCGCCGCCGCGTTCGAGGTCACCTGGCGGATCGCCGGATACCTCTCCCGGGCCGTCGGACGGGCCATCGCCTGGCTCGCGTGGCACCTGATCGGCGCGCCCGTCTCCTGGGCGTACCGCACCGTGTGCACCCCCGTCGGCCACTTCGTGCGCCACTCCGTGTGGGTCCCGGCCCGGCGCGCCGCCGCCGAGGCGGGCCGGGCCGCCCGCGGGGCCCTCGCGACCGCCCGGGAAACCGTGCGCCAGGCCCGCCGCGACGCCTGGCGGGCCCTGGTCGGCTCCCCGGACGGCGCACGGTCCCGGGAACCGCTGGGGATCCCTGCGCGTACTCTGGGTAGTACAACGACTGTCCCCAGCGCGGTGCAGGCAACCGAGAGCGCCCCGCTCGGCGAGAAATTCGTCAAGCGGGTGTGAGCCGGAGCGGCACCCCGGGGCCACCCCGCATTTTGTGGGCGGTGCGCCACCGCGCCCGCCCCGCACCGAGGAGAAGAACCACTGGGCAAGCGACAGCCCGAAGGCCCGCCGCCCGCACCGGCAGTGCAGCGCATCCGCCTGCGCTACACCAAGCGCGGCCGCCTCCGGTTCACCAGCCACCGAGACTTCCAGCGGGCCTTCGAGCGGGCACTGCGCCGCTCCGAGGTGCCGATGGCGTATTCGGCGGGCTTCACCCCCCACCCCAAGGTCTCCTACGCCAATGCCGCACCCACCGGCACGGGCAGCGAGGCGGAGTTCCTGGAGATCGCCCTCACCGAGACACGGGACCCCGAGGTTCTGCGCGGACTGCTCGACGCGTCCATGCCGACCGGCCTCGACATCATCGACGCGGTGGAGGCCCGCACCTCGGGTCTCGCCGAACGGCTCACCGCCTCCGTCTGGGAGCTGCGCCTGGACGGCGTCGACCCCGAGGAGCTCCGGGCGGCCGTGGCCGCCTTCAACGACGCCGAGGCCGTCGAGGTCCAGCGCAAGGCCAAGAACGGCATCCGGACGTTCGACGCCCGTGCCGCCGTCGCCGACCTGCGGGTCGTCGACGATCCGGCCGATAGGCCGGGCGAGCGGCCCTGTGCGATACTGCGCCTGGTTGTTCGGCACGTGACACCTGCCGTGCGACCCGACGACGTCCTGTCCGGTCTCCGAGCTGTGGCCGACCTGGCGCCGCCCGTCCCCGCCGCGGTGACGAGGCTGGCGCAGGGGCTCTTCGACGAGGAGTCCGGCACGGTGACCGACCCGCTCGCGCCTGACCGCGAGGCCGCCCCGACCGCGCATTCCGCGGTCGCCGGGGCAGCCGTCGCGACGGCGCCGGAAGGTGCAGGTTCCGCGTAAGGCGGTCGTTGTAGCGCAGCCCTCCGACTCGGGAGCCACCTGGGTCGGGCCGCGCACTGACCCACCAGACTTTCGCCAGGCCGTACGCACACCGCATACGGAACCGGCGAGCCAGACATCAGTTCCCGTGCGGCGCCCGCGCCCCGGACGGCGGTATCGCACCACAGCGGACCGTGCCGGACCGGAATCAGACGCGGCGCCCGGGAGCACGACGGGAGAACCGCCCGCATGCCTCAGCCGAACGAACCCGGCACGACCGGGAACAACGAAGAGAACACCCCCGGCGACAAGCTGCCGCCGCGCCGCAGGCGCCGCGCCGCTTCCCGCCCGGCGGGCCCGCCCGGCGGAGCCGTGGCCGCCGCCGAGGACGTCACGCCGGCCATACCGGCCGCGGAAACCGCCGCCCCGGCCGCGGACGACACACCCGGCGAGACGGTCGCCGAGACCGCCCCGCCCGCCCGTACGCGCCGCCGCGCCGTGCGTAAGGCCACCGCGCCCGCCGGCGCCCCGGAGCCGGTGGAGAGCACCCCGGCCGCCGAGCAGCCCGCCCCGGTCGCGGAGGCCCCCGCGCCGTCCGCCGCCGAGGAGGAGCCCGCCGCACCCGCGCCGCGCACCCGTCGCCGCGCGGTCCGCAAGGTGACCGCCCCGGCCGGTACGCCGGAGGCCGCCGAGGCCCCCGCACCGGTCGTCGAGACCGTGGCCGAGCCCGTCGCCGACCTCGACCCCGAGGCCGTCGACCCCGAGGAAGAGACCGTGGTCGCCGTGGAGATCCCCGAAGAGGCCCCCGCGCCCCGCCGCCGCCGTGCCTCCCGCAAGGCCACCGCCCCCGCGGGCGCCCCGAGCGCCGCCGAGGCCGTCGTGGTCGAGCCCACCGTCGCGGCCGAGCCCGCCAAGGCCGCTGTCGTGGCCGAGACCGCCGCCGTCGCCGAGCCGGAGCCCGCCGAGGCCCCGCGCGGCCGCACCCGCCGCCGTGCCTCGGCCCCGGCGGGTACGCCGCAGGCCGCCGCGCCCGCCGCCGAGCCGGTGACCGAGCCGGCTCCGGTCGCCGAGACCCCCGCCGCCGAGGCGGAGGCGGCGGAGGAGACCCTCGCCCCGCGCACCCGTCGCCGCGCGTCCCGCAAGGCCTCCGCGCCCGCCGGTGCGCCGCAGACCGCGGCCGAGCCCGTCGCGAGCGCCGAGGAGCCCGTCGAGGCCGGCGAGAGCCTGCCCGCCGCCGTCGCAGAGGAGCTCGCCGCCGAGGTGGAGGAGGTCGAGGAGGCCGCGCCGCGCGGGCGCCAGCGCCGCCGGGCCACCGCAGCCGCCGGCCGCCCCGAGTTCACCGCGAAGACCGAGGAGCCGACCCGCAAGGGCCGGCGTGCGTCGCGTCCCGCCGTCGCCGTCTTCCAGGCCCCGGTCTTCGCCGAGCCGATGTTCCAGACCCCCGAGACCGCGGCCGCCGCCGCTGCCGCGGTCGGTTCCTCCTCCACGTACGACGAGGTCGAGGAGGCCGAGGAGCAGCAGACCGCCGAGGTCGAGCAGGCCCCCGCGCCCGCCGAGGCCGCGCCGCAGGGCGGTTCGCGCCGCCGTCGCCGCCGCCGTGGTGAGGCTGCCGAAGCCGAGCAGCAGGCCGCCGAGCCCGCCGCCCCGGTGGAGGCGCCCGCCGAGCAGCCCGCCGACGAGGCCCCCGAGGCCGAGGCGGACGAGCACGAGGGCGAGGACACCGACGAGTACGGCGACCGCCCCTCCCGCCGTCGCCGTCGTGGTGGCCGTCGCCGCCGTCGTGGCGAGGCCAACGACACGGACGACGAGCAGAACGGCGACGAAGCTCCCGCGCCGGCCCGTGCCGAGGAGCCCCGCTCCGAGGACGAGCAGGACCGGGGCCGGTCCCGGAACCAGGACGTCGCCGACGGGGGCGACGAGAACGACGAGGACGACGACTCCTCTGCCTCCGGTTCGAGCAGCAGTCGCCGTCGCCGCCGGCGCCGTCGCCGCAGCGGTGACGCCGCGGCCGAGGCCGACCACGGCACCACCGCCGACGACCCGGAGCGTACGGTCGTCAAGGTCCGCGAGCCCCGCAAGAAGGAGGAGCGCGAGCCGGGCACCGGCTTCGACGAGGTCCAGTCCATCAAGGGCTCGACCCGTATGGAGGCCAAGAAGCAGCGCCGCCGCGAGGGCCGCGAGCAGGGCCGCCGCCGGGTCCCGATCATCACCGAGGCGGAGTTCCTCGCCCGCCGCGAGGCCGTCGAGCGCGTGATGGTCGTCCGCCAGAGCGGCGAGCGCACCCAGATCGGCGTCCTTGAGGACAACGTGCTCGTCGAGCACTACGTCAACAAGGAGCAGGCCACCAGCTACGTCGGCAACGTCTACCTGGGCAAGGTCCAGAACGTGCTGCCGTCCATGGAGGCCGCCTTCGTCGACATCGGCAAGGGCCGCAACGCCGTCCTGTACGCCGGTGAGGTCAACTTCGAGGCGCTCGGCATGGCCCACGGGCCGCGCCGCATCGAGACCGCGCTCAAGTCCGGCCAGTCGGTCCTGGTCCAGGTGACCAAGGACCCGATCGGCCACAAGGGCGCGCGTCTGACCAGCCAGGTCTCGCTGCCCGGCCGCTACCTCGTCTACGTGCCCGAGGGCTCGATGACCGGGATCAGCCGCAAGCTGCCCGACACCGAGCGCTCCCGCCTCAAGACCATCCTCAAGAAGATCGTCCCCGAGGACGCGGGCGTCATCGTGCGCACCGCGGCCGAGGGCGCGAGCGAGGACGAGCTGCGCCGCGACGTCGAGCGGCTCCAGGGGCAGTGGGAGGACATCCAGAAGAAGGCGAAGGGCACCAGCGGCTCCAACGCGCCGACGCTGCTCTACGGCGAGCCGGACATGACCGTCCGGGTCGTCCGCGACATCTTCAACGAGGACTTCTCCAAGGTCATCGTCAGCGGTGACGAGGCGTGGGAGACCATCCACGGCTACGTCTCGCACGTCGCGCCCGACCTCACCGAGCGGCTCTCCCGCTGGACCTCCGAGGTCGACGTCTTCGCGACGTACCGCATCGACGAGCAGCTGATGAAGGCGCTGGACCGCAAGGTCTATCTGCCCAGCGGCGGTTCGCTGGTGATCGACAAGACCGAGGCGATGATCGTCGTCGACGTCAACACCGGCAAGTTCACCGGCCAGGGCGGCAACCTGGAGGAGACCGTCACCAGGAACAACCTGGAGGCGGCCGAGGAGATCGTGCGCCAGTTGCGGCTGCGCGACCTCGGCGGCATCGTCGTCGTCGACTTCATCGACATGGTGCTGGAGTCCAACCGGGACCTGGTGCTGCGGCGTCTGCTGGAGTGCCTGGGCCGCGACCGCACCAAGCACCAGGTCGCCGAGGTCACCTCGCTGGGCCTGGTCCAGATGACCCGCAAGCGGGTGGGCCAGGGTCTGCTGGAGTCCTTCTCCGAGACCTGCGTCCACTGCAACGGGCGCGGCGTCATCGTCCACATGGAGCAGCCGACGGCCGTCGGCGGCGGTGGCGGCGGTGGCAAGAAGTCCAAGAAGCGCGGCCGCGGCGGCGCGGGCCAGGACCACGAGCACGGTCACGAGCAGGACCACGGCCACGACGAGCACGCGGCCGAGCCCGCCGAGACCGAGTCCGAGGCCGAGCTGGCCGCCGAGGTCGCCGCCCCGGTGTCCCTGGCGGACCTGGAGCCGGCCGCCGACGAGGAGTTCTACAGCAGCCCCGCCGAGGCCGAGGAGGCCGCCACGCGCGGCCGTGGCCGCCGTCGGGCCTCCCGCAAGGCGTCGGCCCCGGCCGGTACCCCGAAGGCCGAGGCGCCCGCCCCGGTCGTCGAGGCCCCGGCCCCCGTCGCCGAGGCTCCGGTCGCGGAGGTCAAGGAGGAGGCCGCAGAGGTCACCGAGACCCCCGAGGCTCCGGTCGAGGCCGCGCCCCAGGGGCGTACGCGCCGTCGGGCCACCCGTAAGGCGACCGCCCCGGCGGGTTCGCCCAAGCAGGCCGAGGCCGCCGAGCCGGTCCGGCCGACCGAGCCCACCACGGACCCGGTCGCGGCCGAGGACCCGGTCGTCGAGGCGCCCGCCGACGGGACACCGGCCCCCGAGGTCTCCGAGGCTCCGGCGGAGAAGGCCCCCGAGGCCGAGGCCCCCGTGGCCGCCCCGCCGCGTGCCCGGCGCCGGGTGACCCGCAAGGTCACCGCTCCGGCGGGCTCGCCCACCGGGTCGGACGACGCGGAGGTCGTGGTGGTCGCCCCGGCTCCCGAGGCTCCCGAGGCGGAGACCCCGGAATCCGGTGCGACGGAATCCGGTGCGACGGAATCCGCATCCACGGAGCCGGTCCCGGCGAAGAAGACGGCCCGCAAGGCCGCCGCCAAGAAGGCCCCGGCGAAGAAGGCGGCGGCCAAGAAGACCGTCGCGAAGAAGACGGCCGCCAAGAAGACGACGGCGAAGACCGCTGCCAAGAAGACGACGAAGAAGACCGTCGCCGCCGAGCAGTCGTCGCCGTCCGTCACGGCTTCCGCCGAAGGCGAGTCGTCGGCCGGCTGATGCATCCGTAACCGGTCGTTCAACGTCCGTGGCCCGTCCCGAGAGACTTCGGGGCGGGCCACGCGCGTGTGCCCCGGCAATCCGGAGCGCCTCAAGGGCACTTCGGTTCATTCCTTCGGGTACGGATGGGCCGGAACGGGCGGAGAACGGCGCATTGAGCGATGTCGGGCATGGCACGATTCGGGACCGGCGCGTTCGGTGACCGGCTCCGTGTCGGACAAGCCGGACCCAGATTCCTGGGCAGGGCGTCGGCATCGCGCCGGTGGGGGATCGCGCGCGGCCTCGTGAGACGTCCCGCACCCCGGAGCTCTGCCTGTAACGAGCTCTTGCGGTGTCAAGGAGGGACGTCCATGACGAGTGTCAACGAGCAGCCGGTTCCCGCTGCCCGTCCGGTCATCGGAGAAGACGAGATCGAGGCCGCCGTACGCGTACTGCGCAGCGGCCATGTGGTGCAGGGCCCCGAGGTCGAGGCGTTCGAACAGGCCTTCTCGGACCTGGTCGACGGCCGGCACTGCGTCGCCGTCAATTCGGGCACCTCGGCGCTGCACCTCCTGCTGCTCGCCCTGGGCATCGGCCCGGGGGACGAGGTGATCGTCCCGTCCTTCTCGTTCGCGGCCTCCGCGAACGCGGTCCGCCTGACCGGCGCCGATGTCGTGTTCGCCGATATCGAGCCGGGCGGCTTCGGGCTCGCCGCGGAGGCGGTCGAGGCCGCGATCACGCCCCGTACGGCCGCGATCCTGCCCGTGCACCTCTACGGTCACCCGGCGGCGATGGACCGGCTCATGCCCATCGCCGACCGGCACCGGCTAGCCGTGGTCGAGGACGCCTGCCAGGCCCACGCCGCGGCCCTGCACGGAACCCCGGTCGGAGCGTTCGGCACCGGCGGTGCGTTCAGCTTCTACCCGACCAAGAACATGCACTCCCTGGAAGGCGGCATGGTCACCACGGCCGACGCCGGACTCGCCCGCACCCTGCGGCTGTTGCGCAACCAGGGCATGGAACAGCGGTACGCCAACGAGATCGTCGGCGCGAACATGCGCATGACGGACGTGGCCGCCGCGATCGGCAGGGTGCAACTGGCCAAGCTGGACGGCTGGAACGAGCAGCGCCGCGCCAACGCCCGTCATCTGGACGCCCACATCACGGCGCCGGGGGTGGTGAGACCCCAGGTGGCCGAGGGCGCCCGGCACGTCTACCACCAGTACACCGTGCGCATCCGGGACGCCCGGGACGCCGCGATGGCGAAGCTCACCGGGGCAGGCATCGGTAACGCGGTCTACTACCCGACGCCGATCCACCGGCTCAAGCCCTACTGGGAGCCCGACCAGAAGGCCGGCCGCACCTGGGAGCTGCCGGAGACCGAGCGGGCCGCGGCCGAGGTCCTCTCCCTGCCCGTGCACCCGGCCCTCACCCGGGCCGACCTGGAACGCGTCGTCGCCGCGGTCAACACGCTGGGGGAGGCGCTGTGACCGGCGTACTGCGGGCGGGCCTCATCGGTCTCGGCTCGATGGGCCGCAACCACGCGCGGGTGCTCGCCACGCTGGACGGGGTCGAGCTGGCCGGCATCGTCGATCCGCTGGGCGACCGGGACGGCCGGGCCCAGGGCGCCCCGGTTCTGGCGGGGCTCGACGAACTCCTCGCCCTGGGCATCGACTACGCGGTCGTGGCCTGCCCGACCGCGCTCCACGAGGAGGTCGGGCTGCGGCTGGCCGCCGCCGGTGTCTGCGCCCTGATCGAGAAGCCCCTCGCGGACAGCGTCGAAGGGGCCCGCCGCTTCGTCGACGCCTTCGAGGCCCGGGACCTGGTGGCCGGGGTGGGGCACATCGAGCGCTGCAACCCCGCCCTGAGGTCGCTGCGCAGCCGTCTGGAGGCCGGGGAGCTCGGCGACGTGTACCAGGTCGTCACCCGCCGCCAGGGGCCCTTCCCGCACCGGATCGCGGACGTCGGCGTGGTCAAGGACCTGGCCACCCACGACATCGACCTGACGAGCTGGGTGACCGGGCAGAGCTACACCTCGATCACGGCCCACACCGTGTCCAAGTCCGGCCGCCCGCACGAGGACATGGTCTCCGCCGTGGGCCGGCTCTCCGACGGCACGATGGTCAACCATCTGGTCAACTGGCTGAGCCCGCTCAAGGAACGGTTCACCTCGGTCACCGGCGAGCGCGGCTGCTTCATCGCCGACACCCTCACCGCGGACCTCACCTTCCACTCCAACGCCTCCGTCGCCACCGAGTGGGAGGCGCTGCGCGCGTTCCGCGGGGTCTCGGAGGGCGACATGATCCGCTACGCCATTCCCAAACGGGAGCCGCTGCTCGTCGAGCACGAGCTCTTCCGGGACGCCGTGCGGGGGGACTCGTCCGACATCTGCACCCTGCGGCAGGGGCTGCGCACCGTGGAGGTGGCCGCCGCCCTGCTCGACTCGGCCAGGAGCGGCCGGACCGTCCTCTGCGAGACAGGAGAGCCCGCCCGCCATGGCCGCTGACAGCGTGACCGGGGAGCCGCACCGCTCCACCCGGGGAAAGATCGTCATGCTCGTCGACAACGGGGTGAACGGCGACTCCCGTGTCCAGAAGGAGGCCCGCTCCGCGGCGGCGGCCGGCTGGGAGGTCGTGCTCCTGGGCAAGTCGCCCGACAAGCGGCATCACAGCTGGCAGCTGGGCGGGGCCCAGGTCCGGCTGCTGCCGGTGCCGCGTCCCCTGCACCGCCGGCGGCACGAGTACCGGCGGGCGGTCCTGCGCTCGCCCCTCGCCTACCCGCCGGGCCCGCTGGCCCCGTACCGCAAGCAGCGGATGAAGGCCTGGCGCGCGGAGCTGAACATCCGGCTCGTCGAGGCCCGGCGGCAGGAGTCCCGGCTGGCCGAGGCCCGGCTGCTGCCCCAGCGGCTGCTGGCCAGGGGGATGAGCGGCTGGGTACGGCTCCGGGCCCGGCGCACCGACCAGCTCGACCGGCGGCGCAAGGACATGGACGCTCCGCTGGACCGGCTCACCACCGCGTTCTGGGCCCGCACCATGGGGGACCGGGCGTGGCGGCGGCTCGACCCGGCGCTGTGGGACTTCGAGCTGGCCTACGGGAAGGTCGTCGACGCCCTCGAACCCGATCTCGTGCACGCGAACGACTTCCGGATGCTGGGAGTGGGGGCACGGGCGAAACTGCGCGCCGAGGGCAAGGGACGTACGGTCAAGCTGGTCTGGGACGCACACGAGTTCCTGCCCGGCATCAAGCCGTGGAGCGTCCATCCGCGCTGGCACATCGCCCAGTGCGCGCACGAGCGCGAGTACGCGCGGTACGCGGACGCCGTGGTCACGGTCTCCGCCACGCTCGCCGAGATGCTCGCCGAGCGGCACGGGCTGGGCCGGCTGCCCGAGGTCGTGCTCAACGCGCCGGACGCCGAGTTCGCCCCGGAGCAGGAGGCCGAGCCGATGCCCGACCTGCGCGCGCTGTGCGGGATCGGCCCGGCGACGCCCCTGGCCGTGTACAGCGGCGCGGCCGCCCCGCAGCGCGGCCTCGACATCATGATCGAGGCCCTGCCCCAACTCCCCGGCACCCATGTGGCGTTGGTGGTGCTCCGGGTGAACTCGGCCTACCTCCAGGAGCTCAAGCGGCGGGCGGCCGAGCTGGAGGTGGCGGACCGGCTGCACGTACTGCCGTACGTCCCGCACTACCAGGTCGTACCGTTCCTGGCCGCGGCGGACGTGGGCGTCATCCCGATCCACCACTGGCCCAACCACGAGATCGCCCTGATCACGAAGTTCTTCGAGTACTCCCACGCCCGGCTGCCGTTCGTCGTGAGCGATGTCCGGACGATGGGGGAGATGGTCGCGAGCACCGGTCAGGGCGAGGTGTTCACCGCGGAGGACGTCTCGGACTACGTACGGGCGGTGAAGTCCGTCCTGGCCGACCCGGAGAAATACCGTGCCGTCTACGACCGGCAGGGCCTGCTGGAGGAGTGGACCTGGGAGGCGCAGGCCGCGGTCCTCGACGGTGTGTACTCCCGGCTGGCCGGGGAAGACCGCGCCGGCACGTCGGAGCCGGGCCCCCGGGTGATGGCATGACCGGATCTCCCGACGTCACCGTGATCGTCGCCGTGTACAACACCATGCCCTACCTCACCGAGTGCCTGAACTCCCTGGTCGGCCAGAGCATCGGGCGGGACCGGCTGGAGGTGATCGCCGTCGACGACGGGTCGACGGACGGGAGCGGGGCCGAACTCGACCGGTTCGCCGAGCAATATCCGGGCACGGTGCACGTCATCCACCAGGCCAACTCGGGCGGGCCCGCCGCGCCGAGCAACCGGGCGCTGGACATCGCCTCCGGCCGCTTCGTCTACTTCGTCGGCTCCGACGACCACCTGGGCGAGGAGGCGCTCCAGCGGATGGTCGCCTACGCCGACGCCCACGAGTCCGACGTGGTGATCGGCAGGATGGTGGGGACCAACGGCCGCTACGTCCACCAGGAGCTGTACACCAAGAACGACCCGGACATCAGTCTGTACGGTTCGAGCCTGCCGTTCACCCTGGCGAACACCAAGCTGTTCCGCCGCGAACTGGTGGAGAAGCACCACCTGCGCTTCCCCGAGGACCTGGCGGTCGGCAGCGACCAGCCGTTCACCATCGAGGCGTGCGTCCGGGCGCGCCGGATCTCCGTGCTCGCCGACTACACGTACTACTACGCCGTCAAGCGCGGGGACGCGAGCAACATCACCTACCGGGCGGACCATCTGGCCCGGCTCCGGTGCACCGCGAGGATCATGGAGCACACGGCCGGTCTCATCGGCCCCGGCCCCCAGCGGGACGCCGTTCTCACCCGGCATTTCCGCTGGGAGCTCTCCAAACTCCTGCAGAAGGACTTCGTCACGCTCGACGCCCCGGTGAGACGCCAGGTGTGCGAGGGGATCTCCGCACTGCTGGACGCCTACTTCACCGACGGGCTCCGCGACGCCACCGGGGTGAAGCGCCGGGTGCGCTTCGGGCTGGCGCGGCGCGGCGCGGTCGAGGAGCTCACCCGCGCCATCGCGGAGGAGACCGCGCACGGGGCGCCGCCCTTCCTGGTGGAGAACGGGCGGGCCTTCGCCCGTTATCCGGGCTTCCGCGATCCCGCCGTCGGGCTCGACGACCGGTACTACGAGGTGCTCGACGAGACGGTCGCGGGCAGGCTCGCGGCCGGTACGGAGCTGGAGTCGGCGGACTGGCAGCAGGACGGCCAGGAGCTGTCGCTCGTGGTGCGGGTGCGGCTCGGCCTCACCGGGGACCTGTCGTCCGCGGTGGTGGCCCTGGCCCAAGGGGCGATGCCACCGAGCGCGGACCGGCCCGGAGCACGCCGGCTGCCCGAGCGGGCCGCCCGCCCGCAGCCGGCCGGCGCATTCACCACCGAGGAGACCGGGAACGGCGAGGGCACGCTGCTGACCGCCCGGATGCCGGTCCGGGCCGTCCGGGCCGAACGGGGCGTCCGTGTCTACGCCGACATCGCGGGCAGGACGTACGAGATCCCGGTACGCGCCGAGGGGCTGCCGATGCCACTGGCCCGCCGGTGGGGGACGCCCGACCCCTACCGCGCCTCCGCGCACCCCAACACGAAGGGACGGCTCGTCATCACGACGGCTCCGCTGTGGGAACCCCGGCGAGGAATAGGCGCACGACTGCGCCGCAAGCTGTTCCGGTCCAGAAGGAAGTGACCCGATGAATATCTGTGTAGTCGCGCTCGGCAAGATCGGGCTTCCGCTCGCCGTGCAGTTCGCCGCCAAGGGCCACCGGGTCATCGGCGCGGACGTCAACGAGAAGGTCGTCGAGCTGGTCAACGCGGCCGCCGAGCCGTTCCCCGGCGAGCACGACCTCGACGTCAAGCTGAAGGAGACCGTCGGCGCCGGTCTGCTCTCCGCCACGACGGACACCACGTCCGCGGTCGCCGCGTCCGACGCCGTCGTGGTCGTCGTCCCGCTCTTCGTGGACGCCGAGGGCACCCCGGACTTCGGCTGGATGGACGCCGCCACCAAGGCCATCGCGGCGGGCCTGAGGCCCGGCACCCTGGTCAGCTACGAGACCACGCTGCCGGTCGGCACGACCCGGACCCGCTGGGCGCCGATGCTGGCCGAGGGCTCGGGCCTGACCCCCGGCGAGGACTTCCACCTGGTCTTCTCCCCGGAGCGGGTCCTCACCGGCCGGGTCTTCGCCGACCTGCGCCGCTACCCCAAGCTCGTCGGCGGCATCGACGAGGCGTCCGCCGAGCGCGGCGTCGCCTTCTACGAGGCCGTCCTCGACTTCGACGAGCGCGAGGACCTGCCCCGCCCCAACGGCGTCTGGGACCTCGGCACGGCGGAGGCCTCCGAGCTGGCGAAGCTCGCCGAGACCACCTACCGCGACGTCAACATCGGCCTGGCCAACCAGTTCGCCCGGTTCGCCGACCGGAACGACATCGACGTCGAGAAGGTCATCGAGGCCTGCAACAGCCAGCCCTACAGCCACATCCACCGGCCCGGCATCGCCGTCGGAGGCCACTGCATCCCGGTCTACCCCCGGATGTATCTGTGGAACGACCCGGAGGCCACCGTCGTGCGCGCGGCCCGCGAGGCCAACGCCGCGATGCCCGCGTACGCCGTCGACCTGCTGGCCGCCGCCTACGGCGACCTGGACGGCGTCGGGGTCCTGGTGCTGGGCGCGGCCTACCGCGGCGGCGTCAAGGAGGCCGCGTTCTCCGGCGTCTTCGGCGTCGTCGAGTCCCTCAAGGCGCGCGGCGCGGTGCCGTTCGTCTCGGATCCGCTGTACACCCCCGAGGAACTGACCGCCCTCGGCCTCGTCCCGTACGACAGCCACCAGGCCGTCACCGCGGCGATCCTCCAGGCCGACCACGCGGAGTACCGCGAGCTGTCCGCCGCCGACCTCCCGGACGTCCGCGTCCTGGTCGACGGCCGCCGCACCACGGACCCGGCGAACTGGGCGGGCGTACGCCACGTCGTCATCGGCGGCTGAGCCCGGGGCCCTTCGGGCGGTGGGAGGGCGCTCGGCCCGAGCGCCCTCCCACCGCGTCCTCGGTCAGCCCTCCCGCTCGACGAGGCGGCCGTCCCGTTCCTCGTACCGGACGCCGCTGCGCGGGCACTCCCACACCCCGGGCCCGTCCGCCGCCTCGACGAGCCGCACCCCGGACCTGCCGACCCAGCCGATCCGCCGGGCGGGCACACCGACGACCAGGCCGAAGTCCGGCACGTCCGTGGTGACGACGGCTCCGGCGGCCACCATCGCCCAGCGGCCGATCCGTACCGGCGCCACACAGACCGAGCGGGCGCCGAGGGAGGCGCCCTCGGCCACCTTCACCCCCACGGCCTCCCAGTCGCCGCCGCGCTTCTGCCGGCCCTCGGGGTCCACGGAACGCGGATGGCGATCGTTGGTGAGGACGACGGCGGGGCCGACGAACACCCCGTCGGCCAGCTCGGCCGGCTCGTAGACGAGGGCGAGGTTCTGCACCTTGACGTTGTTCCCGAGCCGCACGCCGGCGCCGATGTACGCGCCGCGGCCGATGACGCAGTCCCTGCCGAGCCGGGCCCCCTCGCGGATCTGCGCCAGCTCCCAGACGGTGCTGCCCGCCCCGATCTCGGCTGTCTCGTCGACCTGGGCGGTGGGCTGGACCCTGTGATTCACGTGCTGCGCCTTCCGGAGAGCAGATATGACCGGAAAGCATAGGGTTCGCGGGGCATTTTCCGACGGGAATCGGGCGGGAAGCCCGGGGGCCGCCGACCCGGTTTGACCGCCCGTACCCTGCCCCGTAATCTTGACCCTCGGTGTGTTTCCGTACGCACCTACCCCTGAGCACATCCCTCCCGGTAACGGTCGGTGTTCGCGCCGTCCGCCAGGAGAGGCCGCTCATCCTTCCGGATCGTCCCGGGCCCCGGCCCGTGCGAGCGGCTGGCATCAGGGGATCCGTTCCGAGCGAGAGAGAGATCCGCGTGTACGCCATCGTGCGCAGCGGTGGTCGCCAGCACAAGGTAGCTGTCGGCGACATCGTTGAGGTTGACAAGATTTCCACTGCCAAGGTTGGCGACACGGTCGAGCTCTCGACCCTGCTCGTTGTCGACGGTGACGCGGTCACCAGCGACCCGTGGGTGCTGGACGGCATCAAGGTCACGGCCGAGATCGTGGACCACCACAAGGGCGCGAAGATCGACATCCTTCGCTACAAGAACAAGACCGGCTACCGCCGTCGCCAGGGTCACCGCCAGCAGTACACGGCGATCAAGGTCACCGGTATCCCCGCGGCTGCGAAGTAAGGGACTGAGAACACATGGCACACAAGAAGGGCGCATCGTCCACTCGGAACGGGCGCGATTCCAATGCTCAGCGGCTCGGCGTGAAGCGCTTCGGCGGTCAGGCCGTCAACGCCGGTGAGATCCTGGTCCGCCAGCGTGGCACCCACTTCCACCCGGGCACGGGCGTCGGCCGTGGCGGCGACGACACGCTGTTCGCGCTGACCGCCGGTGCGGTGGAGTTCGGTACGCACCGTGGCCGCAAGGTCGTGAACATCGTTCCGCTCGCCGTCTGAGTTTCCCGACGCGCGCAGAACGACACACAGCACCTTCCGAGGGCGGATCTCAGCTTTCCCGGCGAACGGGGAAGCGGGTCCGCCCTCGGCGTGTTACGACAGAGACAATTCCGTATTTTCCTGCTGTACCTGGAGGCACCAACCATGACCACCTTCGTGGACCGCGTCGAGCTGCATGCCGCCGCGGGTAACGGAGGCCACGGCTGCGCCTCCGTCCACCGTGAGAAGTTCAAGCCGCTGGGAGGCCCCGACGGGGGCAACGGCGGACGCGGCGGCGATGTGATCCTCGTCGTCGAGCAGTCCGTGACCACGCTGCTGGACTACCACCACAGCCCCCACCGCAAGGCCACCAACGGCCAGCCCGGCGCCGGCGACAACCGCTCCGGCAAGGACGGCCAGGACATGGTCCTGCCCGTGCCGGACGGCACCGTGGTGCTGGACAAGGACGGGAACGTGCTCGCCGACCTCGTCGGCCAGGGCACGACCTTCGTGGCCGGTCAGGGCGGCCGCGGCGGCCTCGGCAACGCGGCGCTGGCCTCGGCCCGCCGCAAGGCCCCGGGCTTCGCGCTGCTCGGCGAGCCGGGGGAGAGCCGGGACATCGTCCTGGAGCTCAAGACCGTCGCCGACGTGGCCCTCGTGGGGTACCCGAGCGCGGGCAAGTCCTCGCTGATCTCGGTGCTCTCCGCGGCCAAGCCGAAGATCGCGGACTACCCGTTCACCACCCTCGTGCCGAACCTCGGCGTCGTCACCGCCGGCTCGACCGTCTACACCATCGCGGACGTCCCCGGGCTCATCCCCGGCGCCAGCCAGGGCAAGGGCCTCGGCCTGGAGTTCCTGCGGCACGTCGAGCGCTGCTCGGTGCTCGTGCACGTCCTGGACACCGCCACCCTGGAGTCCGACCGCGACCCCGTCTCCGACCTCGACATGATCGAGGAGGAGCTGCGGCTGTACGGCGGGCTGGAGAACCGGCCGCGCATCGTCGCCCTCAACAAGGTCGACATCCCGGACGGCCAGGACCTCGCCGACATGATCCGCCCCGACCTGGAGGCCCGCGGCTACCAGGTCTTCGAGGTCTCCGCCATCGCGCACAAGGGCCTCAAGGAGCTGAGCTTCGCGCTCGCCGGGATCATCGCCGAGGCGCGTGCCGCCAAGCCGAAGGAGGAGGCGACCCGCATCGTCATCCGTCCCAAGGCCGTCGACGACGCGGGCTTCACCGTCACCCTGGACGACGAGGGCATCTACCGGGTGCGCGGCGAGAAGCCCGAGCGCTGGGTGCGCCAGACCGACTTCAACAACGACGAGGCCGTCGGCTACCTCGCCGACCGGCTCAACCGCCTCGGCGTCGAGGCCTCCCTGATGAAGGCGGGCGCCCGGGCCGGCGACGGCGTCGCGATCGGTCCCGAGGAGAACGCGGTCGTCTTCGACTGGGAGCCGACCGTGACCGCCGGCGCCGAGATGCTCGGCCGCCGCGGCGAGGACCACCGCCTGGAGGAGCCGCGCCCCGCCGCGCAGCGCCGCCGGGACCGTGACTCCGAGCGCGACGACGCGGAGAAGGAGTACGACGAGTTCGACCCCTTCTAGGGGCGAACCTGGCCGGAAACCGCCGTTCCGGAGGCAGCTCCGGGACGGCGGTGCGGGGCCCGTCCGCCGCGTATGTACGGATTACGCAACACCTCTGTGGATTCCATCACTCCGCGGAGGTGTCCGGCCCGCCCCAACCTCCCTGGCCAGATGGTGAACTGCGGGTTTCCGCAGGGCAAGCGGACCATGGCACTCGCCTTGCGCGGCGGTCACGGAGAGTGCGACCATCACACCGTTCCCCCGTCATAGCAAGGTAGGTCGTCTGTGTCTGTGCACCATGAAGCCAAGCCCCGGACCACAGCCGTCGTGCTCGCAGGTGGTACCGGACAGCGCGTGGGACTGTCGATCCCCAAGCAGCTGCTGAAGATCGCCGGCAAGGCTGTCATCGAGCACACGCTCACCATCTTCGAGAACGCCGAGGACATCGACGACGTCATCGTGCTGATGGCGCCCGGGTTCGTGCCCGAGATCGAAAAGATCGTTGCCAAGGCCGGTCTGACCAAGGTCACGCGCATCATCGAGGGCGGCACCACCCGTAACGAGACCACCGAGCGTGCCATCGCGGCGCTCGGCGAGGGCCTCGCCGAGGGCGAGGACCGCAACGTCCTCTTCCATGACGCGGTGCGCCCCCTGCTGTCACAGCGCGTGATCAAGGACTGCGTCGACGCCCTCGGCCGTTACCAGGCCGTCGACGTCGCCATCCCCTCCGCGGACACCATCATCGTGACCCGCACGCACGGCGGCGACGGCGAGTTCATCACCGATGTGCCCGACCGCTCCCGGCTGCGCCGCGGCCAGACGCCGCAGGCCTTCAAGCTCTCCACGATCCGCAGGGCGTACGAGGTCGCGGCGGGGGACCCCAACTTCCAGGCCACCGACGACTGTTCGGTCGTCCTCAAGTACCTCCCCGACGTGCCGATCTACGTGGTCGCGGGCGACGAGTACAACATGAAGGTCACCCAGCCGGTCGACGTCTTCATCACCGACAAGCTCTTCCAGCTGGCCTCCACCGCCGCCCCGCGCCAGGCCGACGAGGCCGCCTACCGGGAGCTCCTCACCGGCAAGACCCTCGTCGTCTTCGGCGGTTCGTACGGCATCGGCGCCGACATCGCGTCCCTCGCCGAGGCCTACGGCGCGAACGTCTACGCGCTGGGCCGCTCCACCACCGGTACGCACGTCGAGAACCCGGAGCACGTGGACGACGCGCTCTCCAAGGCGTACGGCGAGACCGGCCGTGTCGACTACGTCATCAACACCGCGGGCGTGCTGCGGATCGGCAAGCTGGCCGAGACCGACAACACGACGATCCAGGAAGCGCTCAACGTCAACTACCTGGCGCCCGTCCAGATCGCCCGCGCCTCGTACAAGTACCTCGCCGAGACCCAGGGCCAGCTGCTGCTCTACACCTCCAGCAGCTACACCCGGGGCCGCGCCGAGTACAGCCTCTACTCCTCCACCAAGGCCGCCATGGTGAATCTCACCCAGGCGCTCGCCGACGAGTGGGCGGGCGAGGGCATCCGGGTCAACTGTGTGAACCCGGAGCGCACCGCGACGCCGATGCGCACCAAGGCGTTCGGCCAGGAGCCCGAGGGCTCGCTGCTCTCCTCGGAGGCCGTGGCGCGCACCTCGCTGGACGTCCTGCTCTCCGCGCTGACCGGTCATGTCATAGACGTACGGCAGCAGGACCCGACGCGCGGTGCCTCCGAAGCCTCCGGGTTCGAACAGGCGTTGGCTTCCGTGCTCGACCGTCAGGAAGATGTGTAATACTGCTTGACAAACATCCCTTTCGGGCCTCTGTGATCGCATCATGCGAACACAGGGGCCCGACTGCGTAAAGCGGTACCTTCACATATTCCGCAACACGTGAATCAACAGGCACCCCCCTCCCTGGAGCAGGTTCTTCGTGATTTCGACAGCCATTCGCCTCGCCCGTGTGGGCAGCAGGTCGGAACTGGCGGCAGCGATCTTGATGGGGCTCGGTTATCCCTGCGTCCTCATCGCTGCGCTCATTCCTCAGCTCTGGTTCTTCGTGGCGGCCGCGGCCACCACCTATGCCGCCGACTGGTATCTGCACCAGCGGGGGAGCTATCTGATCAACCGGCTGAGCAAGGTCAGGGCGGGACTGCCCATCCGCTTCCTGCTCCGCCAGATGATGCTGCTCCTGCTGCTGGCCCGCCTGGATCTGGCGGAGGAGCCGCTCTTCTACGCGGCGGCCGCGTGCTTCCTCGTCTTCTACGGTCTGCAGGCCCCGCACGGTGCTCTGAGCACGCTGATCCGGCTGCGCCGTGTCATGCCTGTCGTCACACGCAATGTGGACCTGCACACCATTCGCATTCCGGACGCTCCCCCCAGGGTGCTGCTGCACCGCGCCGGCGAGAAGATGCTGCACCTGGACATCCCGGCCTTCGTGGGCACGCTGATCGCGGCCCGGACCGGGGTGGATCTGATCGGGTACCTCGGCGCGGGGCTCACGGTGACGCTCGCCGTCGTCTACATCCTGCTGCTCGTCCCGTATCTGCGCGGCAGCCGTCAGGTGCCACCGCCCGCCACGGTGCTCAAGGCCGTGGACGGCTGGCTGCGCGAGTACCGGCCGACGACGGTCCTCTACTTCTCCGGATCCAACGAGTCCGCCTACCAGGGCAACATGTGGCTCGACGCGATGGCCCGTACGGAGGGCCGGCCGCTGATCATCATGCGGGAGCGGGCTCTGACGGCGCAGCTGGCCGAGACCTCCGTACCGGTGATCTGCGTCCCGGCCGCCACGCACCTGATGAACCTGGACCTGTCCACCGTCCGCGTCTGCCTCTACCCGGCGAACGTGGGCAAGAACATCCACATCCTGCGGGTGCCGACGATGAAGCATGTGTTCATCGGCCACGGCGACAGCGACAAGCTGGCGAGCGTCAACCCGTACTCCAAGGTGTACGACGAGGTGTGGACGGCGGGCCGGGCGGGTCGCGACCGGTACGCGCTCGCCGACGTGGGCATCCGGGACGAGGACATCGTGGAGGTCGGACGTCCGCAGCTGGAGCCCATCAAGGGCTGGAGCGGCTCGGCCGAGCACCCCGTCCCGACCGTGCTGTACGCCCCCACGTGGGAGGGCTGGGACGACGATCCGGGCAATACGTCCCTGCTGTCGGCCGGCGAGAACATCGTCCGGCGGCTGCTGGCCGCCGAGGATCCGGTGCGGATCATCTACAAGCCGCACCCCTTCACCGGGATCCGCAGCGCGAAGGCCAAGGCGGCCGATGCCCGGATCAGGGCCATGCTGCAGGCGGCGGCCGCCGAGCGCGCCGCCGAACCCCGCTGGGCGCGGGAGGCGGCAGCCGCCTGCGCCGAGCAGAGCGCGGCCCGGACCGAGCTGGAGCGGGTCGAGGCCCGGCTCGCCGAGCTGGCCGCACCGGGCCGGTCGAAGGGCGACGACGCGCAGGAGTCGCGGGTCAGCCTCGTGGACGAGGCGCGCGAGAAGGAGACGGCGGCGCTGCGGGCCCAGTGGAACGACGCCTACTGGCGCTCCTTCGGCTGGTGGGAGCACCGCACGGTGACCGGAGCGCAGCCCAAGCTGTACGACTGCTTCAACGAGTCCGACGCCATGGTTTCGGACATTTCCAGTGTGGTTTCCGACTTCATCGCGAGCGGCAAGCCGTACGCGGTCACCGACTCCGCCGCACTCGGCGCCGAGGAGTTCAAGCGGCAGAACACCGCGGTGCGTGCCGCGGTCATCCTGTCCAACGGGGCCGAGGAGCTGGACGCCTTGCTCGCCGCGGTGTCCGACCCGGCGGCGGACACGCTGATCGAGGCCCGGCGCGAGCTCAAGACCTACCTTCTCGGTCCTGACGAGCCGACCTCCATGGAGCGTTTCAACGCCGCGGTCGCCGACCTCGCGGCCAGGGCCGAGGCGCGTAACGCGAACATCGATCAGCGTCTCAAGGAGCAGAGGCTGGCGGTGTTGGACCCGGAAGCGGGCGCGCCGGAGCCGGAAGCGGTCACGGACGCGGACGGAGTGCCCGACGTCGAGGCCGTCACGGAACCGACGTCGACACGCTGATCGGCCAACTTTCAGAATCATACTGTCCGAAAAAGGAAGCAACCTGGCCGACGGCTCGTCCATCTCACTTGAGGAGGGGGATCTACGGGTCGTTCGGCGCGGCAGTGGGCAAAAAGCGCATGGTCGGACAATTCGCCTCTTTCGTGATCAAATCAAAGAGTGCACATGGTCGACATGCCCAGGACGAACGACGTGCCCGATGTCAGTGTGATCGTCGGAGCATATGAAGCGATGCCCTACCTGGTCCGGTGTCTGGAGTCCGTCGAGGCGCAGACGATCGGTGCGGACCGGCTGGAGATCATCGCGGTCGATGACGGCTCCACGGATGGCACGGGCGAGTACCTCGAAGAGTTCGCCGCCCGCACCGCCATCCCCACCCGGGTGGTCCGGCAGGCCAACTCCGGGGGTCCCAGTGGCCCGCGCAACCGGGGCCTGGGGCTGGCCCGCGGCCGCTATGTCTTCTTCCTCGACGCCGATGACTACTTCGGCGAGGAAGCCCTGGAACGCATGGTGGCGATGGGGGACCGGGCCGGCACGGACGTCGTCCTGGGGAAGGTCGTCGGGGTCGATCGAGGCGCCCCGAAGTCCATGTGGAAGAAGACGGTCGACCGCGCCGACCTGTACTCCTCCAACATCAAATTCACGCTGAGCGCGCAGAAGCTGTTCCGGCGCGACCTTCTCGTCCGGCTCGGCATGACCTTCGACGAGACGCTGAAGACCGGCGAGGACGCCCTGTTCACCATGGAGGCGTATCTGCGCGGCAACGGTGTCTCCGTGGTCGCCGACTACACCTGCTACTACCTGGTGGGCCGGGCCGACGGCAACCAGGCGACCAAGCGCGGGAGTTACGTCCTGCGGTTCGACTCCGCCCGGGCGCTCACGGGGTTGATCGCCGCCCATGTGCCGGCCGGACCCCGGCGGGACGCCCTGATGGTACGTCCGTTCGTTATCACGCTGCTTCCTCAGTTCGGACCCGGACTGCTGAAACTTCCGGCCTCGGCGCAGCGCGAGAAGCTGGCCCTCGCCGCACCGCTGATGAAGGCCTACTGGACCCCGGGCCTCGCCTCCCTGCTCAAGGTCAACGAGCGGATCAGGTTGACCTGCGTGGCCCGAGGCAGGCTCGATCTGCTGCTCGACTTCCTGCGCGTCCTGCGGGACAAGCAGGAGCCCGAAGTGGTCCGCAGGCAGAGCCCTCCCCGGATGCAGCTGATGTATCCGCAGTTCACCAGGGCGAGGAGGCTGCCGCGCAGCACCTACGAGGTGACCGTGCCCGAGTGGGTCGAAGGCAAGCGCGTCAAGCCGCCCGAGCCCGTGCCGCACGTGCCGGTCACCCGCCGCGCCGTCCGCAAGGCCCGACGCATCGTCCGCAGGGCCCGTCGGGTCCTGCGAACAACAGTGCGGTCACCTCGGACCCCCGAGCCCGGAAGGCGGCTGTCGAGCAGGTGAAACGGGGGGTCCGGTGACTTTCGGCCGGGGCCGAATGCGGCTGATGTGACGTCATGACGCGTGCGTGAGCGAGATACTGTCTGCGTCTCATTCACGCCCCGTTATGCCGGGGTTCACCATGCGCACGCCCCCTCGGAAAGGCTCCCCCCGTGGCGTCCCTCGAAGCGATCCCCGACGAGCTCGGCCGGCTCATGCAGTACTTCCCGGAGACTCCGGTCGAGGAGCGCCCCGAATTCCACCGAGCGGCCAAGGAATTCCTGGACCGCGCCGCCCCCAAGGTCGTACGGCAGTTCTCCCCGATGGCCCGGGTCAAGTGGCACCTGGCGGCCAGCGGCCGCGGCGACGAGCTGGCCGACCTGCTGCACTACGAGCGCGAGAACCCGGGAGTCTTCTCCGTGCGCGGCCTGCGGCGCGCCCGCATCGAGCTGCCCGGCGTCGAGAGCTCCTCGCTCCCCTCCTCCGTGCGCAACTTCAACCGCAGCGAACTGCCCGTACGCGGCAAGCTCCTGGACCTCGGCTGGGAGGACGGCAAACTCCTCGTCAAGGGCTACGCCTACATCCCCAACGTCCCCTCCGCCACCGGGAAACGCTCCCTGCGCGTCGCCGTGCTCCGCCGCCGGGGCAGCCGCTCCACCCTCCCGCTGCGGATCCGCACCGTCCTGGAACCCCGCGCCACCGCCGAGGCCAAGGGCGCCCTGCACAACTACGACCGGTCCGGCTTCGAGATCGGCATCGACCCGTCCCGGCTGCGCGTACGCGGCCAGTGGCAGCCGGGCACCTGGCGGCTCGGCATCGGCATCCCGCGCCCCGGCGGCATGTCGGTCGGCAGCATCACCAAGAACAACGCGGGCGCGGCCGGCCACAGCTCCACCCGGATCCTCGACGACGGCGTCCGCCTCGTCGCCGGCTTCGACCGCAACCGGCTCAAGCTCACCGTGGACGTCGTCCCCGCCGAGATCATCGCCCAGGAAGCCGACGCCGAGAGCCTCACCGTCACCCTGCGCTCCCGCCGCACCACCCCCGCGGGCACGCACCCCACCGCCCTGCGGATCGACCACGAGCCCAGCGGCTTCACCACCGACCTCCCGCTCCAGCAGAGCGGGACCGGCGCCGACGGCTGGCTCCGCCACACCGCCCGCCTGGACTTCGCGGACCTGCCCGTCGACGCCGTACGGCCCGGCAAGGCCGTCAAGTACCGCGCACTGATCGTCTTCGCCGACGGCACCACCCGCCGCGCCACCCATGGAGCCGAGCCCGTCACCGGGGTCCACCCGCTGCCCGGGGGACGCGAGTTCGCGATCCTCACCGACGGCGTGGGGAACGTCACCCCGCAGGTACGCACGGTCCAGCCCCTCGTCGACCGCGTCGAGTGGAGCGCCGAGGGCGAGCTGGTCCTCTCCGGCGTCTACACCGGCCCGGCCGAGCAGATGAAGATGGTCCTGCGCCACACCGGCCGCAACGAGGACCGCCCGCTGCCCGTCGAATTCGCCGACGGCCGCTTCACCGCCCGCCTGCGCCCGGACACCATGCCCACCTACGAGGGCACCGTGCCGCTGCGCGCCGGCCGCTGGATGCCGCGTCTGCGCCTGCGCACCGAGTGGGACCACACCCGCGACCTGCCCGTCACGATCCGCCCCGACCTCGTCGGCACGCTGCCGCTGGCCCACCGGGGCGAGCACCGCACGTACACCGTCGAGCGGCTCGACTTCGACCGGATCTTCGTGGAGTCCGGCCCGGTCCTCGCCCCGGAGCTGCGCGGCGCCTACCGCCAACGCCTCATGCGCGACCTCTACACCCCCGGACAGCGCGAGCTGCCGCTGCGCGAGGCCGTGCTCTACAACAGCTTCGGCGGCAAGCAGTTCTCCGACTCGCCCCGCGCGGTCTACGAGGAGCTCAAGCGGCGCGGCACCGAGGTCGAGCACATCGCGATGGTCCACGACCAGCAGGTCGTCCTGCCGCCCGGCGTCCGCGGCGTCGAGTGGGGCAGCGAGGAGTGGTACGAGGCACTGGCCCGCAGCCGGTACGTCGTCACCAACGGCGGCATCCGCGAGTGGTTCGTCCGCCGCAAGGGCCAGGTCGTCGTCCAGACCTGGCACGGCACCCCGCTCAAGCGCATCGGCGCCGACCTCCTCGGCACCCCCAAGGCGAACCTGGCCTACATCGCGAGCCTCCCGCAGCGCTCGCGCCAGTACAGCCTGTTCATCACGCCGAACGCCTTCACCACCCCGATCATGACCAACGCCTTCCGCCTCCAGTGCGAGGTCCTGGAAGCGGGCTACCCGCGCAACGACGTCTTCCACGCCCCCGACCGCGTCAAGCGCGCCGCGGCCGTACGGGAGAAGCTCGGCATCCCCCCGGGCAAGAAGGTCGTCCTGTACGCCCCCACCTGGCGCGACGACCAGCGCTACGGCGGACGCCGCTTCAAGCTCGACAACCGGATCGACGTCGAGGCCGCCCGCCGCGAGCTCGGCGAGGACCACGTGCTGCTCTACCGCAAGCACCACAAGGTCCTCGACTCCATCCCCGGCGCCGGACAGGGCTTCGTCCACGACGTCACGTACTACCCGGACATCGCCGACCTCTACCTGATCGCCGACGTGCTGATCACGGACTACTCCTCGGTGCTGTTCGACTTCGCGCACTCCGGGCGGCCGATGCTCTTCTTCACGTACGACCTGGAGCACTACCGCGACACCCTGCGCGGCTTCTACTTCGACTTCACCTCCCGCGCCCCCGGGCCGCTGATCAAGACCTCCGACGAGCTCGTCTCCGCGATCCGGAACATCGACGCGGTGAGCGAGGAGTACAAGGAGAAGTACGCCCAGTTCCGGGTCGACTTCTGCGATCCCTCCGACGGCCGCGCCGCCGCCCGCGTCGTCGACCGGATGCTCGCCGTCAAGGACGAGCGGCAGAGCTGATCCCACCGGCCGCCCCGCCGCTGTCCACCGAGCGAAACCGGCAGGCAGCGGGGGCGGCCGCTCGCGTACTGTGCTGTGCCGGGGGCGGCACGCGCGCCCCCGTCGGACACCGGGGCGATCCAGAGCGAGGAAGCACGTGGCAGAGCTGAGGCCGTCGGGCCGTGAGTCGGCGGTGACCGGCGCCCGCAGGGTCGTCGTCAAGATCGGGTCCTCCTCGCTCACCACCGCATCCGGCGGCCTCGACGCCGACCGCGTCGACGCCCTCGTGGACGTCCTGGCCAAGGTCAGGGACGGCGGCGAACGCGAGGTCGTCCTCGTCTCCAGCGGAGCCATCGCCGCCGGACTCGCCCCGCTCGGCCTCGTCCGCAGGCCCAAGGACCTGGCCCGCCAGCAGGCCGCCGCCAGCGTCGGCCAGGGCCTCCTCGTGGCCCGCTACACCGCCTCGTTCGCGCGCTACGGCGTCCGCGTCGGCCAGGTGCTCCTCACCGCCGACGACACCAGCCGCCGCGGCCACTACCGCAACGCCTACAGCACCCTGGACAAGCTCCTGGAGATGGGCGCCGTCCCCGTCGTCAACGAGAACGACACCGTCGCCACCGACGAGATCCGCTTCGGCGACAACGACCGGCTCGCCGCCCTCGTCGCCCACCTCGTCCACGCCGACCTGCTCGTCCTGCTCTCCGACGTGGACGGCCTCTACGACGGACCGCCCGGCACCCCCGGCGCCTCCCGCATCGCCGAGGTCACCGGCCCCGAGGACCTGGCGGGCGTCACCATCGGCAGCGCCGGGAAGGCGGGCGTGGGCACCGGCGGCATGGTCACCAAGGTCGAGGCCGCCCGCATCGCCACCGCCGCCGGCGTCCCCGTCGTCCTCACCTCCGCCAGCCGGGCCGCCGACGCGCTCGCGGGCCGCGACACCGGCACGTACTTCCACCGCACCGGCCGCCGCTCCGCCGACCGGCTCCTGTGGCTGGCCCACGCCTCCACCCCGCAGGGCGCGCTCACCCTCGACGACGGCGCCGTACGGGCCGTGGTGGAGCGGCGCACCTCACTGCTGCCCGCCGGAATCTCCGCCGTCGAGGGCGAGTTCAGCGCCGGCGACCCCGTCGAACTGCGCGACCCGCACGGCACCCCGATCGCCCGCGGCCTCGTCAACTTCGACGCGAAGGAGATCCCCCAGCTGCTCGGCCGCTCCACCCGGGACCTGGCCCGCGAACTGGGGCCCGCCTACGAGCGCGAGGTCGTACACAGGGACGATCTGGTCCTCCTCGTGCCGCGCCTCACCTCCTGAATCGGCTGAAAGTCCCGCTCTCCGGCAGGGACCTTTACCAAAACCACCCCACGCCCGGCTGTGGACTGGTCCACTTTGTAGTGGGGAAACAGGGGTACCGCACAGCAACACATCACAGGAGGCCGCCGGTGAGACGAGCGCGCCCGGGGGCGCCGCCCCGAGGCACGGCCAACCGCGCCCTGACGAGCGTCGGAGCGGGGGCGGATTTCGACCGGAATCCACTCCCGGCGGACACCGTCGGACGGGAGCCGGTCACGACGGCGAAGGAGGAGTCCCCGCAGTCGAAGCTCTGGCACATCACCCTCAGCGTCTCGGGCGCCGAGACGCCGCTGAGCGAGGTCAGACGCGGCCTGGAACAGCTCGCCCACGACCATCCCTTCCTGCTGACCAGCCGCTACGCCAACGACCACGCGGAGATCCGCTACTGGGAAGAGGCCCGCGATCTGCACGACGCGGCCGCGGTGGCGCTGCGGCTGTGGGGCGAGCACCGCTCCAGCGCCCGGCTCCCGCCCTGGGAGATCGTCGGCCTCGAAGTCATCGACCGCGAGACCTACCACCTGCGGATCGCCGAGGGTTACGGACCGCCGCCCGCGGCCCCCGTGGGCGTGCACCCCTACTGACCCGGGGGTGATCCAAGAGGCGATCCCGGGGGCGATCCGGGGCATTCCGGGGGCAATCCCGGTGCGTCCGCACCTCGGGCCGGCCGTCTCGCATCACGGGATACGTGACGGATGCCCGCAGAGCGCGCATTACTCTGCGGGCATGACCACGCTCTCGCCCTACGACAACCTCTCCCCGGTCGCGCAGACCGCCTACCGGGCCCGTGCCGCCGCCGCCGACATCGCGCCACTTCCGCGCGCGGCCAAGGACGACGCGCTGCTGGCCATCGCCGACGCCCTCGAAGTGCGTACGAGCGAGATCGTCGAGGCCAACGCCAAGGACGTCGAGCGCGCCCGCGAGGCCGGGACGAGCGAAGGCATCATCGACCGCCTCACCCTCACCCCGGAACGCATCCGCGCCATCGCCGCCGACGTACGGGACGTGGCGGCCCTGCCCGACCCGGTCGGCGAAGTGGTGCGCGGCTCGACCCTGCCCAACGGCATCGACCTCCGCCAGGTGCGGGTCCCGCTCGGCGTGGTCGGCATCATCTACGAGGCCCGGCCCAACGTCACCGTCGACGCCGCCGCCCTCTGCCTGAAGTCCGGCAACGCGGTCCTGCTGCGCGGCTCCTCCTCCGCCTACGCCTCCAACACCGCCCTCGTCCGGGTCCTGCGCGACGCGGTCGGCGGCTCCGGACTGCCGGCCGACGCGGTGCAGCTCGTCCCGGGCGAGAGCCGCGACTCCGTGACGGAACTGATGCGGGCCCGCGGCCTGGTCGACGTCCTCATCCCGCGCGGAGGCGCCTCCCTGATCCGCACGGTCGTCGAGCAGTCCACCGTCCCCGTCATCGAGACGGGCACCGGAAACTGCCACGTCTACGTCGACGCGCAGACGGACCTGGCCATGGCCGTCGATATCCTGATCAACTCCAAGGCCCAGCGCCCCAGCGTCTGCAACGCCGCCGAGACCCTGCTCGTCCACAAGGACGTGGCGGACGCCTTCCTGCCGCTCGCCCTGGACGCGCTCGCCGATGCCGGGGTCACCGTGCACGGCGACGAGCGGGTGCTCGCCCACGCCGATTCCACCAAGGCCACGGTGGTCCCGGCGACGACGGAGGACTGGGAGACCGAATACCTCTCCTACGACATCGCGGCGGCGGTCGTCGACTCCCTGGACGCGGCGGTCGCCCACATCCGGCTCTGGACCTCCGGCCACACCGAGGCGATCGTCACCACCTCGCAGGCCGCCGCCCGCCGGTTCACCCAATTGGTCGATTCGACCACGGTCGCCGTGAACGCCTCCACCCGCTTCACGGACGGCGGGCAGTTCGGCTTCGGCGCCGAGATCGGCATCTCCACGCAGAAGCTCCACGCCCGCGGTCCGATGGGCCTGCCCGAGCTGACCTCGACGAAGTACATCGTCACGGGCGACGGGCACATCCGCTAGACCCGCCCGGACCCGCCTCGGCCCCTCCGGTCGGCCCCTCCCGCCAGGAGGGGCCGACCGCATGTTCGCCCCCGTCGATCCGGGGGAGTTCGCGGGGTCCCTGCCCAAAAGGTCCCGACGGGGCTACGCTGAATCCGTGCCGGACGACGTGGGGGGCAAGCCGTTTCCTGACGGCTGGGAGCCCGACGACGACCGCGGGGGCGCGGACGAGGACTTCGCCTCCGTGGTGTTCGACGAGGACTTCGTCCGGTCGGCGCCCGTCCATGAGCCCACCGCCGTGGAGCGCCTGCTCGCCGCCGCCGAGGCCCGCGCCGAGGCCGACGCGGCCCGCGCCCGCCGGAGCCGTCGCGCCGACGACGAATACGGCCTCTACGGCCGCACCCGGGGCTACCACGACCCCCACGACCTCGACTACGACCCGGACCACGGCGTCGGGGACGACGACGACCCCGCCCCGGGCCCCTACGGCCGCCACGGCGGCTCCCTGCGCCCCTACCGCAACTCCGCCCGCTGGCACCGCCCGGTCGCCTGGCTGCTGGCCGTGCTGATGGGCGTCGGCATGGTCTCCCTCGCCTTCAGCGCGGTCTACCGGGGCGCCTCGAACAACGGCCAGGACCAGGTGCCGCCACCCGCCACCAGCGGGGTGGACAAGCCCGGGGCCGCCCCGTCGGCCTCCGCGGACTACTCCCGCCCCGCGGTCTCCGCCGAGCCCCGGGTGCCCTGAGCCCGCCCCCTCACGTCACCCGTTCGCCGATGACCGCCCCCTTCGCCCTCGCACTTCCCGGGGTTCTCCGCGTTTACGCGGACCGCAATCGACCTACCCTGAAGATGTGACCCCTCGTTCCCAGGGGGGCTTCTCGCTGCCGGACGCCGCTCGTCCGAAGCAGACCGTTGCGCACCGAACCGACCGGTGTGGAGATCGGGAGAGAAGTCATGACAGGCCGCTCAGAACCGCCGGACGGCCCGCCCGAGAACCCCGCGGGCGGCGAGGACGAATACCGCTCGCTCGTCTTCGACGAATCGTTCGTCCAGGCTGCCCGGATGCAGGAGTACTCGGCGCAGGAACGGATGGGCGAGCACGCCCGCGCCGTCCGCACCCTGCCCGAGGCGCAGGTCACCGTCCGTAGCGGCGGCGGCTCCCGGGCCGCCATAGCCCTGGTCGTCCTCATCGCCCTGGCCTTCGCCGTGGCCGTCTACATCGGATTCCGGAGCCCCTACCCCCAACCGGCCGTCCGGCGCGCCGAACCCCTGCGGACCACCGTCGTCCCCCTGGCCCCCCGGGGCGCCGTACCGGGCGGGTCACCCGAGCGGCTGTACCGGACCGAGCCGGTCTCCGGATTCCGCTCGGGCGCGGCCGGCATCAACTTCCCCGCCGTGGAACGCACCCAGAACTTCTCCGACAGCCAGATCACCGCCGCTCTCGCCACGGTCAAGGACTACCTGGTGGAGTCGTCCCTGAACCCCGACGTCCTCACCGGCTCCGTACGCCGGCCGGTCGAGCACCTCCTCGATCCGGACCAGCGCGCCCAGTTCGAACAGAGTCTGAGCAGCCCGGCGGACGACGGGAGCCACGCCGCCACCGGCTGGCTCGTGCGCTTCGACCCGGAGCAGGTGGAGCTCGCGGACCCGCGGATCCGGGTCCACGGCACCCTCCGCTACGAGGAGGAGGCGGCGGGCGCCCTCGGCGTCGTCTCGGACCACACCTTCACCTACGCCCTGCGCCCGGCGGACGGGCCCCACCGGGAGGACGGCGCGTCCCTGTTCACCGTGCGGCGCGAGCTGCACTTCCGCTTCGACCGGGAGGACCTGCGACTGCACCGCCTGGAGGTACGCACCGCCTACATCCAGGCAGGGCCGCAGTCCTGCTCGGCCGACGCGACCGGGATGCTCCGCCCGCTCCTCGCCGGGGAACGGGCGGACGCCCGCGGACCCGCCGCCACCGACCCGTACGCCACGGGCCGGCCCACGGCGGCGCTCTGCGGGACCCTGGGGGCCGTCAGCTCCCCGACGGGCCCGACGTCCCCGGGCTCCCCTCCTCAGGGTCCTCAGGCCGGCCCGACGTCTCGTCCCCGTCCGTAGCGGAACCGCCCTTCGCGCCCCCGGCCCCGGATCCAGCCCCGGCCCCGGCTCCGGTGAACTTGTCGCGCAGCTTGCCGCCCAGGTCTCCCGCGCCGCCGGCGATGTCGCCCACGAGCTTCATCAGCGGGTCCTTGCTGGTGCGCACCGTGTCCGCGTAGTGCGAGGCGGACTCCCGGAACGAGTCGGTCACCGAGGTGTCCTTGTCCTCGTCGCGCCGCGGGTAGTGGCCGTCCATGATCCGCTGGAAGTCGCGGGTCTCCGACCACTTCTTCAGCTCGGCGGCCCGCACGGTGGTGAACGGGTGCGTCCGGGGCAGCACGTTGAGGATCTTCAGGACGGAGTCGCGGAGGTCGCCGCCCTTCTCGTACTCGTCGGCCTGGGCGAGGAAGGCGTCCACGTTCATCTCGTGGAGGTGATTGCCGCCCGCGATCTTCATCAGGCCGCGCATCGAGGCCGTGATGTCCTGGCCGACCAGCAGCCCGGCCCGGTCCGCGGACAGCTCCGACTTGCGGAACCACTCGCGCAGCGCCGTCACTATCGCCATGATCGCCACATTGCCCAGCGGGATCCAGGCGACCTTCACGGCGAGGTTGGTCAGGAACAGCAGTATCGTCCGGTACACCGAGTGGCCGGAGAGCGCGTGGCCCACCTCGTGGCCCACCACCGCCCGCATCTCCTCCTCGTCGAGCAGCTCGACCAGGCCGGTGGTGACCACGATGATCGGCTCGTCCAGCCCGATGCACATGGCGTTGGGCTGCGGGTCCTGCTTCACGTACATCGGCGGGACCTTCTCCAGGTCCAGGATGTAACACGCGTCCCGCAGCATGTCGTTGAGGTGGGCGAACTGCGCGTCGCTCACCCGGACGGAGTCGGAGAGGAAGAGCAGCCGCAGGCTGCGCTCCGGGAGCAGCCCGCTGAGCGCCTTGAACACGGTGTCGAACCCGGTCAGCTTGCGCAGGGCCACCAGGGCCGAGCGGTCGGCGGGATGCTCGTAGGCCCGGGAGGAGATCCCGGGGAATCGCCGGCGCTGCCTGCTCGGCACGTTCTCGTGACTGCTGTCGGTCATGGATGGCCCCCTGTTCGTACGAGACGTTGCTCGTCCCCCGGACAAAACCCAGCGTATGCGCTGGCGCTACGGTGTGCGGGGGGCTGTGGATAACTTTGAGGAGCGCCCGAATGCCGCACACCGCCGTACTGCTCGCCGCCGCGTCCCAGGAGCAGGGACCGGGCGGCACCCTCCGGATCGTGCTGCTCGTCTCGATCCTCGGGGCGGTGCTGCTCGCCTGGTTCCTGCTGCGGGGATACCGCAACGACGACAACAACGACTGAGTCGCCGTGAGCGTGCCCGAGGGTCCCGCATACGATGTGCCTGACGTCTTCCTTCCGCCTCACGATCGATAGGTCCTGCCGAAGATGAGCCTCACGAGCACCGCACACGAGCTGGCCACCCTCGCCTCCGGAGGCGAGGGCGGCGGCAACCACGAAAGCCTCAACCCCTACCTCGTCGGCGGCCTGGCCTTCCTCGCGCTGATGTTCCTGCTGTGGGTCACCACCCGCTTCAACCGCGACCGCTGAGTCGGGGCGTACAGCTGTGCCAGTAGGCTCTGCACGCATGGGAGAGCAGGAAGTGCCTACCGGCCCCGGCAAGCGCCGTATCGGCGTGATGGGCGGGACATTCGACCCGATCCACCATGGACACCTGGTGGCGGCCAGTGAAGTGGCCGCCCAGTTCCATCTCGACGAGGTCGTCTTCGTCCCCACCGGGCAGCCGTGGCAGAAGAGCCACAAGAAGGTCTCCCCGGCCGAGGACCGCTATCTGATGACGGTCATCGCCACCGCGTCCAACCCGCAGTTCTCCGTCAGCCGCAGTGACATCGACCGTGGCGGACCGACGTACACCATCGATACGCTGCGGGACCTGCGCGAGGTCCACGGCGAGGCGGACCTCTTCTTCATCACCGGCGCCGACGCGTTGTCCCAGATCCTCACCTGGCGCGACGCGGAGGAGCTGTTCTCGCTCTCCCACTTCATCGGTGTGACCCGCCCGGGTCACGTGCTCACGGACGACGGGCTGCCCGAGGGCGGCGTCTCCCTCGTGGAGGTGCCCGCGCTGGCGATCTCGTCCACGGACTGTCGTGAGAGGGTCGCGCAGGGGGAGCCGGTCTGGTACCTGGTGCCGGACGGCGTGGTCCGCTACATCGACAAGCGCCAGCTGTACCGCGGCGAATGAGCCACGGAGAGGGGCACCGGTGAACGACCGACAGAACCCGTACGACCCGTACTACCAAGAGCCGCAGATCGTCGGCTACGACGCGTACGGGCAGCCGGTCTACCAGCAGCAGGGGCAGCAGCAGTACGACCAGCAGGGCCAGCAGGGCCAGCAGCCCCAGGGCTACGACCCCTACGCCGCCCAGCAGGGCCAGGGCCAGGGGCACCCGACCCAGGACGCCGGCTACGGCTACGACGCGTACGGCAACCCCCAGCAGCAGCCCCAAGGTTACGACCCCTACGGCGGCCGGCACCCGGGCCAGGCGCCCCAGCCGCAGCAGGACCAGGGCGCCGACCAGGGGTACGGCTACGGCTCCTACACCGACTACGGCTACGCCACCGGGCAGCAGCCCACGGCGGTCGACACCGGCCAGCACTGGAGCATCCCGCAACAGGGCGCGGCCCCCGCACCGGAACAGTCCCCGCAGCAGGCTCCCGTACAGCAGCAGCACCAGCACCACCAGCCGTCTCCGCCGCAGTCACCGGAGGCAGCGGACGCGGAGGCCGAGCCCGGGCTTCCGGGGCAGCGCAAGCCCACCCCGGACTACCGCACCGAGCAGTTCTCGTTCATCGAGGAGCCCGACGAGGACTCCGAAGACGTCATCGACTGGCTGAAGTTCACCGAGAGCCGCAGTGAGCGGCGCGAGGAGGCCCGGCGCAAGGGCCGCAACCGGATGGTCGCGCTGATCGTCGTCGCCGTTCTCGTCGTCGTCGGCGGGGCCGGCTACCTCTGGTCCGCCGACATGATCCCGGGGCTGTCCGGATCGGACGAGAAGAAGGCCGTGGCCGCCGGCGCCCAGCAGCGCGACATGATCGTGGTGCACCTGCACGACACGAAGAAGGGCGGCACCTCGACGGCGCTGCTCGTCGACAACGCCACCACCAAGCAGGGCACCACCGTCCTGCTGCCCAACTCCCTCGCCGTCGCGGGCGACGACGGGACCACCACCACGCTCGGCAAGTCCGTCGAGGACGACGGCAGGACCGGCACCCGGGAGTCGATCGACACCCTCCTGGGCACCCGGATCACCGGCACCTGGCGGCTGGACACCCCGTACCTGGAGAACCTCGTCGAGCTGGTCGGCAACATCGAGGTCGACACCGACACCGAGGTGCCCGGCGCCAAGAAGGGCGAGTCGCCCCTGGTGGACAAGGGCGAGGGCCAGACGCTCAGCGGTCCGATGGCCGTCGCGTACGCCACGTACCGCGCGCCGGGCGAGCCCGAGGCCAAGCAGCTGACGCGGTTCGGCGAGGTCATGCGGGCCACCCTGCGCAAGATCTCCGAGGACCCCAAGGCCGCGACCGTCACCATCGAGACGCTGCTCCAGGTGCTCGACCCGTCCCTCCCCGAGAAGGACCTCGGCGCCTCGCTCGCCAAGCTGGCCTCGCGTGCCAAGGTCGGCGACTACAAGACGGCCGTGCTGCCGGTCCAGGGGGACGGCACGCTCACCGAGGCGGACACCCGCGGTGTCGTCAAGGACATCCTCGGCGGCACGGTGAAGGCGCCCGAGGCGGGCGCTCCGCTCCGGGTCGCCGTCCGCAACGCCACCGGGAACGAGAAGGCCGCGGAGGCCGCCCGGGTCCAGCTGGTCAACGGCGGCTACGCCTTCGTGGACAGCGGCAAGGCAGGGGCCGAGGCGTCGTCCGTCGTGCTCTACCGGTCCGCCGAGGACAAGGAGAAGGCCACCGAGGTGGCCAAGACCCTGGGTCTCTCCGCGGGCGATGTGAAGAAGGGCGAGCCGGCCGCCAACGCCGACGTGTCCGCGGTTCTCGGCCAGGACTACGAGGTCAAGTAGCCCGCCAGCCCGCTCGGGGACACCGGCCGACGCTCCGGCGTCGGCCGGTGAGCGCGGCGGAAGCCGGCCGGTGAAACGCGGTGAAAGCCCGCCGGTGCAACGCAGTAAGGCTCTGTCGGTGGTCCGTGAGACCCTAGAGGTTGCATCCGACCGCCGACGAAAGCCTGCATGTGACCGCCACGGACCGCTCCATCGAGCTCATCAACGCTGCCGCTCAGGCGGCCGCCGACCGGCTCGCGCACGACATCATCGCCTACGACGTCAGCGACGTGCTGTCGATCACCGACGCCTTCCTGCTGGCCTCGGCCCCCAACGACCGCCAGGTCAAGTCGATCGTCGACGAGATCGAGGAGCAGCTCCAGAAGGAGCTCGGCGTCAAGCCGGTGCGCCGTGAGGGCGACCGCGACGCCCGCTGGATCCTCCTCGACTACGTCGACATCGTCATCCATGTCCAGCACAGCGAGGAGCGCGTGTTCTACGCGCTGGAGCGCCTGTGGAAGGACTGCCCGGAGATCGCCCTCCCCGAGGACGCGATCAAGACCCGCGGCAAGGCCGAGGAGCACGCACAGCTCAACGGCGGCACGGAAGGTGACCAGAGCTGAACGGCAGCAGCAGCGGCAGGGGCCGCAGGATCGTCCTCTGGCGACACGGCCAGACGGCATGGAATCTGGAGCGCCGCTTCCAGGGCTCCACGGACATCGAGCTCACCGAGGCCGGCGTCGGGCAGGCCCGGCGCGCCGCCCGGCTGCTCGCCTCGCTGAAGCCGGACGCCATCGTCGCCTCCGACCTGCGGCGGGCGGCGGCCACGGCTGCCGAGCTGTCCGCCGTCAGCGGTCTCACCGTCGCCCACGACGCCTCACTCCGTGAGACGTACGCGGGCGCCTGGCAGGGGCTGACCCACCAGGAGATCATCGAGCGCTTCGGTGAGCAGTACGCGGCGTGGAAGCGCGGGGAGCCCGTGCGCCGGGGCGGCGGCGAGCTGGAGACCGAGGTCGCCGACCGGGCGGCCCCGGTCGTCCTGGAGCACGCCGAGAAGCTCCCGGAGAACGGCACGCTCGTCGTGGTCAGCCACGGCGGCACGATCAGGACGACGATCGGCCGGCTGCTGGGCCTGGAGGCGCACCACTGGGAAGGGCTCGGCGGGCTGTCCAACTGCTGCTGGTCCGTTCTCGGGGAGGGCGCGCGCGGCTGGCGTCTGCTGGAGCACAACGCCGGCACGCTTCCCGAGCCGGTGCTCGGCGACGACGACTAGGCGCTGTTCGGAGGCCGTTCGCGGGCCGTCCTCGGGCGGCCCGGGCCGGATTTCACTTTCCGGCAGGTCACAGGCTAAAGTTCTTCTTGTTCGCAGCGCGGAAACGCAGGGAAACACAGCGAACAGCGGGGCTATAGCTCAGTTGGTAGAGCGCCTGCATGGCATGCAGGAGGTCAGGAGTTCAATTCTCCTTAGCTCCACTCAAGACAGGTGAAGCCGGGCACTTTGTGCCCGGCTTTCCTCGTTCTCCCGCCCGGATCGCGCGGGTCACCCAGGGGCGGCGTAGCGCGCCCGCATCTGCTCGCCCGCCGCCGGGCCGGACCGGAACGCGAAACGAGGGTCCGACACGGACAGGCCGGTGACGGGGTCGACCGTCACCGGCTCCACCTCGCGGCCGGTGTCGGTGTCGACGAGCACCATCGAGCGCTCGGACGGCGCCAGCTGCTCGTTCCGCCACGCGGCCATCGCCACCAGGATCGGCCGCAGTGAGCGGCCGAAGTCGGTGAGCACGTACTCGTGCCGTACCGGACGCTGCTGGTAGACGCGCTTGGTCAGGATGCCGTTGTCGACGAGCGTCTTGAGCCGGGTGGTCAGCATGCTGGAGGACAGGCCGATGTTGGCCTGGAACTGGTCGAAGCGTGTGTATCCGTCGAAGCAGTCGTGCAGGAGCAGGATCGTCCACCACTCCCCGACGTACGACATCGCCGTCGACAGCGGGCACTCCCGGTCCTCGACGCGGACGCGTGCAGGCACTCGAATTCCTCCTCCGGACGGCCGGTCGGACAGTCGAACGGTCGGCGTTCGACGCTCCAGCCACTTACTGCTAATCTAGCAGCCATAATGACTGCGAAAATAGAAGTAACTACGTCCGGCGCGGAGCGCTCCCCGTCGGCGCCGCGAGCGACGGTCACGGGCGGGACCCGGGGAACCGGTGCGGCGGTGGTCCGCCACCTGCGGGAAGCGGGCATGGACGTCACCGTCGTCGCGCGCACGCCGGGCGAGGCCGAGGCCGCGCGTTTCGTTCCCGCCGACCTGACCGACCCCGTAGCGGCCCGGGAGGCCGCCCGGATCGTCCTCGCCGAGGGTGCGCCGGACGTGGTCGTCCACGTCGCGGGCGGGTCGCAGTCGCCGTCCGGTGGCTTCGGCGTCCTGGGCGAGGAGGAGTGGGCCCAGGAGCTGAACCTGAACCTGCTGTCCGCGGTGCGGCTGGACCGCGAGCTGGTCCCGGCGATGATCGAGAGAGGCCGGGGCGCGATCATCCACGTGGCGTCCATCCAGGCGCGCATGCCGTTGTGGGACGGCACCCTGGCGTACGCGGCGGCCAAAGCGGCGCTGCGCACCTACAGCAAGGGCCTGGCCGGACAGCTCGCCCCGCACGGCATCCGCGTCAACACGGTCTCCCCGGGCGGCATCCGGACCGAGGGCGCCGACCAGCTCGTCGACCGTCTCACCGAGCGATTCGACGGTGACCGCGATGCCGCCTGGAACTCGCTGGTCGCCTCCTTGGGCGGGGTGCCGCTGGGGCGCTTCGCCACCCCGGACGAAGTCGCCGGCGTCATCGGGTTCCTGGCGTCGGACGCCGCGGCCAGCGTCCTCGGAGCCGAGATCGTCGTCGACGGCGGCACCATCCGCACCATCTGACCGGCCGCACCACGTACCCCCTGGCCCCGGCCCGGCACCCCCTCGAAACGGAGACTCTGATGAACGACACCTTCACCGCCTACGACCCCGCGACCCTGCCCGCGCCGGTGGTCGCCTACCTCGACGCGCACGACGAGAACCGCCACGCCGACGTCGCGGCCGTGTTCGCGCCGGACGCGACCGTCCTCGACGACGGGAAGACCTACGAGGGCATCGAGGCGATCCGCGCCTGGAGTGAGAAGTCCTCGACCGAGTACACCTACACCAGCACCCGCATCGACCAGCGGATCGCCGACGGCGGTCAGGTGGTCGTGCGGGTGCGGCTGGACGGGAACTTCCCCGGCGGCACTGTCACCCTCCGCTACCGGTTCGTACTCCGTGCCGGGCTCATCGCCGATCTGGCGATCGAGGTCTGAGCCATCGCCGGTCCTAGCCCCAGAACCGGTCCTCGGCGGCCTGGTCCTCGCCGATCAGCCAGATCTCCGCGATCAGGTCGCCCTCGACGCGGAACACGTCCACCCCGTGCTGGTCGAGCGCGGCCGCACCCTCGCGCTCGGCCGTGAACCGCACGGTCGTGGCCACCAGGTTGCCGCTCCCGGTCGCCGACTCGGTCTCCAGGGCGAAGGTGCCACCGCTGAGTTCCATGAACCTGCCCAGGTGCGCCAGCACGGCCTCGGGCCCCACATGATCACCCGAGAGCTGGTTCGCGCCGGGCTGATGCCACACCACGTCCTTCGTCAGCGTGGCCGCCAGCGCCGCCATGTCCCCGGCCGCCGCAGCGGCTCCGTACCGTCCCACCACATCAATGGCCGACATGCTCTTTCTCCGTTTCTGTTCGACAGACCTCGATAGGCTGAGCGTCGAGTGTGCCGGTGGGGGGCCCGGTTACCTCAACGTCACCACGGAGGAGGGCCGCACATGACACCGGAATGGACCGTGTTCTCCGCCACGTGTCCCTCACGCCGGTCATTGGCGCGCATCGCCAACAAATGGACCGCGATGATCGTCATCCTGCTCCACGAGGAACCCCTCCGATTCGGCGAACTGCACCGAGGGGTCGAGGGCATTACCAAGAAGGTCCTCACCGACACGCTCCGGGCCCTGGAACGTGACGGCATGATCGACCGCGCCGTTCATCGCGACGGTCACACCCGCTACGAGCTCACCGATCTCGGCCGCACCCTGCATGCCCCCTTGAGGGCGTTGCAGGTCTGGGCGGAGTCCCATGCCGAGGATGTGCTCGACGCGCAGGATCGGTACGACGCCGCTGTCGATGACCAGGTCCTCGCGCCCTGAGGGTGCGAACCTCCCGTGGGAGGCGGCGAGCGGGCTGCCCCCCTTGCGGGGTCATGGCAGAATCGGAACGCCGGAGGGGGCGACGTACCGATCGGGAGGGAGCGCGATGCCTGCGAGTCGCGAACACGTCCCCGACCAGCCTCTTGTCCCCGCCCCGCCCCCCGGTCCCGTACCGTCCGAAGATCGATCCCGTCTCGGCTGTCCGTCCTGCGGTTCGTCCCATGTGGCCCAGGTTTTGGGTGACAACGGAGGGGTCTCCTACGTGTGCACGGCCTGCGGCCACAGCTGGAGCTGACTGATGGGTGCACACAGGCGTAAGTGCGACTGGTGCGGCAGCGGTACGCCCATCGTCAGGGACATGGACCCGGTCAACGCGGAGTACCAGTACTGGTGCGAGGAATGCGCGCGGGCGCTGATCATAAAAGGCGACCCCATCGAGACCTATCGGGAGCTGGAGGGGGAGCCGATCTACGGGCGGCTCCTGGAGGAGCACTGCACCCTCAAGCGCTTCTACTCCTTCGCAACCGCCTGACCTGCGGCTGACGGTCAGCCGTGCGGGACGATTCGGGCATATCGGTGCGGACCGGAAACGATTTGGTGAAGCACCGGGGGGACCGTGTAATGTTCTCGATGTCGCCAAGGGAAACCGGGCGGCACACAGCGAGGGGCTATAGCTCAGTTGGTAGAGCGCCTGCATGGCATGCAGGAGGTCAGGAGTTCAATTCTCCTTAGCTCCACAAGATCGATAATGAAGAAGCGGGCCACCCGGATCGGGTGGCCCGCTTCTTTGTCCGGTTCTTGTCCAGTTCTTTTGTCCGGATCGGCTACTCCGGCTCCGGTCAGTCGCGCCCGCTGCCGAGCGCACGCCGGCCCGCCGCCGGCAGGGCGGGGCGCTGCTCGGCCGGCGGCTGCTCGATGCGGAGCGCCAGGGCGGGGCAACGGCGTACGGCCCGCTGGGCGCGCCCGCGCAGATGCATCGGAACGGCGGCGTCCGCCAGCGCCGGATAACCGTCCGGGCCCAGCCGGACGAGCTCGGGGACGATGTCCGCGCACAGGCCGTGCCCCTGGCAGAGCGTCCAGTCGACCGCGAGCTTCTCGCCGCTCGGAATCGACTCCTCCACGTCCTGGTAGCCGGGTGCGGGCAGTGGCAGGACCCCGACCGTCTCCCGGCCGCAGCCGCCGTCCAGGACGTGTGCGGCGAGGTCGTCCGTGAACGCCGACAGGGTCGAGAGCAGGAACCGGGCGGAACCGTCCGGGTGTTTGCACGCCCCGCGGCCCTTCACGGCCTGGGTGACCTCGCGCAGGGCCTCCAGGGCGGCGGGACCGCCGCCGTTCAGCAGGTCGGAGAGCCCGCCCGCGGCGGCGGGGAGCCCCAGCTTGCACGGCCCGCACTGTCCGGCGGTCTCGGCGGCCAGCCAGTTGGCTATCCGGAGGGACTCGCCGAGCGGGCAGGTGTCCGGCCCGATCGGCAGGATGGCCCCCGCGCCGAGCGCGCCGCCCACGGTGGCGAGGGACTCGCGGGAGACCACGGCGTTGTGCGAGGAGACCGCGTCGATCCAGTTGCCGTGATAGCCGCCGGTCAGCACGCCCTGGGGGAGCGGCGGGGCTCCGGCCAGTTCCAGGACGTACCGCAGCGGCACCCCGGTCGGCACCTCGATGACCATGGGCCGGGCCACCGCGCCGGAGACGGTGAGCAGGACGGTGCCCGGTTCGCTCGACAGCCCGGTGTGCCCGTACCGGCGGGGCCCGATCCGGGCGGCGACGGCGAGCTGGGCGTACGTCTCCGCGTTCGACAGCAGCGTCGGGGCGCCGCCCACCCCGGTCTCCGCGGCCCGCTCGCGCCGGCCCGGCGGGAGGGCCGGTCCGCCGTTCGCCGCCCGGATCACCGAGGACGCCTCGCCCGAGACCATGCGCTCCGGGGTGCGGACCACGCGGGCGCGCAACTGCTGGCCGCGCCGGTCGGAGAGGCCGCGTTCGGCGAGGGCCGCCCGTACGGAGACCTCCGTGGAGTTGCGGGTGACGGCGACGACCAGCGTGCGCGCTCCGAGTGCCTCCGCGGCCAGCAGCGCACCGTCCAGGATCAGGTGCGGGGCGCGGTTGAGCAGGACGGTGTCCTTGCGGCAGGCGGGCTCGCCCTCGCTGCCGTTGATCACCACGACGGGCCGCACCCCGCGCCGGATGGACGCCTTCGCCACGGCCCGCAGCTTCTTGCCGAAGGGGAAACCGGCGCCTCCCCTTCCGCGCAGGGAGATCGCTTCGGCCAGTTCGGCCAGCCGCTCACCGGTCATCGGTTCCAGCGGCCCGTGCACCTTGAGGTGCATGGCGAGGTCGAGCCGCTCCACCAGGTCGAATCCGGTGGTCAGTTGCGGCAGCCCGACGACGCGGACCTCGGGCACATCGGGGAGGGGGACGTTCACGGTCGGTCTCCTGCGGGTGCGTGCCAGGGTTCACCGGCCGGGGGCGCGGTGAACGGCCCGGGCGCCGGTTCGGCACGGGGCGCGGCATAGGGGGAGGGGGACGGAGAGGGCGAGGGAGCGGGTGAGGGGGAGGGTGAGGCGCTGTCGTATTCCGGCGCGCCGTAGGGAGGCGGCGCGTACGTGTGTTCCTGCGCGGTGTGTTCCTGTGCGGTCTGCGCCTGAGCGGGCGGCGCGGGGGACGGCGAGGGCCAGCGGGTCTCCGGCGGGAGCGTCGGGCCGTTGCCGAGCGAGACGGCGCGGTATCCGGCCGCTATGCCCGGCCCCGGTCCTGGCCCCGGCCCCGGCCTCGGCCTCGGTCCTGGCCCCGGCGTGTTCCTCCGCCCTCGGTCCGGCATGCCCTCGAGGTCCGGCATGCCCTCCGGAGGGCCGAAGGCGATGCGGTCGGCGCTGCGGGGCGGCGGCTCGTACAGGGGCGACACGGACCCGTACAGCGTTTCCGTCGGCGCTTCGTGCAGCGAGCCGGGGATCGCCGTGGGCGGGGGCGAGGCCGGAGGGATCGGCGCCGACAAGGTGCGCGGGCGCACCGGCGTACCCCTGAAGTCCCGGTCGGGTTCGCTCCAGGCGGCCGGGTCGGGCCAGGGCTCCCCGGCGGACGAGGGGGACTCCCGCAGGACGGGATCGGGGGCGGCCGGGGGCCCCTCGCCCAGCAGTTCGGCGATCCGGTCGGCGATCCGCCGCTTCGTCGGGCGCGGCAGCAGCCGCAGGCACAGCGCGCCGGCGACTCCCGCGAGGCAGAGGCCGTACATCACGACCACCCAGGTGGCAGGTGCCCGACCCGCGTACAGACCGTGGATCAGCGCGGCGCACCAGGCCGGATACGCCAGCGCGTGCACGGCGCGCCACCGGCCCGCGATGCCGCCCGTGTCCCGGGGCGACGCCAGCGACTGACCGAGCCGGGCGGCCTTGGGAGAGGGCTGCGCGAAGGCGCTGCGCAGAGCGCCGGTCGTGGCCGAGACGACCATCAGCAGCCCGGCCAGCGAGCCGAATCCGATCAGACCGGCCGTGCCGGTGACGCCGAGACCGAAGGGTATGAGGGCGCCGATCAGGGCTACATGCCCGAGCGCCACCTTCACGGTTCCGTGCAGCAGCAGAAAGCCGAGCGAGGCCACGGCGGTGGCCCGGTGGATGCCCTGGCAGACGATCCGCTGACGGGTGGAGAGGAACAGCCGGTCGGTGGCCAGCAGGCCCCAGGCGACGGCCGCACTGAGCGACACCAGCGACAGGACGCCGGTGGTGAAATCGAGGGTGGCGCGCAGCTCGTCGCTCCCTGCGACGGCGAACAGAGGGACGAAAACCAACGCGGCGACAGTCAGGCCGCCCTGTACCGGCCGACTCATTCCGGGGCTCATGCCGGTGGATACGCGGATCTTGCGATGAGGGTTCATGGGGGCGACTCCGAATAGTTCGGCAAAGCGGTCCCGTTGCCGCATGCTAGGACGCCCCATACCAACCAGTACGGGCTTTGCTCGGTTGCCCCGAAAGAGGTCGGTACGCCGAGTAACCCCCGCTTCCCGGGCGTTCCCTCCGCCCCGGAGGTCGCCCCAGGACTCCACGCGATGACCATCGGACGCCCACGGGAAGCCCGCCGAACGCACACCGCGCCCCCACAGAAGCGTCGCGTTTCGGCTACGGAGAGCGACATTCGGGCGGAAGGTTTCCGGCTCGCGCGCGCGATGTCCGCCCTCCGGTTACTCCCCGCTCCCTTCCGGGTCCGTGCGGTACCCTGACGCCATGCGTGCCGTACGCCTTCTGCTTAGCGAGCCGCGCTGAAGAGTCCCGACCGGTGAGAACGCCTGGTCGGAGTCAGCGCGGCGTCCCCTCCTGTGCGAGGGGATTTTTCGTTTCCCGGCAGATGACGATCGATGGAGCTTTGAGGATCATGAGCGAGACGAATTCCGCAGCCGAGACGGCCGCGCCGCACCGCTACACGGCGGCGATGGCCGCCGACATCGAGGCACGCTGGCAGGACTTCTGGGACGCCGAGGGGACGTACGAGGCGCCGAACCCCACCGGTGACCTGGCGGGCGACCCGGAGCTGGCCGCCAAGCCGAAGAAGTTCATCATGGACATGTTCCCGTACCCCTCGGGTGCGGGCCTGCACGTCGGACACCCGCTGGGTTACATCGCCACCGATGTCTACGCCCGCCACCAGCGGATGACCGGCCACAACGTGCTGCACACCCTGGGCTTCGACGCGTTCGGCCTGCCCGCCGAGCAGTACGCCGTCCAGACCGGCACCCACCCCCGGGTCTCCACCGAGGCCAACATGGAGAACATGAAGGTCCAGCTGCGCCGGCTGGGTCTGGGCCACGACAACCGCCGCTCCTTCGCGACGATCGAGGCCGAGTACTACAAGTGGACGCAGTGGATCTTCCTGCAGATCTTCAACTCCTGGTACGACACCGAGGCCGACCGGGCCCGCCCGATCGCCGAGCTGGTCGAGCAGTTCGAGAGCGGCACCCGCGCCACCCCCGACGGCCGTGAGTGGAGCGCGCTGAGCGCCACCGAGCGCGCCGACCTGCTGAGCCAGTACCGCCTGGCGTACGCCTCCGACGCCCCGGTGAACTGGTCGCCCGGTCTGGGCACCGTCCTGGCCAACGAGGAGGTCACCGCCGACGGCCGCTCCGAGCGCGGCAACTTCCCCGTCTTCAAGGCGAAGCTGCGCCAGTGGAACATGCGCATCACCTCCTACGCCGACCGGCTGCTGAACGACCTGGACGGGCTGGACTGGCCCGAGGCCATCAAGCTGCAGCAGCGCAACTGGATCGGCCGCTCCGAGGGCGCCCGCGTCGAGTTCCCGGTGGACAGCGCCGGTGGCATCACCGTCTTCACCACCCGCCAGGACACCCTGTTCGGCGCCACGTACATGGTGCTGGCGCCCGAGCACGACATGGTCGAGCGGATCATCCCGGCCGCCTGGCCCGAGGGCACCCACCCGGTGTGGACCGGCGGCCACGCGAACCCGGCCGAGGCCGTCACCGCGTACCGCAAGCAGGCCGCCGCCAAGTCCGACGTCGAGCGGCAGGCCGAGGCCAAGGACAAGACCGGGGTCTTCACCGGCGCGTACGCGACCAACCCGGTCAGCGGCGAGAAGGTCCCCGTCTTCATCGCCGACTACGTCCTGATGGGCTACGGCACCGGCGCGATCATGGCCGTACCGGCGCACGACGCCCGCGACTTCGCCTTCGCGCGCGCCTTCGAACTGCCGATGCGCTGTGTCGTCCAGCCCTCCGACGGACGCGGAACCGACCCCTCCACGTGGGACGACGCCTTCGGCTCGTACGACGCGAAGCTGGTCAACTCCGCGAACGAGGACATCTCGCTGGACGGCCTGGGCGTCGTCGAGGCCAAGGCGAGGATCACCGACTGGCTGCGGGAGCACGGCGTCGGCGAGGGCACCGTCAACTTCCGGCTGCGCGACTGGCTGTTCAGCCGGCAGCGCTACTGGGGCGAGCCCTTCCCGATCGTGTACGACGAGGAGGGCATCGCCCACCCGCTGCCCGAGTCGATGCTGCCGCTGGAGCTGCCCGAGGTCGAGGACTACTCGCCGCGCACCTTCGACCCGGAGGACGCGACCGCCCAGCCCGAGACCCCGCTGTCGCGCAACGCCGACTGGGTCAACGTGACGCTGGACCTGGGCGACGGCCCCAAGAGCTACCGCCGCGAGACCAACACCATGCCCAACTGGGCCGGTTCCTGCTGGTACGAGCTGCGCTACCTGGACCCGACCAACGACCGGCAGCTGGTCGACCCGTCGATCGAGCAGTACTGGATGGGCCCGCGCGAGGGTCAGCCCACCGGTGGTGTCGACCTGTACGTCGGCGGCGCCGAGCACGCCGTGCTGCACCTGCTGTACGCGCGTTTCTGGTCCAAGGTGCTGCACGACCTGGGCCACATCTCCTCCGCCGAGCCGTTCCACAAGCTGTACAACCAGGGCATGATCCAGGCCTTCGTCTACCGCGACGCCCGGGGCATCGCCGTTCCCGCCGCCGAGGTGGAGGAGCGCGACGGCGCGTTCTACTACGGGGGCGAGAAGGTCAGCCGCGTCCTGGGCAAGATGGGCAAGTCCCTGAAGAACGCGGTCACGCCGGACGAGATCTGCGCCGAGTACGGCGCGGACACCCTGCGCCTGTACGAGATGGCGATGGGCCCCCTGGACGTGTCGCGCCCCTGGGACACCCGGGCCGTGGTCGGCCAGTACCGGCTGCTGCAGCGGCTGTGGCGCAACGTGGTCGACGAGGAGACCGGTGAGATCACCGTCGTCGACACGGAGCCCGGCGAGGACACCCTGCGCGCCCTGCACAAGGCGATCGACGGCGTCGGCCAGGACATGGCGGGGATGCGGTTCAACACCGCCATCGCCAAGGTCACCGAGCTGAACAACCACCTGACGAAGGCCGGCGGCCCGCTGTCGCGTTCGGTCGCCGAACGACTGGTCCTGCTGATCGCCCCGCTGGCCCCGCACATCGCGGAGGAGCTGTGGCGGCGGCTGGGCCACACCGAGTCGGTCGTCCACCAGGACTTCCCGGTGGCGGACCCGGCGTACGTCGTGGACGAGACCGTCACCTGCGTCGTCCAGATCAAGGGCAAGGTCCGGGCCCGCCTGGAGATCTCGCCCTCCATCAGCGACGAGGAGCTGGAAGCGCTGGCGCTGGCCGACAAGGCGGTCGTCGCGGCGCTGGGCGGGGCCGGGATCCGCAAGGTGATCGTGCGCGCGCCGAAGCTGGTGAACATCGTCCCCGCGTGACCCCTCTCGTACGCGGTCAGGGCCATCCCCTACGGGCAGGTTGGGGGTTCCGAAGGAACCCTCGGCCTGCCCGCTCCGTTTACGGTGGAGGGGGCGACCGGTACCGGCAGCCGCATCGAGACACCGAGGGGCACTCATGACAGCCGCGATCACGATCCTGGCGCTGCTCTTCGTCGCGTTCATCGCGTTGGGTGTCTTCGTCACCGTGAAGGCCGTCGGCGCCGCCAAGCGCGGCGTGGACCGCACGATCACCCAGGCGCGCCGCCATGTGGAGGACACCACGCTCCGGGCCAAGAGCTTCGGTCAGCCCGGCGTCGCGGGGGAGCTGGCCCAGCTGCGGCTTGCCCTGCGGACCTCGATGCGGGCCACCCAGGACGCCCTGCACGCCGGAGTCGCCGAGGACGCGTCCCTGGCGGAGTCGGTGGGCCTGTTCCGGCGGCTGAGCGCGCACGGCCTGGAGCTGGACGACGAGCTGAAGCGGCTGGAGCGCGAGCCGGACCGGGCGACGGTCGCCGGCCTGCTGCCCAAGCTGAGGGAGCGCACGCAGCGGATCACGCACTCGGCGGACTCGCTGCGCTGGGCGGCACGGGACCGGGCGCGGCAGTTCGCCGACGACGACCTGGACGCGTTGAACGCGCAGATCGACATCGAGGCCGGCGCGCTGCGGCACTGGACCGTGGACGAGCCGTCGCAGGCTTCCGGAGCGCCGTCGAGCCACGGCCCCGGGACGGACTGGCCCGAGCCGGCCGCCCCGGCGGGCCCCTCGGCCGGGAACAGCAGCACGGCGGACGAGGCCTGGGCCGGACCGGCCCGCGAGGAGAGCCCGCAGGCGATCACCGCACCGGACCCCCGGTCCCGCACGACCTACCCCTGGCAGAAGTCGACCCGGCCCGAGACGACGAACTGAGCACCTGCGCCGACTCCCGGCGTACGTACGACCGTACGAACCGGCCGGATACGTTCCGAAGCGACCACGAACGATCAGAGGACCGGGGCCGGGCTGCCGCACTCCCGCGACGCCAGGTAACCTCCGGCTCATGTCCCGCCATGTCGCTATCGTCACCGATTCAACGGCCTACCTGCCGCGCCCGACGATGGAACGGCACGGCATCACCGCGGTGCCGCTGACCGTTGTCCTGGGCGACCGGGCGCTGGAGGAGGGCACGGAGATCTCGGCCCGCTCGCTCGCCCTGGCTCTGCAGAAACGCCACTCCGTGACCACGTCCCGCCCCAGCCCCGAGGTTTTCGCCGCGGCCTACCGGGCGGCGGCCGAGGGCGGGGCGGACGCGGTGGTGTCACTGCACCTGTCGTCGGAGTTCTCGGGCACGTACGACGCCGCGCTGCTCGCGGCGAAGGACGCCCCCGTCCCGGTGCGCGTGGTGGACACCGGCATGGTCGCCATGGCCCTGGGGTTCTGCGCCCTCGCGGCGGCGGAGACCGCCGAGGCGGGCGGCGGCCTGGACGAAGCGGTGACGGCCGCGGAGAAGCGGGCCGCGGGTACCTCGGCGTATTTCTATGTCGACACTCTCGACTATCTGCGCCGGGGCGGCCGGATCGGCACGGCACAGGCCCTGCTGGGATCCGCGCTGGCGGTGAAGCCGATCCTGGAGCTCGACGGGGGGCGGATCGAGATGCTGGAGAAGGTACGGACGGCGTCCAGGGCCATCGCCCGCCTGGAGGAGATCGTCGCCGAGCGGGCGGGCTCGGCCCCGGTGGACATCGCCGTCCACCACCTCGCCGCCCCGGAGCGCGCGGAGCGCCTGGCCGAGCGGCTGCGTGAACGCGTTCCCGGGCTGGTCGACCTCCATGTCAGCGAAGTCGGCGCGGTGATCGGGGCGCACACGGGGCCGGGGCTGCTCGGCGCGGTGATCTCGCTGCGGTGAGCTCGGTGAGTTGAGTTCGGTGAGTTGAGTGGGGTGCGGCGGATTTTCACTCCGTGGAGTGGCCGAGTTGTCCACAACTGCCGGTCCTTCCACAGGAATCGGTGCTGCTCAGCGGGTTCCGGTGGATGTGCCTAACGTCGTGAGGCATGGCCCTTCGATCTCCTCGGGCGTCGGCTCCCGATGCCTTCGCCGCCTCTGTCCAGTCGCCCGATTCCTCGACCACTTCCCCTGCCCTGTCCCCTTCCGCGTCTACGTCCACGCTTTCGGCTCCGACCGACCCGTTGCCGGGTCGGCGCGCCGTCCGGGTGCGGCACGGTTCCGGTTCGCGCCCGAGCGGCCGGGCGGGTACGGGTCCCGGTGCTCGTTCCGGTGTACGCCACGGAGGACGGCGGTCCGCGCGGGGGCGTTCCGCCCTGGCGGCGGCCGCGCGTCGCCGGGCGGATGCGCTGATGGCGGGAGCCTCCGGGCTCGGGAGCGATGCCGCTACCGCACCGGTACATGCGCCGGCACCCGCACCGGTACATGAGCCCACCTCGGTGCCGGAGTCCGCGCCCGCGCCCGAGCTCGTACCCGGGGCTGCGAGGGAGCGGTCCGGTCGTGGTCCGTCGACGGTGCGCCGTGTCGTGTCGGCCGTCCGGGAGCGGTTGCCGTTGTGGGTGCGGCTCCGGTGCGGGATGGCGCCGCGCACGCCGGTGGCGATCGGCCTGCTGCTGCTCACGGCCGTGGCCTTCGCCGCTTTCCACTTCTGGTCCGTACGCCCCCAGACCGTGCGCGCGCCGGAACCGGTCGCGGACGAGGCGGCGGCGCCCGCGTTGCCACCCGATCCGTTACGGTCCGGCGCGCCCGATCCGGTGCCCCGTCCGGCCGCCGGAGCGCCGCCGGGCGGGGAAGCAGGGGGTAGCGGGCAGATCGTCGTCGATGTGAGCGGCAAGGTGCGCCGGCCGGGGGTCCGTCGGCTTCCGGCGGGTTCGCGGGTGGCGGACGCGCTGGAGGCGGCGGGCGGTGTGCGCGCCGGCACGGACGTGACCGGGCTCAACCGGGCGCGGGTCCTGACGGACGGTGAGCAGGTCGTCGTGGGGGTTCCGCCCGGCCCGCCGGTCTCGGGGGCGTCCGGTGGCGGAGGAGGCGGTGCCGACGGGCCGGCCGGTGCGCCGGGCGGGCCCGGACCCTCGGCTCCGCTGAGCCTGAACACGGCGACCCCGGAGCAGCTCGAGACCCTGCCGGGGGTCGGGCCCGTGCTGGCCCGGCATCTGATCGACTACCGCACGGAGCACGGCGGATTCCGGTCCGTCGACGAGCTCCGGCAGGTCAACGGGATCGGCGACCGCCGCTTCGCCGACCTCCAGCCCCTCGTACGCCCATGAGCAGCGGCGAGGCCCGGCTCGCCCCCAGGGCCGCGGGCGCGGGCGCGGACGGAGCCGGAGACGGGGACGGGGACACCACCGGGAGCGGGGCGGGCCCGCGTCGGGAGGGGCCCACGGACCTAAGGCTCCTTCCGCCCGCCCTGGCGGTCTGGGCCGCGGCCGCGGTGGCGCTGGGGCTCCCGGGGCGGTGGGTGGCCGGGGTGACCGTCGCCTGTGCGGTTCCGGCGCTCGTTCTGCTGGTGGCGGCCGCGCACATCTCCCGGGGGGCGAGGGCCGTCGGACGGTCCCGGGACGTCGTCGCCGCCGGACGGTTCCGGGTCGTCGTCGCCGGGGGAGCCGTGCTGCTGTGCGCGGCGGCGGGCGCGGCCGTGGCCGGGCTCCACGGGGCCGATGTGCGGCGCGGCCCCGTTCCCGGGCTGGCGCGGGAGCATGCGCGGATCGACGCCGACGTACGGGTCACCTCGGATCCCCGGACGACCCGCCCTGCGGTACGGGGCAACCACAGCGCCCCGGCCCTTCTCCTTCTCGATGCCGAGGTCATGGAGGTGCGGACGGGGGGCGGCCCGAGCACCCGGGTCCGTACGCCGGTGCTGCTCATGGTCGCGGCGGGCGATCATCGGGCGGACTGGCAGAAGCTGTTGCCGTCCACCCGGCTCCGGATCTCCGGCCGGCTGTCGCCTCCCGCACACGGGGGCGAGCGCCTCGCGGCGGTCCTGCGGGTGGACGACAAGGGGGCGCCCCGGATCACCGGGCCCCCGACGTGGATCCAGCGCACGGCGGGGGAGCTGCGCGCCGGACTGCGGGAGGCGACGGACGGACTGGACGCGGACGCGCGTGCGCTGTTGCCGGGGCTGGTGGTCGGTGACACCTCCAGGGTCCCGCCCGAACTCCACGACGCCTTCAAGGCGACCGACCTGACGCACTTGCTGAGCGTTTCCGGGGCCAATCTCTCGGTGCTGCTCTTTCTCCTCGTCGGGCCGCCCGGGGCGGCGCTGAGCGCGGAACGGCGCGGTCTGGCACCTCTGTTGGGGATCTCCCTGCGGGGGACCGCGCTGATCGGCGGCGCGCTGACGCTCGCCTTCATCGTCGTGTGCCGTCCGGAACCGAGCGTGCTCCGCGCGGCGGCCTGCGGTCTCATCACGCTCCTCGCGATCGGAACGGGCCGCCGGAGGTCCCTGATTCCCGCCCTGGCGGCGGCTGTCGTCCTCCTGGTGCTCTACGACCCCTGGCTCGCCCGCAGTTACGGCTTCCTGCTGTCGGTCCTGGCCACCGGTGCGCTGCTGACGCTCGCGCCGCGGTGGAGTCTCGCCCTGCGGGCACGGCGGGTGCCGGGCAGGCTCGCGGAGGTGCTGGCCGCGGCGGCGGCCGCGCAGGCCGTGTGCGCACCCGTGGTGGTGGTCCTGGCCTCGCGGGTCAGCCTGGTGGCGGTCCCGTGCAATCTCCTGGCGGAGTTCGCGGTGGCACCGGCGACGGTGCTCGGGTTCGCGGCCCTCGCCGTCGCCCCGGTCGCCCCGCCGGTGGCCGAGCTGCTGGCCCGGATCGCGAGCTGGCCGGTCGAGTGGATCGCCACGGTCGCCCGCACGGGGGCGGGCCTTCCCGGGGCGGAGGCGCAGTGGCCCGGAGGGTGGCCTGGTGCGGCGCTGCTGGCCGGCCTCACGGTTCTGGCCGTGCTCCTGGCCCCGAGGCTGGCCCGGCACCCCTGGGGCTGTGCGGCCATCGGGCTGCTTCTCGTGCTGGCGGTGCTGCGGCCGGTCCCGCTGACCCGGATCATGACCGGATGGCCGCCGCCCGACTGGGCGTTCGCGCTCTGCGACGTGGGGCAGGGCGATGCGATGGTGCTCATGGCGGGGGAGGGCACGGGTGTGGTCGTCGACGCCGGACCCGACCCCCACGCGGTCGACCGGTGCCTGCGCGACCTCGCGGTGACCCGGGTGCCGCTCGTGATCCTCACCCACTTCCACGCCGACCATGTGCGCGGGCTGCCGGGCGTGCTCCGGGGCAGGGCGGTGGGCGCGATCCAGACGACGAGCCTTCACGAGCCGCCCGAGCAGGCCGCGTTCGTGCGGCGGACGGCGGCCGCGGCGCGGGTCCCGACCCTGCGGGCCGTGGCCGGTGAGCACCGCCGGGCGGGTCCGGTCGACTGGCGGGTCCTCTGGCCGCGCCCCGGGCCCGGGGGAGCGGGGCCGACGGCGGCCCTGGAGCCGAACGACTCCAGCGTCACCCTGCGCGTACGGGCGGCCGGCGGGCTGACCCTGCTGCTCCTCGGGGACCTCGAACCCCCGGCCCAGCGGGAGTTGCTGCGCGGCCGGGAGGCGTCGGGCCCGGTGGACGTCCTCAAGGTGGCCCACCACGGCTCGGCCTTCCAGGACACCGGGCTGCTCCACGACGTACGGCCGAGGCTGGCGCTCATCTCCTGCGGCGCGGACAACCCGTACGGCCACCCGTCGGCCCGCACGGTGGACGCCCTCAGGGCGGCGGGGGCCCGGGTCCTGCGCACCGACACCGACGGGTCGATCGCGGTGACGGGCGCCGGGAAGGAGCTGCGGGCGGTGGGCCGGTCATGACATCGCCGCCGGAATCCGCCCCGCCCGCCCGCCCGTTGCCGTGCCGTGCCGTGCCGTGCCGCTCCCGGAATTCGCCTCGCGCGGGTCAGGCCAGCCACTCCCCGGCGAGCATCAGGTCGCGGCCGGCGATTTCGTTCGACTCGCGCCAGGCGCGCACGGTGTGGGGGGTGATGCGGAGGAACACCCAGCGAGGGCCGCGCGGGTTCCAGCTGAGCTTCGCGGCGAAGGCCTCCTTCGTCGCGGTGGGAAGGTCCGTTCCCTCCAGGATCCTCGCGTCGCCCTCGATCAGCACCACATCGCGGGTGGGGCCGAGGGTGACCCGGATCGGGCCGCCCGGAGTCACGTTGACGGCCGTCGGATTGGTCCGCCGGGTGCACATCACCAGCGTGCCGGTGTCGTCCTCCCAGAGGAACGACAGCGGCACCAGGGTGGGCACGCCGTCCGGGGAGGCCGTCGCCACCCACGCGTCCTCGTCCTGTCGCAGGTGGTCCAGGACGTCCTGCTTGCGCTGTTCGCGGCTGCGCGGGGGTGCGTGTTCGGTCATGCGCGACACGCTAGAGGGCGATCACCGTGCCGCGCCTCGGGCCAGAGGCCTCGGGCCGGAGTCCTAGGACCGGTGGTTCTCGCGGCGGGAGCGGGCGCAGACTGGGCCCATGACCTCGCAGACACCCACGACGTCCGATGCCTCCGTCCCGGAACCCGACAGGGGCGACGGCGGCATCACCGACGCCGCCGTCGACGCCTATCTCACCCGGATCGGTGCGGACCGGCCGGCGCGGGCCGGCATCGAAGAGCTGCGCGAACTGCAGCACCGGCATCTGCTCGCCGTTCCCTTCGAGAACCTCTCGGTCCACCTGGGCGAGGACATCGTGCTGGAGGAACGGGCGCTCATGGACAAGGTGACCGGCGGGCGCGGCGGCTTCTGCTACGAACTGAACGGCGCGTTCGGCGCCTTGCTGCGCGCCCTCGGCTTCCGGGTGACCCTGCTCCAGGCCCGGGTCTTCGGCGACGGCGGCCGGCTGGGCATTCCGTACGACCACATGGCGCTGCGGGTGGAGACCGAGGACGGCACGGGGCCCTGGCTGGCGGACGTCGGGTTCGGCGACCACGCGCTGCGGCCGCTGGCGCTCGACGACCGGACGGAGCAGGAGGACCCCCGGGGCGTGTTCCGGTTCCGTGAAGCGCCGCAGGGGGATCTGGATCTGCTGCGCGGCGGCTCGCGGCAGTTCCGGCTCGACCTGAGGCCGCGGACCCTGCCGGAGTTCCGGGGCGGGTCCTGGTACCACCGCACCTCGCCGGACTCGCACTTCACCCGGTCCCTGGTGTGCTCCCGGTACACGGATACCGGGCGGGTGACGCTGAGCGGACGGTCCCTGGTCACCACGGTCGGCGGGGAGCGGCACCGTACGGAACTGGCCACGGACGAGGAGGTGCTCGCCGCCTACCGGGACCACTTCGGGGTGCGGCTCTCCCGGGTTCCCGTGGTCCGGGAGGCAGTCGCCGTGCCGGGGAGCGGCGGCCCCCGCCCCTGACCCCGCGAACGTCCCGGACGAGTGACCCGTACCACCGGAACCGGTAATTCGGACCTTCGGTAACACCTGCGCACAGCTCGGCACACCTCCGTACAAGACCCTCCTAGACCCTCCTAGGCCCTCCGTTTGCCTCGAACGCCGCAACAGTGATCGAATGCATGCTCGTCGGCGGGCCGCTGATTCGACAAAGACGTCCACCTGTCAGGGCCCGAAGTGCGCAGCGCCCCTGGGGGTACGTAAGAGATGTTCGGCCGTTGGCTGGGAAACAGAGGCCAGGCGGGTGGGCGCGGTGGGGCCCTCGCCGGATTCCAGGTACCCCGTACCGCGGGCGTGCTCAGCTGCCGGGTGCTCGACCCGGTCAACGAGCCGGTCCAGCAGGCCGAGTTCGTCGTGACCGACAGCGCGGGCCGCAGGGTGACGGGCGGCGAGACGGACCCCTTCGGCAGTGTCCTCGCCACGGTCCCGGCGGGCGACTACCGGCTGGCGATCACGGCCGAGGGCTTCACCCCGTTCCACGGGGCGGCGACGGTCACCGAGGGGGCGCACGCCACCCTGGGCGACGTGACCCTCCAGGTGGCGCAGCCCCCGCAGCTGCCCGACCCCGGCGACTGGGACATCGAGCCGAACCACTCGCAGATCGGCTTCACGGCCCGGCACATCGGGCTGGCCCGCATCCACGGCCGGTTCAACACCTTCGCCGGGGCGGTCCGGATCGCCGACCGCATGGAGGACTCCGCCATGCACGTGATCATCGACGCGGCGTCGATCGACACCAATGTGCAGATGCGCGACGACCACCTGCGTTCCGGCGACTTCCTCGACGTCGGCCGCTACCCGACGCTGGAGTTCTACAGCGAGCGCTTCGTCCACCGGGGCGGCAGCCGCTGGGGCGTCACCGGTGCGCTGACCCTGCACGGCGTCAGCCGTACGGTGACGCTGGACACCCAGTACCTCGGTATCGGCAACGGCCTGGAGGGCGAGACGCGCGCCGCCTGCCGGGCCACCACCGAACTGCACCGCGAGGACTTCACCCTCACCTGGCAGACCATGCTGGCGCGCGGGATCGCCGTGGTGGGGCCCAGCATCGTCATCGACCTGGACATCCAGATCGTGCCCAAGGGCTGAGCCGCCCGCGTCGGAGATCGTGGTCCGGCGCTCCTACGGCTTCTCCAGCCAGCCCTCGTACTCGGCGGCGAATTCGTCGAGCGCGGCCGGGTCCAGGCGTTCGGCCGCGTCCTCCACGACCACCAGCCACTGGGCGTCCTCGGCGTCGTCCTCGCCGGCCAGCGCGTCCCGTACGAGCTGGGGCTCCTCGGTGACCCCGAAGCGGTCGGCCAGCTCTCCGGCCACCTCCTCCGCGGAGTCGCGGTCGGGCAGCACCAGCACATGTACATGTCTCACGTCGCTCACCCGGTCATTCTCCGGTACGGGTGTGGGTGCCCCACTCCCCGGGCCGGTCCGGGCCGTCCGGGCTGTCCGGGCTGTCAGTGGGGCGTGGGATGCTGGATCGCGATGGCCACCAGGAAGAATTCCACCGACGATCCGCTCGCCCCCCTCACCCTCGCCGTGGGCCAGGAGGACCTCCTCCTGGACCGTGCGGTGCAGCAGGTGGTGGCGGCCGCGCGTGCTGCCGACGCCGACACGGACGTACGTGATCTGGCGTCCGACCAGTTGCAGCCCGGCACGCTCGCCGAGCTCACCAGTCCCTCGCTCTTCGCCGAGCGCAAGGTCGTGATCGTGCGCAACGCGCAGGACCTCTCGGCCGACACGGTCAAGGACGTCAAGGCGTATCTCGGCGCGCCGGTCGAGGAGATCACGCTCGTCCTGCTGCACGCGGGCGGCGCCAAGGGCAAGGGGCTGCTGGACGCGGCGCGCAAGGCGGGAGCGCGGGAGGTCGCCTGCCCGAAGACCACCAAGCCCGCCGAGCGGCTCTCCTTCGTACGGTCGGAGTTCCGGACGCACGGGCGATCCGCGACGCCGGAGGCCTGCCAGGCGCTGGTCGACTCCATCGGCAGCGATCTGCGGGAGCTGGCCAGTGCGGTGTCCCAGCTGATCGCGGACGTCGAGGGCACGATCGACGAGGCGGTCGTCGGACGCTATTACACCGGGCGGGCGGAAGCCTCGTCGTTCACCGTCGCCGACCGGGCGGTCGAGGGGCGCGCGGCGGAGGCGCTGGAGGCGTTGCGGTGGTCGTTGTCGACCGGGGTCGCGCCCGTCCTGATCACCAGTGCGCTGGCGCAGGGGGTGCGGGCGATCGGGAAGCTGTCCTCCGCGCGGGGCGGGCGGCCGGCCGATCTGGCCCGGGAGCTGGGGATGCCGCCGTGGAAGATCGACCGGGTGCGGCAGCAGATGCGGGGGTGGACGCCGGACGGGGTCGCGGTGGCCCTGCGGGCGGTGGCTGCGGCGGATGCGGGGGTGAAGGGCGGGGGGGACGATCCGGAGTACGCCCTGGAGAAGGCCGTCGTCGTTGTTGCGCGGGCCGCGAGGTCGGGGCGGTAGGGGTTTCCCTCCGGGGGAGCCGCAGGGCGCGGGGTCCTGCGGTCGCCGGTTCCGTCCTCAAACGCCGGACGGGCTGGATATGCCCCCGGACGCGCTGGATGTGCCCCCGGCTGGATGTGCCCCGGAACGGGCTGGAAGCACACGCACGAAAGCCCCGGGCCATCGATCTGGGGAGATCGGGAGACCGGGGCTTCCGGGTCACACTTTGGGTGCGCCGCACCCGCGTGGCGAACGCAGGTTCGGTGTGCGGCGCGGGGTGCCGGTCCGGGGCGGGAGAGAGGGCCCGCTGATCCGTTCCGGCGATCACATCAGTGAGCTTCGGGAAGAAGCTCAGGCCTGCAGGGAGGCAACCTTGGACGCCAGCGCCGACTTCTTGTTGGCGGCGGAGTTCTTGTGGATGACACCCTTCGAGACAGCCTTGTCGAGCTGACGGGAAGCGTCGCGGACGGCCGTGGTGGCCTTCTCGACGTCACCGGCAGCGGCGGCCTCGCGGGCCTTGCGGATCGCGGTCTTGAGCGACGACTTGACGGCCTTGTTGCGCAGGCGCGCCTTCTCGTTGGTCTTGTTCCGCTTGATCTGGGACTTGATGTTCGCCACGAAAGAGCCTTTTCAGGTTCGATTGGATCTACTAGGTGAGCCACGCCGCTCGTGAGAGCCACGAGGCACAGCTGTCCACGGTAGCAGTCACTCTTCGACCGGCCCAAACCGGTCGCGGTCCCGCAGGCGTGGGACGATGGAGCCTACGTATCGATCCGACCGACGATCCGACCGACCCGACATCGACCCGAGACACGGCGTTCGGCGTCTCAAGAATCAGGACCCTGCGTGCCCGCGATTCCTTCCAACGTGCCCGAGCCGAGCCGTACCGACCCGGCGCTGATCCGCAATTTCTGCATCATCGCGCACATCGACCACGGCAAGTCGACCCTCGCCGACCGGATGCTTCAGCTGACCGGAGTGGTCGACCAGCGGCAGATGCGTGCTCAGTACCTCGACCGGATGGACATCGAGCGCGAGCGCGGCATCACCATCAAGTCCCAGGCGGTCCGGCTGCCCTGGGCGCCCAACACGGGCGAGGACACGGGCACCACCCATGTCCTCAACATGATCGACACCCCGGGCCACGTGGACTTCACCTACGAGGTCTCCCGTTCGCTCGCCGCCTGCGAGGGCACGGTCCTGCTGGTCGACGCCGCGCAGGGCATCGAGGCCCAGACGCTGGCCAACCTCTATCTCGCGATGGAGAACGACCTCACCATCATCCCGGTGCTCAACAAGATCGACCTGCCGGCCGCCCAGCCGGAGAAGTTCTCCGAGGAGCTGGCCAACCTCATCGGCTGCCAGCCCGAGGACGTGCTCAAGGTCTCCGCCAAGACCGGTATCGGCGTGGACGCGCTGCTCGACCGGGTCGTGCGGGACGTGCCGGCCCCGGTCGGCGTCGCGGACGCCCCCGCCCGCGCGATGATCTTCGACTCGGTCTACGACTCGTACCGCGGTGTCGTCACCTACGTCCGTGTCATCGACGGCCAGCTCAACAAGCGCGAGCGCATCCGGATGATGTCGACCGGCGCCACCCACGAGCTGCTGGAGATCGGGGTGTCCTCCCCGGAGATGACCCCGGCCGACGGCATCGGCGTGGGCGAGGTCGGCTACATCATCACCGGTGTGAAGGACGTCCGACAGTCCAAGGTCGGTGACACGATCACCTCCCTGCACAACGGGGCGACCGAGGCGCTGGGCGGCTACAAGGACCCGAAGCCGATGGTGTTCTCGGGGCTGTATCCGCTGGACGGCTCGGACTACCCGGACCTGCGCGAGGCGCTGGACAAGCTCCAGCTCAACGACGCCGCCCTGGTCTACGAGCCGGAGACCTCCGCCGCGCTCGGCTTCGGCTTCCGCGTCGGCTTCCTCGGCCTGCTCCACCTGGACGTGGTCCGCGAGCGCCTCGAGCGCGAGTTCGGCCTCGACCTGATCGCGACCGCCCCCAACGTGGTCTACCGCGTCGAGATGGAGGACGGCACCGAGCACGTCGTCACCAACCCGAGCGAGTTCCCCGAGGGCAAGATCGACAAGGTGCACGAGCCGGTCGTCCGCGCCACGGTGCTGGCCCCGAGCGAGTTCATCGGCGCGATCATGGAGCTGTGCCAGGGCCGGCGCGGCACCCTGCTCGGCATGGACTACCTCTCCGAGGACCGGGTCGAGATCCGCTACACCCTGCCGCTCGCGGAGATCGTCTTCGACTTCTTCGACCAGCTGAAGTCCAAGACCCGGGGGTACGCCTCCCTCGACTACGAGCCCACCGGCGAGCAGTCGGCGCAGCTCGTCAAGGTCGACATCCTGCTGCACGGCGACAAGGTGGACGCGTTCTCCGCGGTCACCCACAAGGACAAGGCGTACGCGTACGGCGTACGGCTCGTCGCCAAGCTGCAGAAGCTCATCCCCCGGCAGAACTTCGAGGTGCCGATCCAGGCGGCCATCGGCGCCCGGGTCATCGCCCGTGAGACCGTCCGCGCCATCCGCAAGGACGTCCTCGCCAAGTGCTACGGCGGTGACATCTCCCGTAAGCGGAAGCTGCTGGAGAAGCAGAAGGAGGGCAAGAAGCGGATGAAGATGGTCGGCAATGTGGAGGTCCCGCAGGACGCCTTCATCTCCGTCCTGTCGACCGACGAGTCCGCCGGGGAGAGCAAGGGCAAGAAGTAGCCCCGACCCGACGCCTGCCGACGCCTGTCGATGAGCCGTCCGGAGGGCCCCCGTGCCGCAGCATCGGCGTGGGGGCCCTTTCGTTATGAAAGCGGCGGCCCGTTGCCTCTTACGTGGCGGACAAGTGCGCTCTACTCTGATCACGACTCGATGGTTACTGGCCAGTTAAACAAGCCGTACGAGCAGGTTGCGGAGCAGGGCGTACAGAGCAGGACGTACAGAGCAAGGCGTACAGAGCAAGTCGCCGTATCAAAGAAGCCGGTCGTAGCAATGCCGCAGGCCCGGAGGACGTCGTGAGCGACACACAGACCTTGATCGATAACCGGCCGCCCTCCGTGGCGTCCCTCTTCATCGACCGCGTGGCGGCGACCCCGGACGGGGAGGCGTACCGCTATCCGGTGCCCTCCGCCTCCGGCGAGGGGCCCGACGACTGGAAGTCGCTGAGCTGGGGCCAGGCCGCGGAGCGGGTCTTCGCGATCGCCGCCGGGCTGATCGCGCTCGGCGTGGGGCCGGAGGAGCGGGTCGCCCTCTCCTCCGCCACCCGGGTGGAGTGGATCCTCATCGACCTCGGGGTGATGTGCGCGGGCGCCGCGACCACCACGATCTACCCCTCCACGAACGCCGAGGAGTCCGCGTTCATCCTGGCCGACTCCGAGAGCCGGATCCTCATCGCGGAGGACGCCGAGCAGCTGGCCAAGGCCCGCGAGACCCGTGCCGAGCTGCCGGAGCTCGCCCATGTCGTGGTCATCGACTCGGCAGGCGTCGAGCCCGCCGAGGGCGACCCCGAGGGCTGGATCATCACCCTCGCCGACCTGGAGGCCCAGGGCGCCGAGCTCCTCGCCAAGACCCCGGACGCGGTCACCGAGCGGGTCGCGGCGATCACCGCCGACCAGCTCGCCACCCTCATCTACACCTCGGGCACCACCGGCCGCCCCAAGGGCGTACGGCTGCCGCACGACAACTGGTCGTACATGGCCAAGGCCACCGTGGCGACCGGGCTGATCACGTCGGAGGACGTGCAGTACCTCTGGCTGCCGCTCGCCCACGTCTTCGGCAAGGTCCTCACCTCCGGGCAGATCGAGGTCGGCCACGTCACCGCCGTCGACGGCCGCATCGACAAGATCATCGAGAATCTTCCGGTCGTCCAGCCGACCTACATGGCCGCCGTGCCCCGGATCTTCGAGAAGGTCTACAACGGGGTCGCTTCCAAGGCCCGCGCGGGCGGCGGCGCCAAGTACAAGATCTTCCAGTGGGCGGCCGGGGTCGCCCGCGAGTACGCCAAGGTCTCCCAGGACAACTTCCGGCGTACCGGCAAGGCGTCCGTCCCCTTCGCGCTCGGCGCGAAGCACAAGGTCGCCGACACCCTCGTCTACTCCAAGATCCGCGACGCCTTCGGCGGCCGGCTGCGCGCCTGCATCTCCGGCTCCGCCGCCCTCGCCCCGGACATCGGCTACTTCTTCGCGGGCGCCGGCGTCCACATCCTGGAGGGCTACGGCCTCACCGAGACCAGCGCCGCGTCCTTCGTGAACCCGGGCGAGGCCTACCGCACCGGCACCGTCGGCAAGCCGCTCCCCGGCACCGAGGTGCGCATCGCGGACGACGGCGAGATCCTGCTGCGCGGCCCGGGCGTCATGGACGGCTACCACAAGCTGCCCGACAAGACCGCGGAGGTCCTGGAGTCGGACGGCTGGATCCACACCGGCGACATCGGCGAGCTGTCGGTCGACGGCTACCTCCGCATCACCGACCGCAAGAAGGACCTGATCAAGACGTCCGGCGGGAAGTACGTCGCCCCGGCGGAGGTCGAGGGCCAGTTCAAGGCGGTCTGCCCGTTCGTCTCCAACATCCTGGTGCACGGCGCGGACCGTAACTTCTGCACCGCGCTCATCGCCCTCGACGAGCCCACCCTCCTCGGCTGGGCCGCCGAGAACGGCCTGGAGGGCAAGTCGTACGCGGAGGTCGTCGCGGCCCCGCAGACCGTCGAGCTGATCGACGGGTACGTCAAGCGCCTCAACGAGGGTCTCCAGCGCTGGCAGACCATCAAGAAGTTCCGCCTCCTGCCGCGCGACCTGGACGTCGAGCACGGCGAGCTGACCCCCAGCCTCAAGCTGAAGCGGCCGGTCGTCGAGCGCGAGTACCAGGGGCTCATCGACGAGATGTACGCGGGCTCGCGCGAGGCGTAACGCACTCTCGCGACGGCTTCTCGCCACGCACTTTCGCGACGGGCTTCTCGCGACGCCTTCTCGCGCCGACCGGGGCGGCCGGACACCCAGGTGTCCGGCCGCCCCGCTGTGCCGTGCGGGTCCTGCCGTGAACCCCTAGCTTCCGGCGCCGCGGTCGGGTGCGCTCATGTCCCCCGTGGCGGGAGTGCCCCCGGCGAGCCCGTAGCGCAGGTACACGGCGCCCTTCGGGCCGGCCGCCGGGGGTGCGAGGAGCGTGAGGTTGGTGGGGACCGCGCCACCGTCGAACACCTTCTTCCCGACGCCCAGCGTGACCGGATGCAGCCAGAGGTCGAGCCGGTCGAAGAGCTTCTCGCGCAGGAGAGACTGCACGAGGTTCAGGCTCCCGACGACTTTCACGTGTTCGTGCCGGTCACGGATCTCGCGCACCGAGGCGGCGAGGTCCGGGCCGAGCTGTGTGGACCCGGCCCACGAGAGGTCGGGCGTGCCCCGGGACGCCACGTACTTCGGAACGCTGTTGAAGAGCGTGGCGATGTCGCTGTCCTCGCCGCTCTCCTGGTGCGGCCAGAAGGCGGCGAAGATGTCGTACGTCCGCCGGCCGAGCAGGAGGGCGTCCGTACCCTCGTACGCCTGACCGACCTGCGCCTCGGCGACCTGGTCCAGCAGGGGTGCCTGCCAGCCGCCGAACGGGAACCCCAACGGGTCCTCGTCGGGGCCGCCGGGCGCCTGCCCGACCAGGTCGAGGGTCGCGAACAGTTCGATGTGGATGAGGCCCATGGTGTGCTCCCGATGAGTCGGTCGTCTCTCTCAAGTCGTCTCTCTCAAGTCGTCTTTCGAGTCGTCTCTCAAGGGGTAGACCCGTGGACGCCCGCAGGCTCATCGCCGCGTTAAGTTTCCCGAAGCCTTGCGTTCGAATCTGCTCGATTTTCTGCTCACTTCGGTAACTCGGTGCTTATGAGTGCGGCCGGTCTGTCACTCTGTCGGTGTCGTCGGACCGTAGGAGCCGCACCGTGGCGCCCATTCCCTTGCAGCGGGACACCGTGCAGCGTCCCGGCACCACCCGTGCCGGGTACGCGCACGGCCCGCGCCTGGCCAGCCGCACCAGCCTGCCCGGCATACCGCTCGCCCCGTCCGCCGCCCGCCGGTTCGTGCGCGCCGCGCTCGCCGAGTGGACCGGACTCGGGGTGCCCGCCGCCGTGGGGTTCAGCGACCGGCTGGCCGACGACGCCGTGACCGTCACCAACGAGCTGGTCACCAACGCCGTCGTGCACGCCGGGACCACGGTCGACCTGGTCCTCAGACTGGAGGAGGAGGGCGGCGACGACGAGCCGACGGCCGCCCTCGTCCTGGAGGTCACCGACCACCACCCGGCCCGCCCGGTGAGCGGCGACGAGCCGGGCCCGGGCCCCGAACCGGCCGGCGCGGTCGCGGGGGAGCTGCCCGACCCCGCCGAGTACGGCCGGGGCCTCCAGCTCGTCGCCACCCTCGCCGACTCCTGGGGTATCACCTACCGCACCGGCCTCAAGACCGTCTGGGCCCGCCTGCCCGTCGACGACTGGAGCGCCCCGCCCGCCCCGCCCGACGGGGAGGCCCTCCGACGCGGCCTGCGCGCCGCCGAGATCCTCGCCCCCGCCGCGCGGCGCACCGAGCGCGACGACGCGGTCTGGGACAGCCGGGGCGCCCCGGCCTTCCTCGCCGAGGCCTCCGATCTGCTCGCCGGACAGCTCGACGAGGACCTGGTGGCCGCCATAGCGGGTCAGCTCCTGGTGCCCCGGCTGGCGGACTGGTGCGCGATCTGGCTGGAGACCGAGGGCGGGGGACCGGCCGCCGAACCCCGGCTCGCCCGCGTCTGGCACAGCGACGAGACCGGCACCGAGCCGCTGCGCACCGCCCTGGAGCGGGAGCCTCTCCGCCTCCCCGCCGGCGTCGGCCCCGGCCCCGTGCCCGTCCCCGTGCCCTGGCCGGCCCACCCCGCCGGCCGGCCCGGGCAGGCCGAGGACGCCCCGCCCCCGCACCCCGGCGGCCGCGACGGGGCCGCGCTCGCGTTCCGGATCACCGCCGGTGGCCGGGCGCTCGGGACCGTCCTCGTCGGCCGTGAGGGCGTCACCCAGGTGCCCGAGGCCGTCGCCTCGCTCATCGAGGACTTCGTCCGCCGCCTCGGCCTCGCCGTCGGCGCCGCCCGCGCCTACACCCGGCAGGCCACCATCAGCCGGATCCTCCAGCGCGGCCTGCTCCCCAGCAAGGTCGCCGAGATCCCCGGCGTCACGAGCGCCCTCGTCTACGAACCGAGCGACGACGGCGTGGTCGGCGGTGACTTCTACGACATTTTCCCGTGCCCCGGCGACCGCTGGTGCTTCGTCCTCGGCGACGTCCAGGGCTCCGGCCCCGAGGCCGCCGTCGTCACCGGCCTCGCCCGCCCCTGGCTGCGGCTGCTCTCCCGCGAGGGCTTCGGCGTCGGCGAGGTCCTGGACCGGCTGAACCGGCTGCTCCTCGACGACGCCATGGAGGCCGCCGAGGCCGCCGCCCTGATGGTCGCCGCCGCCGGGGGCCAGCAGCTCCACGACGGCACCCAGTCACGGTTCCTCTCCCTGCTGTACGGGGAGGTCGTGCCGCTCCCCGACGGCGGGGTCCGCTGCACGGTGGCCAGCGCCGGGCACCCGCTGCCGCTGCTGCTGCGCCCCGACGGCTCCGTACGCCCGGCCGCCGAGCCCCAGGTGCTGCTCGGGGTCGTCGAGGACGTGGCCTACGAGAGCCAGGTCTTCGACCTCGCGCCCGGGGACACCCTGCTCTGCGTCACGGACGGGGTGACCGAGCGGCGGTCGGGCCCGCTGATGTTCGACGACGGGGACGGGCTGGCCCGGGTGCTGGCCGGGTGCGCCGGGCTGCCCGCCGACGCCACCGCCGAGCGGATCCGACGGGCGGTCCACGAGTTCGCCGAGCAGCCGCCGGACGACGACGTGGCCCTGCTGGTGCTGCACGCGGAGTGAGCGGAGCAATACGCCTCCGCGGCGAGCGACAATGGTCGGTATGCCTTCCGTACTGCCCGATGGTGAGCCCGTGCCCGACGACGGGGCGCTGCCCCGCCACGCCCTGGAAGGCGCAGCCGACCGCCCGCTCGGCTTCTATCTGCACGTGCCGTACTGCGCCACCCGCTGCGGCTACTGCGACTTCAACACCTACACCGCCACCGAGCTGCGCGGCTCCGGCGGAGCGCTGGCCTCCCGCGACAACTACGCCGCGCATCTGATCGAGGAGGTCCGCCAGGCCCGCAAGGTCCTCGGCGACGATCCGCGCCCGGTCCGCACCGTCTTCGTCGGCGGCGGCACGCCCACCCTGCTGCCCGCCGCCGATCTCGTACGGATGCTGGCGTCGATCCGGGATGAGTTCGGGCTCGCGGAGGACGCGGAGATCACCACCGAGGCGAATCCGGAGTCCGTCGACCCGGCCTACCTCTCCGCCCTGCGCGAGGGCGGCTTCAACCGGGTCTCCTTCGGCATGCAGAGCGCCAAGCAGCACGTCCTGAAGATCCTGGACCGTACGCACACCCCCGGCCGCCCCGAGGCCTGCGTCGCCGAGGCCCGGGCGGCGGGCTTCGACCACGTCAACCTCGACCTGATCTACGGCACCCCCGGCGAGTCCGACGACGACTGGCGGGCCACCCTGGACGCCGCGATCGGCGCGGGCCCCGACCATGTCTCCGCGTACGCCCTGATCGTCGAGGAGGGCACCCAGCTCGCCCGCCGCATCCGGCGCGGCGAGATCCCGATGACCGACGACGACGCGCACGCCGACCGCTATCTCATCGCGGACGAGGCCTTCGCCGCCGCCGGCTTCGACTGGTACGAGGTCTCCAACTGGGCCACCACCGAGGCCGGCCGCTGCCTCCACAACGAGCTGTACTGGCGCGGCGCCGACTGGTGGGGCGCGGGCCCCGGAGCCCACAGCCACGTCGGCGGGGTCCGCTGGTGGAACGTGAAGCACCCCGGCGCGTACGCCCAGGCGCTCTCCGAGGGCCGCTCGCCCGGCGCCGGCCGCGAGATCCTCGCTGACGAGGACCGCCGGGTCGAGCGCATCCTGCTGGAGCTGCGGCTCCGCGAGGGCTGCCCGCTGGACCTCCTGAAACCCGACGGCCTCGCCGCCTCCCGGCGCGCCCTGACCGACGGACTGCTGGACCCGGCACCGTACGAGGAGGGCCGTGCGGTCCTCACCCTGCGCGGGCGGCTCCTGGCCGACGCCGTCGTCCGCGACCTGGTCGACTGAGTCCCCGGGACGGCTGCCTCACGGCTTGCACTCCTTCGCCGTCAGCGGCGGCGCGACCCCGGCCGGCTTGCCGCACACCAGGGTCCGCTCGGCGCTCGGCCCCGGCCGGACCACCTTGACGATGTTGAGACCGTGCACATGGTCCGAGACCGAGGACTTCGCCCGGCTGAACGAGATCGTCCCCGTGGGCATGTTGTTGAGGTCCACCGTGTGCAGCGTCGCCCACGTCTCCGCCGCGCTCCGCCGCTTGTCGCCGCGCGCCGCGGCGTCGTACAGGGCCGCCGTCGCGCTGTAGGAGATGACGGTCTGCCCGCTGGCGAACAGCTCGTCCTCGTACGCCGGACGCCCCGAGGCCAGCGAGGCGACCTCCCCGTCGGGGTGCAGCGCCCGCAGCGTGCGGTACGCGTCCCCGTAGAAGCCGAGGTTCTTTCCCCGGTCCAGCGGGGCGAGGGAGCTGTGGTAGAGCGTGACGTTGGCCGCGATCGACGTGCTGTCGTCGAAGGTGCCCTTCGTCAGATCGTCCCCCGTGAACACCGTCATCCGCCGGTCCGAGCACCCGGTGGTGCCCGACAGGCCCGCCATCAGCGTCGGCACGTCCTCGACCCGCCCCGCGAAATACAGCGCGTCCGGCACCCGATCGGCCTGGCAGATGGTGGTCAGCGGGTCATTCAGGCTCGCCCCGCCCGCGAGGTCGTAGCTCACGTCCTGGCCCAGCGAGAAGCCCGACGTCCGCAGCATCTCCTTGCCCGCGGCCCGCTGCTCGGCGGTGTACCGGTCCAGGTCGCCGTTGCGGTCCCCGCGCGACAGCACGATCGCGTGCGGGCGGTCGAGGCCCTGCGCGATCTGCCGGGCGACCAGCCCGAGCGCGTACGTCTGCTCCTCGTCCGTCGCCGCGAGCCCGAAGTAGTTGGGGAACCGGCGGGGCAGCTCGCCGCTGGAGTTCGTCGTGTTCACCAGCGGCAGCCCGGCATCGCGCAGCAGCCGCGTCGCGTCGTCGCTCTCGTCGGTGTTGCGGCCGAGACCGACCACCCCGACCACCGACGGATCCCGCCGGGCCACCTCGATGATCTTCCGTACGGCGGTGAGCTGCCGCAACATGTCCTCGCCGCCGTTGGCGGTCAGCACCCGCAGCTTCACTGACCGGCCCACGGTCTTGTTCACCGCCCGCTGCTGGAGGTAGACGCCGGTCAGCTCCTCCAGACCCTTGCGGGTCCGCTCCCGGTCCTTGCCCGTGGCGGTCAGCGGCCCGGCGTACACGACCGTCACATACGCGTCGCCCGGCTCGATGTCGGCGTTCTCCTCACGGATCGCCTGCTCGATCCGCTCGAACGTGATGCCCTTCCCGGCCCCGTTCAGCTCCAGGCCGTTGCCCCGGGCGAAGAGCACCTCGGGCGCGGTCGCCACCCCCACGCACTCCCGGTCGTCCCCCTCCCCGGCCCAGATCCCGTCCGTGTTGCGGTCGGTCAGCGGCCCGTGGCAGTACGTATCGCGCCAGTGCCCGGCCCACAGGAACGCCCCCAGCAGCGAGCCCACGACGAGCACGGCGATGCTCGCCCGCGACATCACCCACCACGCCCAGGTCCGCCGCACCCGGTGGGTGACGAGCTGCGCGTGCGCGTGCTCATGGGTCAGCTTCTCGGTGGACAGCGGCAGCAGCAGCACCCACGCCAGCGTCGCCGCCGCCACCGGCGACTGGCCCAGGCTCAGATCGTCCACCCAGCGCTCGTAGCGGGCCCGGGCCCCCGAGGAGCCGGCCGGCGCACCGGGCCCCGGCCGCTCCGGGGGCAGCGGCGGGGTGTGCCGCATGATCTCCGGGGCCGGCAGCGAGGCGAGCAGCAGCAGCGGATCCACCTCGCTGCGCCGCGACCGTACGTTGTTGATCGCGTTGATCAGCAGGATGCCGCCGTTGTCCTGCGTGGCCCGGGGCAGGAACACCACCGGCGGGACCGTGCGCTTGCCGCGCCGCCAGTCCAGGGAGTGCGGGCGGTAGTTGTGCCGCAGGTCCTCCAGCAGCGCCTGCACCCGCAGCTCCAGATGGAACTGGCGCGCGTGCTCGTCGCCCGCCCCCGCGTCCGCCACCCGCTCCGCGACCGCCGCCGCCCGCGCCCGGATCACCCGCCACGAACCGCTCGGCGAGAACCACGACCAGCCGTCCGACGGATAGCCGGTGCTGGAGGCGGCCAGCGACGAGGTGGTGGCGAACCACCGGCTGGCCCGGCGCAGCCACAGCAGCGGCGGCGCGGCCCGGCTCGCCAGGCCCACCACGGCGAGCCCCAGCAGCGCGACGGCCGCCACCAGGGCCGTCAGCAGCCAGTCGATCTCCCCGAGCAGCACGCTGAGCAGGGCGATGAAGAGCGCGCCGACGAACGTCTCGGGCCGCACCGAATCCCGCAGCGACTCCCACCAGCTGCCCCGGCGCGGCCGGCCGGACCGCCAGCGCAGCCGGCTGAGCTGCTCCAGAATCCTTTCCTCGCGGACCTCGGAGGTGTTCCCGTCGGACTGCTCGACCACCGTCGCGGTGGCCTGCTCGATCGCCCCGAGCAGCCGGGAGCGGGGAAAGGAGAAGGTCTTGTACTGGGTGTTCTCGCGGGTCTCCCACGGTTTCTCGGAGAGCGTGCGCACCATGGCGAGCGCCGCCTCGTACGGGGTGGCGCCCTCGCCGTCCAGCAGCCGCACCGGCACCCGGCGTAACGCGTTGGCCCGGTGCACCTGGTGGACGACCCGCTCCACCCGGGCGTCGATCTCCGGCCCGGCCCCGGCGTCCGCCGCCTGGGCCACCACGAGCGGCATCACGGGCCGGTTGACCCGGTAGCGGTCGATCAGCTGCTGCATCAGATGGAAGACGGCCGAGGCCGCCTCGTTGTCCGCACTGTCCCGCCAGACCTCGCGCGCCATCGCCCCGTGTCCTTCCCCCGTGGACCCTTCGGCTCCCTCGAACCCTTCGGCCCGTGAACCGCCTGCCCGTTCTCCCCCCTCAATAACCGATGGTGCGTGTGGGGCGCAGGCATTCATAGGGATCGGCACGTGATCGTCCGGGACGAACGGGCATCAGCCGGGGGACATCAGTCCGGAAGAGTGACGAAGTCGATCAATTCCTCCACCCGGCCCAGGAGTTGGGGTTCCAGGTCCTTGTAGCTGCGCACCTTGGACAGGATGTGCTGCCAGGCCGCCCCGGTGTTCTCCGGCCACCCCAGCGCCCGGCACACACCCGTCTTCCAGTCCTGGCCCCTCGGCACCACCGGCCAGGCGTCGATCCCCACCGAGGACGGCTTCACCGCCTCCCACACGTCGATGTACGGGTGGCCCACCACCAGCACATGCGGGTCCGAGACCCGCGCCGCGATCCGGGACTCCTTGGAGCCGGTCACCAGGTGGTCCACCAGCACGCCGAGCCGGGCGTCCGGCCCCGGCGCGAACTCGCCCACGATGGCCGGGAGGTCGTCGACGCCCTCCAGATACTCGACCACCACGCCCTCGATGCGCAGGTCGTCGCCCCACACCCGCTCGACCAGCTCCGCGTCGTGCCGGCCCTCCACATAGATCCGCCCGGCCCGCGCCACCCGGGCCCGCGCCCCGGGCACCGCCACCGAACCGGAAGCCGTACGGGTGGGACGCACCGGACCGCCGGTCCCCGGGCGCACCAGCGTGACGACCTTGCCCTCCAGCAGGAAGCCGCGCGGCTCCATCGGGAACACCCGGTGCTTGCCGAACCGGTCCTCCAGGGTCACCGTCGGGCCCTGGGCCGTCTTCTCGCAGCGGATCACCGCCCCGCAGAAACCGCTGCCGACCTCCTCCACGACCAGATCGGGTTCGGCGGGCACCTCGGGCACGGGGGCGGACCGCTTCCACGGCGGGGTCAGGTCCGGCTGGTAGCTGCGCATGGACCGACGATAATCGTCACACTGTCGCGAACCGCTCTTCCAACGACGCCCGCTGCGCCCGGACGAAGCCCGCGTCCACCACCGCCCCGTGCCCCGGCACGTACAGCGCGTCCTCGCCGCCCAGCGCCAGCAGCCGCTCCAGCGCGGCCGGCCAGCGCGAGGTGATCGCGTCCGGGCCCGCCTGCGGCTCGCCCGACTCCTCGACCAGATCACCGCAGAACACCACCGGAGGCCCGCCGTCCACCCCCGGCACCAGCACCGCGAGGTCATGGCCGCTGTGCCCCGGGCCCACGTTCGCCAGCAGCACCTGCCGGCCGCCGCCCAGGTCGAGCGTCCAGTCGCCGCACACCTCGTGGTGCGGGACCACCAGCGTGTCCACCGACCGGGCCGCCTCGTCCTCCGCGACCCCGTGACGCACCGACGAGACGCACAGGCCCTCCGCCTCGTCCCGCAGCAGAGCCCCGACGCCCACCGCCCCGTACACCTGCGCCCCGGCGAACGCCGCCGTGCCCAGCACATGATCGAAATGCGGGTGGCTCAGTGCGATATGCGTCACCCTCCGCCCGAGCAGCGCCTCGGCCTGCCGCCGCAGCTCGACGCCCTCGCGCAGCGTGGCGCCGGTGTCGTACAGCAATACGCCGTCCGGCCCGGCGACCAGCCCGGCGGTGGCATCCCAGCCCGGGAGCCGCCGCCTGCCGATACCGTTGCCCAACCGCTCCCAGCCGAAGTCTTCCCAAGCGACGTCCATACAACGACGCTATCGGCAACGACCTGCGCAGTCTCGTGGGAGCGTGGCCGGTCGCCCTTGCCCCGGCCCCACCCCACCCCCGTACACTGACCGGGGGATTGCTGGCACTCGAACACACCGAGTGCCAGCCGGACACCGGAGGAATCCGGAGAAACACAGCTGGAGGTGTGCGCGATGCTCAGCGAACGCAGACTCGAAGTGCTGCGCGCCATCGTCCAGGACTACGTCGGCACCGAGGAGCCCGTCGGCTCGAAGGCGCTGACCGAGCGGCACCGGCTGGGGGTCTCCCCGGCCACCGTCCGCAACGACATGGCGGTGCTGGAGGACGAGGGCTTCATCGCCCAGCCCCACACGAGCGCGGGCCGCATCCCCACCGACAAGGGGTACCGCCTCTTCGTCGACAGGCTCGCGGGCGTCAAGCCGCTGTCCTCGCCCGAGCGCCGGGCCATCCAGAACTTCCTCGACGGCGCGGTCGACCTCGACGACGTGGTCGGCCGGACGGTGCGGCTGCTCGCGCAGCTGACCCGGCAGGTCGCCGTCGTGCAGTACCCCTCGCTGACCCGCTCGACGGTGCGGCACGTGGAACTGCTGGCGCTCGCCCCCGCCCGGCTGATGCTCGTCCTGATCACGGACACCGGCCGGGTCGAACAGCGTATGATCGACTGCCCTGCACCGTTCGGCGAGGCATCGCTCGCGGATCTGCGGGCCCGGCTCAACAGCCGGGTCGTCGGACGCCGCTTCGCGGATGTCCCGCAGCTGGTGCAGGAGCTGCCGGAATCCTTCGACAGCGAGGACCGGGGGACGGTTTCCACGGTCCTTTCCACCCTCCTCGAAACATTGGTCGAGGAGACGGAGGAGCGGCTGATGATCGGCGGCACCTCCAACCTCACACGCTTCGGACACGACTTCCCGGTGATGATCCGGCCGGTGCTGGAAGCACTGGAGGAACAGGTCGTCCTGCTGAAGCTGCTCGGTGAGGCAACGGACTCGGGCATGACCGTACGTATCGGGCACGAGAACGCCCACGAGGGGCTCAACTCCACGTCCGTCGTCGCGGTCGGCTACGGTTCGGGCGACGAGGCAGTCGCCAAACTCGGCGTGGTCGGACCGACCCGCATGGACTACCCCGGAACGATGGGAGCGGTACGCGCAGTGGCACGTTACGTCGGACAGATCCTGGCGGAGTCGTAAGTGGCCACGGACTACTACGCCGTACTCGGCGTGCGCCGCGACGCATCTCAGGACGAGATCAAGAAGGCATTCCGTCGGCTCGCACGCGAGCTGCACCCGGATGTCAACCCGGACCCGAAGACCCAGGAGCGGTTCAAGGAGATCAACGCCGCTTACGAGGTGCTCTCGGACCCGCAGAAGAAGCAGGTCTACGACCTCGGCGGCGACCCGCTCTCCGCCAGTGGCGGTGGCGGCGGTGGCGCGGGCGGTTTCGGAGCCGGCGGCTTCGGCAACTTCTCCGACATCATGGACGCGTTCTTCGGCAACGCCGCGCAGCGCGGGCCCCGTTCGCGCACCCGGCGCGGCCAGGACGCCATGATCCGGCTGGAGATCGACCTCAACGAGGCGGCCTTCGGCACCACCAAGGACATCCAGGTCGACACGGCCGTCGTCTGCAACACCTGCAGCGGCGAGGGCGCGGCCCCCGGGACCTCCGCCCAGACCTGTGACATGTGCCGCGGCCGCGGCGAGGTCTCGCAGGTCACCCGGTCCTTCCTGGGCCAGGTCATGACCTCGCGACCCTGCCCGCAGTGCCAGGGCTTCGGCACGGTCGTGCCCACCCCCTGCCCGGAGTGCGCCGGCGACGGCCGCATCCGCTCGCGGCGCACGCTCACGGTCAAGATCCCCGCGGGCGTCGACAACGGCACCCGCATCCAGCTCGCCGGAGAGGGCGAGGTCGGCCCCGGCGGCGGCCCGGCCGGCGATCTGTACGTGGAGATCCACGAGCTGCCGCACGCCGTGTTCCAGCGGCGCGGCGACGACCTGCACTGCACGGTCACCATCCCCATGACGGCCGCGGCCCTCGGCACCAAGTGCCCGCTGGAGACGCTGGACGGCCTGGAGGAGATCGACATCCGGCCCGGCACCCAGTCCGGCCAGTCCGTGCCCCTGCATGGGCGCGGGATCACGCATCTGCGCGGTGGCGGCCGGGGCGACCTGATCGTGCACGTCGAGGTGACGACCCCCTCCAAGCTCGACGCGGAACAGGAGCGGCTCCTGCGGGAGTTCTCCAAGCTGCGCGGCGAGGAGCGGCCCCTGGGCCAGTTTCAGCCAGGTCAGCAGGGGCTCTTCTCCCGGCTGAAGGACGCGTTCAACGGCCGCTGAACCGCTTCCTCCCCTTTCACCGCACCGCCCGCCGGTTCCGTACCGGCGGGCGGTGCCGTGTACGGAGGGAGAACCGGTCAGGACGTCGGCTGGCTGATTCGGCCCCGTGCACGGGCACGTGGCACGATGCGGTCATGTCCTCCGAGTTGACCGATCTCTGCCGGTATCCGATCGTGCAGGCCCCCATGGCGGGCGGCGCGTCCGGACCCCAGCTCGCCGGGGCCGTCGCCGATGCCGGCGGGCTCGGGTTCCTGGCCGCCGGGTACAAAACGGCGGACGGGATGTACAACGAGATCAAACAGCTGCGCCGGCTCACCGGCGGGCCGTTCGGCGTCAACCTCTTCATGCCGCAGCCCGCGCTCGCCGACCCCAGCGCCGTCGAGGTCTACCGCCACCAGCTCGCCGGCGAGGCCACCTGGTACGAGACCCCGCTCGGCGACCCGGACAGCAGCGGCGACGACGGCTACGAGGCGAAGGTCGCGATCCTGCTGGAGGACCCGGTCCCGGTGGTCTCCTTCACCTTCGGCTGCCCCACCCGCGACACCCTGGACGCCTTCGCCAGGGCCGGGACGCACACCATCGTCACGGTCACCTCCGCCGAGGAGGCCCAGAGCGCCCAGTGGGCGGGCGCCGACACCCTCTGCGTCCAGGGCGTCGAGGCGGGCGGCCACCAGTCCACCCACCGCGACGACCCGGAGGCCGGCCACGCCGGCACCGGACTGCTCTCCCTCATCACCCAGGTCCGCGAGACCGTGCAGATCCCGGTCGTCGCCGCCGGTGGCCTGATGCGCGGCGCCCAGATCGCCGCCGTCCTCGCGGCGGGCGCCGACGCCGCCCAGCTCGGCACCGCCTTCCTGATCTGCCCCGAGTCCGGGGCCCACCTGCTGCACAAGCAGGCCCTGACCAACCCGCTGTTCGCCCGCACCGAACTGACCCGCGCCTTCTCCGGGCGGCCCGCCCGCGGCCTGGTCAACCGCTTCGTCCGCGAACACGGTCCGTACGCCCCCGCCGCCTACCCCCAGGTCCACTACGTCACCACCGGGCTGCGCCGGGCCGCCGCCAAGGCCGGGGACGCCCAGGGCATGGCGCTGTGGGCCGGACAGGGCCACCGCATGGCCCGCGAACTGCCCGCGGGCGAGCTGATCGAGCTGCTCGCCGCCGAACTGGAGGCCGCCCGGTCGGCCCTGAGCATGAGGAGCCCCCGGTGACCGCACCGGTCTTCGTCGTCGAACGGATGCCCACCGGGCCGGAGTTCGTCCTGGAGGGACCCGAAGGACGGCACGCCGTCTCCGTCAAGCGGCTCCAACCCGGCGAGGACGTCGTCCTCACCGACGGCCTCGGCCACTGGGCGGACGGCGTCGTCCACGCCGCCGAGGGCAAGGACCGCCTGACCGTCACCGTCCGCGCGGGCGTCCAGGAGGAGCCGGAGCCCACACCCCGGATCACCGTCGTCCAGGCCCTCCCCAAGGGCGACCGGGGCGAACTGGCCGTCGAGACGATGACCGAGACCGGCGTCGACGCGATCGTGCCCTGGCAGGCGGCCCGCTGCATCACCCAGTGGAAGGGCGACCGGGGCGCCAAGGCCCTGACGAAGTGGCGCAGCACGGCACGCGAGGCCGGCAAGCAGTCCCGCCGCGTGCGCTTCCCCGAGGTGACCGAGGCCATGACGACCAAGCAGGTCGCCGCCCTGCTCGCCACCGCCGACTTCGCCGGGGTCCTCCACGAGGACCGCGACCACGACAGCACCCCCCTCGCCACCGCCGAACTCCCCGCCACCGGCACGATCGTGCTCGTCGTCGGACCGGAGGGCGGCGTCTCCCCGCAGGAACTGGCCGCCTTCGCCGAGGCGGGCGCCCGCCCCTACCGCCTCGGCCGCAGCGTGCTGCGCACCTCCACCGCCGGGACGGCCGCGACCGCGCTGCTGCTGGGACGCACGGGACGCTGGGGGTGAACCGTCCCGACGGGGGACCGCCGGGGCGGCCCGCCGTCGGCGCCGGGCCCCGGCGTTAGCATGCACCTGTACTGATCACCAGCGAACGAGGAGGCCCGGCCATGGCGGGAGAGCCGCAGTCCGACTGCCTGTTCTGCAAGATCGTCTCGGCAGACATCCCGGCGACCATCGTCCGTGAGAGCGAGACCACCGTCGCCTTCCGCGACATCAACCCGCAGGCCCCGACCCACGTCCTGGTCATCCCCAAGGTCCACTACCCGGACGCCGCCTCCCTCGCCGCCGCCGAACCGCGGATCGCCGCGGACGTGCTGCGCGAGGCCGGAGCGGTCGCCGCCGACGAGAAGATCGACTCCACCGGCTACCGGATCATCCTCAACACGGGCTCCGGCGCCGGCCAGACCGTCTTCCACGCGCATGCCCACGTCCTGGGCGGCCGCGGCCTCCAGTGGCCGCCCGGATAACGCCCGCCCCGTAGGAGCCCTTCCCCATGTCCGTACGCGAGCTGGTGGTGCTCGGCACCGCCAGCCAGGTCCCCACCCGGCACCGCAACCACAACGGCTATCTGCTGCGCTGGGACGGCGAGGGCATCCTCTTCGATCCCGGCGAGGGCACCCAGCGCCAGATGCTGCGGGCCGGCGTCGCCGCGCACGACATCCACCGGATCTGCGTCACCCACTTCCACGGCGACCACTCCCTCGGCCTCGCCGGGGTGATCCAGCGGATCAACCTCGACCAGGTGCCGCACCCGGTGACCGCGCACTACCCGGCGAGCGGACAGCACTTCTTCGACCGGCTGCGGTACGCCACCGCCTACCGCGAGACCGTCGAGCTGACCCAGGCCCCGGTCGCCGGACCCGGCGGTGTCCTCGCCACCACCCCCGCGTACACCCTGGACAGCCACAAGCTCTCGCACCCCGTCGAGTCGTACGGCTACCGCCTCACCGAGCCCGACACCCGCCGCATGCTGCCCGCCCTCCTGAAGGAGCACGGCATCGCCGGACCGGACGTCGGCCGCCTCCAGCGCGAAGGCGCCCTCGGCGGCGTCACCCTGGAGCAGGTCTCCGAGCACCGGCGCGGACAGCGGTTCGCGTTCGTCATGGACACCCGGCTCTGCGACGGGGTGTACGCGCTCGCCGAGGGCTGCGACATGCTCGTCATCGAATCGACCTTCCTCGACGAGGACGAGAAGCTGGCCACCGACCACGGCCACCTGACCGCCGGACAGGCCGCCCGGGTGGCGAAGGAGTCAGGCGTACGCCACCTGGTGCTGACCCACTTCTCCCAGCGCTACAGCGACCCGGAACTCTTCGAGACCCAGGCCCGCGCCGCCGGGTTCGACGGCGAACTCACCGTCGCCCAGGACCTGATCCGGGTCCCGGTCCCCACCCGGCACCACCACTGAAACAACCGGACCACCGTCAACAACCGCACCACCGTTTGCGAGACACCGTGCACCTCCCCAAGGCCGAACTCCACCTCCACATCGAAGGCACCCTCGAACCCGAGCTGGCCTTCGCCCTCGCGGAGCGCAACGGAGTGGCCCTGCCGTACGCCACCACCGACGAACTGCGCGCCGCCTACGCGTTCGACGACCTCCAGTCCTTCCTGGACCTCTACTACGCGCTGATGGCCGTGCTGCGTACGGAGGAGGACTTCGCCGAACTCGTCGACGCCTACCTCACCCGCGCCGCCGCCCAGGGCGTCCGGCACGCCGAGATCTTCTTCGACCCGCAGGCCCACACCGCCCGGGGCGTCCCGATCGGCACGGTCGTCGAAGGGATCGGCCGGGCGCTGGAGCACAGCGAGGAGAAGCACGGCATCTCCACCCAGCTGATCATGTGCTTCCTGCGCGACCTGTCCGCCGAAGCGGCCCTCGGCACCCTGGACGCGGCCAAGCCCTATCTGCACCGGATCACCGCGATCGGCCTGGACTCCGCCGAGGTCGGCCACCCGCCCGCCAAGTTCCGCGCGGTGTACGAGGAAGCCACCGCCCTCGGCCTGCGCAAGGTGGCCCACGCGGGGGAGGAGGGCCCGCCGGAGTACATCCGGGAGGCCCTGGACATCCTCGGCGTCGAGCGCGTCGACCACGGACTGCGCTGCATGGAGGACCCGGAACTGGTGGCCCGGCTGGTTGCCGACCGGGTGCCGCTCACGCTCTGCCCGCTCTCCAACGTCAGGCTGCGCACGGTCGACAAGCTCACCGACCACCCGCTGCCCCGGATGATGGCGGCGGGCCTGCTCTGCACGGTCAACTCCGACGACCCCGCCTACTTCGGCGGGTACGCGGGCGACAACTTCGACGCCGTACGGGACGCCCTCGCCCTGGAACCGGAGCAACTGCGCACCCTGGCCCGCAACTCCTTCGAGGCGGCCTTCCTCGACCACGACGAGGAGCGCCGGGCGCGCTACCTGTCCGAGGTCGAGGCGTACGCGTTCGACTGACCGGAACCGCCGTCCGGACCGGCCGTCCGGATCGCGCTGCGCACCAGCCGCCTGCGCCGCAGGGCCGGTACGCGCAGCTCCGTGACGGCCTGCTCGGGTGAACCGAGCTTCGGCACCGCGCCGGGCAGGCCTCCGGTGGTGGCGGCGAGCAGGGCGGCCGGTGCGCCACCGCGGCGGCGCACCGAACCGGGCACCAGCGGACGGCCGCCGGTGTGCAGCGCCACCGCGGTCACCGGGACGGCGACCAGCAGGGTGGCCGCCCCCAGGATCAGCCCCATCACCGGATAGCCGGCCTCCTCGGAGAGCACACTGCCCAGCAGCGGACCGCAGGCCACCCCCACCGAGGAGGCCGAGCCCGCCAGCACCGCCCAGCGGCCGCGTACGTCCAGGGAGGCGGCCAGACCGATGAGGTAGGAGAGGACCACCGGATAGAAGGTGTTCCACAGCACCTCGCCGGTCGCGAACGACCCGAGATCCCGGGCCGAGGAGCTCAGCACGATGCTCGCCGCGATGACCACGGTCCCCAGCCCGATCGGCACCGCCCGGCCGAGCCGCGCGCCGAGCAGCCCGGCGCCCGTCACCCCGAGCAGCCCCGCACCGAGCGCGGCGGCGAACACCGCGCCGACGGTGACCTCGGACAGCCCCGCCTGCACCAGGCCGATGCGGCTGCTCACGCCCCACAGCGCGTTCTGCGCCATGGACCAGACGAGCATGCCGCCCGCCAGGACGAGCCCGGAACGGCGGTGCGGGAGCCGGCCGGTGACCGCTGAGGCGGTCTCCTCCTCCGCCCTCGTGGCACCGCCGAGCCGGGCGGTCGCGGGCCAGACGAGCAGGGCGACCAGGGCGATCGCGGCGAACGGGAGCCGGTGGCCGCCGCCGAGGTGAGGAATCGTCAGATAGAGGACGCCCGCCGTGGCGGACACGGTGAGCAGCCCGAGCGAGGACGTCCGGTGCGGGTCGCGCCGGGCGGCGATCCCGGCCGCCGCGACCGCCGTCGCCGTGCCCGAACCGAAGCCGCCGACCACCACACCGAGCACCACCAGCGGGACGGACCCGGCGAGCGCGGCACAGCCGTAACCGACGGCGGCCAGCAGCAGACCGGCGCGGGCGGGGGTACGCGCCCCGTACCGCTCGACCCGGCCCGCCAGGGCGAAGCCGGCACCGGCCGAACTGAGGAGCAGGGCGCTGCCGACCAGACCTGCCTGGGCGGGACTCAGCCCGAGATGGGCGCTGAGCCGGCCGACGACGGTGGGGAGCAGATAGGCGGCGAGGTAACCGGCGGTGAACACGGCAACCAGGGGCCACGCGGCACCGGGGCGCGAGGACATGGGCGTTCCTGAAGACATGCCTGAGCAGGCAGGGGAGGGGAGGAGAGGGGGGAAAGCGAGCGGGGGCATGCGGAGACATGCGAAGGCATGGAGGTATTGCAGTGATTTACAGCGAGATGCTGAGAAATGCGGCTCTCGTCGGAGAAGGTCCCCCGAAGGTGCTCGCGGGGCAATTTGTATCAAGCGCTCCCGGCCCCCCGAAAGCTGCCCCGATGTGATCTGGATCACTTATGCGTTTATGCAGGGAAACCCCGGGTACTAGCGCATGTTTATGCAGGTCAGGGTGGCGCGAACGCATGGGCGCGGACACCGCGTTCCCGCCGGGCGGATCGGGCAGACTGGCCGCATCTCACACGGTCCGGATCCTGCCGGGATCCGCCGCACGACCCCGGGAGCGCACGGTGAGCACAGACACTCCGGGCATCGACCCGCTGCTGGCGCTGCGCGCCCCCCGCGACCCCGCCTGCGACGTCTTCCTGACCGGCCCGGTCTTCCTCGACATCATCTTCACCGGCCTGGACAGCGCCCCCGTGCGCGGCACCGAGTCCTGGGCCCGGGGGATGGGCTCCAGCCCCGGCGGCGTCGCCAACATGGCCACCGCCCTCGCCCGGCTCGGCCTGCGCACCTCGCTCGCCGCCGCCTTCGGTGACGATCACTACGGGGAGTACTGCTGGGACGCCCTCGAACAGGGCGAGGGAATCGATTTGTCGATGTCGCACACCGTCCCCGGCTGGCACTCGCCGGTCACGGTCTCGATGGCGTACGAGGGCGAGCGCACGATGGTCTCCCACGGCCACGAGGCCCCGGCCCCTACTGGACCCGCCGGAAGCCCGGCGTCCGGCGGGAGCCCGGCGTCCGGCGGGAGCCCGGCGTCCGGCGGGAGCCCGGCGTCCGGCGGGAGCCCGGCGTCCGGCGGGAGTACCGCCGCCGGAACCCCTGCCACTGCCCCCGCCCCCGCCCCGGCCTTCCCGCACTGCCCGCCGCGCGCCCGTGCCGCCATCGCCTCGCTCGCCCCGGGCCGGGCCGAGCCCTGGGTGGCCACCGCCGCCCGGAACGGCGCGCTGATCTTCGCCGACGTCGGCTGGGACGAGACCGGCCGCTGGGACCTGGACGCCCTGCCCGACCTGGCGCACTGCGAGGCGTTCCTGCCCAACGCCGAGGAGGCGATGCGCTACACCCGCACCGACTGCCCGCGCGCCGCCGCCCACGCGCTCGCCGAACGCGTCCCGCTCGCCGTGGTCACCCTGGGCGCCGAGGGCGCGTACGCCGTGGACGGCCGCACCGGCGTCGCCGCGGCGGTCCCCGCCATCGAGGTGGAGGCCCTCGACCCCACCGGCGCCGGGGACGTCTTCGTCGCCGGCTTCGTGACCGGCACCCTCGCCGACTGGCCGCTCGCCGACCGGCTCGCCTTCGCCGGGCTCACCGCCGCCCTCTCGGTCCAGGAGTTCGGCGGCTCGCTCTCCGCCCCCGGCTGGGCCGAGGTCGCCGCCTGGTGGCAGCGGATCCGCACCTGCGCGGACCAGGACCCCGCCGCCCTGGAGCGCTACTCCTTCCTGGACGACCTCCTGCCCACCACGGCCCGCGCCTGGCCGCTGCGGCGCGCGGTGCCCACGATCGGCTTCCGCCAGTGACCGGGCGTCGGCCGGGCCGTACACCGTGGCGGCCCGGGTCGTACACACGGCCGGTAAAAGCACTCTGCGTTGTCACCGCCAGGTCGTAGGCTTGGTAATCCAGAGGTTGTCGAGCAGCGAGAACCCTGCAACGGGAGGTATGCGCAGGCCCGAGGGCCGGCCCATGACTCAGACACCCACACAGCCGCAGGCGCGTGCCCAGATCAGGATCCCGGCCGCACACCCCATGGTGATGCTCCTGGGATCGGGTGACTCGCTGTTGCGCGTGATCGAAGAGGCTTTCCCGGCGGCCGACATCCATGTCCGGGGCAACGAGATCAGTGCCACGGGCGAGGCCGCCGACGTCGCTCTCATCCAACGCCTGTTCGACGAGATGATGCTCGTGCTCCGCACCGGAGCGCCGATGACGGAGGACGCAGTGGAACGGTCGATCGCCATGCTCAGGGCGGCCGGCAACGGCGGGGGAGACCCTCAGGGCGAGACGCCCGCCGAGGTGCTCACACAGAACATCCTCTCCAACCGCGGCCGCACCATCCGCCCCAAGACGCTCAATCAGAAGCGGTACGTCGACGCGATCGACCAGCACACGATCGTCTTCGGAATCGGCCCGGCGGGCACGGGCAAGACCTACCTCGCCATGGCCAAGGCCGTCCAGGCCCTGCAGTCCAAGCAGGTCAGCCGGATCATCCTGACCCGGCCCGCGGTCGAGGCGGGCGAGCGGCTCGGCTTCCTGCCGGGCACCCTGTTCGACAAGATCGACCCGTATCTGCGCCCGCTCTACGACGCCCTGCACGACATGCTCGACCCCGATTCGATCCCGCGGCTGATGGCGGCGGGCACGATCGAGGTCGCGCCGCTGGCGTACATGCGTGGCAGGGCCCAGCCCGTTTTTACCAACGTGCTGACCCCCGACGGCTGGCGACCCATCGGCAGTCTTGAGGTGGGTGACCTGGTCATCGGCTCCAACGGCGAGCCGACTCCCGTCCTCGGCGTCTACCCGCAGGGCGAGAAGGACATCTATCGCGTCAGTGCCCAGGACGGCTCATGGACACTGTGTTGCGGTGAGCACCTGTGGACGGTCAGGACTGCCTCCGATCGCCGCCGGGACAAGCCGTGGCGGGTCCTGGAGACCAAGGAGATGATCGGCAATCTCCGGGCGGCGCACGCGCGCCGCTACGAGCTGCCGATGCTGACCGCGCCGGTCAGCTTCCCGGAGCGCGAGGTCCCGATGGACCCGTACGCACTGGGCCTGCTGCTGGGCGACGGCTGCCTCACCGGCTCCACCACACCGTCGTTCGCCACCGAGGATCAGGAGCTTGCCGAGGCCCTGGAGGGAGCACTCACGGGCGTCACCCTTCGGCACAGGGGCGGGCCGGACTACGTGCTGAACCGCACCAAGGCGCCGGGCGATGTGGTGACGCTGGAGAACCCGGTCACCGCGATCCTGCGACAGCTGGATCTCCTCGGGTCCCGGTCCCACTCGAAGTTCGTTCCCGACGACTATCTGCACAACTCCGCCGAGGTTCGCCTCGGAGTGCTCCAGGGCCTCCTGGATGCCGATGGCGGTCCTGTCACGCAGTCGGACCGCACCTGCCGCGTTCAGTACTCGACCTCTTCGATCGTCCTGCGCGACGACGTGATCGCGCTGGTGCAGTCGCTCGGAGGCGTGGCGTACACCCGCCGTCGGCCCGCGGAAGGACGGGCCCCGGGCCTCGCCAAGGGCAGGCCGGTCCACCACCGGTACGACGCCCACGTCGTCGACATCCGCCTCCCCGAGGGCATCGAGCCCTTCCGTCTCACCCGCAAGGCCGAGAAGTACCACGCGGCCGGCGGCGGCGGACGTCCGATGCGGTTCATCGACAGCATCGAGCCGGCGGGCCGGGAAGAGGCGGTCTGCATCCAGGTGGCGGCGGAGGACTCGCTGTATGTCACCCAGGACTATCTGCTGACGCACAACACGCTCAACGACGCGTTCATCATCCTCGACGAGGCGCAGAACACCAGCGCCGAGCAGATGAAGATGTTCCTCACCCGCCTCGGCTTCGACTCCAAGATCGTCATCACCGGTGACGTCACCCAGGTCGACCTGCCGAGCGGAACCAAGAGCGGGCTGCGGCAGGTCCAGGACATCCTGGAGGGCCTGGACGACGTGCACTTCTCGCGCCTCACCTCCCAGGATGTCGTCCGGCACAAGCTCGTCGGCCGTATCGTCGACGCGTACGAGAAGTACGACAGCCGAAACGGTCAGCAGGACGGTCAGGCGGAAGGCCGTGCAGACGGCCGACGCGACCGCCGTAAAGGGAAGTAGTCGCAGCGCACCATGTCGATCGACGTCAACAACGAGTCCGGAACCGAGGTCGACGAGCAGGCGATCCTCGACATCGCCCGCTACGCACTGGCCCGGATGCGGATCCACCCGCTGTCCGAGCTCTCGGTGATCGTCGTGGACACCGACGCCATGGAGCAGCTGCACATCCAGTGGATGGACCTTCCCGGTCCGACCGATGTCATGTCCTTCCCGATGGACGAGCTGCGTCCGCCGGCCAAGGACGACGAGGAGCCCCCGCAGGGGCTCCTCGGTGACATCGTGCTCTGCCCGGAGGTCGCGAAGAAGCAGGGCGAAGAGGCCCCGACGCAGCACTCCATGGACGAGGAGCTCCAGCTCCTGACCGTCCACGGAGTGCTGCACCTGCTGGGGTACGACCACGAGGAGCCGGACGAGAAGGCCGAGATGTTCGGTCTCCAGGCCGCCATCGTGGACGGCTGGCGCGGGGAGCACGGGCTCACCGGCGCGTCCCCCGCTCCCACCGTCTCGTGAGCGCGCCCCTGATCGTCGGCGCGGTCCTGCTGGTCGTCGTCGGCTGGCTGGCCGCCTGCGCGGAGGCCGGCATCGCCCGCACCTCCAGTTTCCGGGCGGACGAAGCCGTACGCTCCGGGCGGCGCGGCAGCGCGAAGCTGGCGCAGATCGCGGCCGACCCGACCCGTTATCTCAATGTCGCCCTGCTGGTGCGGGTCGCCTGCGAGATGTCGGCCGGGGTCCTGGTCACCTACGCCTGCCTCCAGGAGCTTCCCGAGACCTGGGAGGCGCTGGCCGTCGCGATGGGCGTGATGGTCCTCGTCAGTTACGTCGCCATCGGCGTCTCCCCGCGCACCATCGGCCGCCAGCACCCGCTGAACACGGCCACGGCATCGGCGTACGTCCTGCTGCCGCTGGCCAGGATCATGGGGCCGATCCCGCAGCTGCTGATCCTCGTCGGCAACGCGCTGACCCCGGGCAAGGGGTTCCGCAAGGGCCCGTTCGCCAGCGAGGCCGAGCTGCGCGCCATGGTCGACCTCGCCGAGGCGGAGTCGCTCATCGAGGACGACGAGCGCCGCATGGTGCACTCCGTCTTCGAGCTGGGCGACACCCTGGTCCGCGAGGTCATGGTGCCGCGCACCGACCTCGTCTCCATCGAGCGCTACAAGACGATCCGCCAGGCCCTCACCCTCGCCCTGCGCTCCGGCTTCTCCCGGATCCCGGTCACCGGCGAGAACGAGGACGACGTCGTCGGGATCGTCTATCTGAAGGACCTGGTCCGCAAGACGCACATCAACCGCGAGTCCGAGGCCGACCCGGTCTCCACCGCGATGCGCCCGGCCGCGTTCGTCCCCGACACGAAGAACGCCGGGGACCTGCTGCGCGAGATGCAGCAGGACCGCAGCCATGTCGCGGTCGTCATCGACGAGTACGGCGGCACCGCGGGCATCGTCACCATCGAGGACATCCTGGAGGAGATCGTCGGCGAGATCACCGACGAGTACGACCGGGAGCTGCCGCCCGTCCAGGAGCTGGAGCACGGCTGCTACCGGGTCACCGCCCGGCTCGACATCGGGGACCTCGGCGACCTCTTCGGCCTCGACGAGTACGACGACGAGGACGTGGAGACCGTCGGCGGCCTGCTCGCCAAGGCGCTCGGCCGCGTCCCGATCGCCGGCGCGTCGGCGATGGTCGAGCTGCCCGACGGCCGCAGGCTCCGGCTCACCGCCGAATCCCCGGCCGGCCGCCGGAACAAGATCGTCACCGTGCTGGTGGAGCCGGAGCACAAGCAGACCGAGGAGAAGGAAGCGGAATGACACCGGAGCGGCTGCGGGCCTTCTGCCTGGAGTTCAACGCGAGCGTGGAGGAGTTCCCGTTCGGTCCCGAGACCTCCGTCTTCAAGGTGCGCGGCAAGATGTTCGCGCTCACCGCGCTGGACGGGCGGCCGCTCACGATCAACCTCAAGTGCGATCCCGACGAGGCGATCCGGCTGCGCGAGACGCACCCCGCGATCGTGCCCGGCTGGCACATGAACAAGCGGCACTGGAACACGGTGACCGTCTCCGGCGTCCCGGACCGGCTGCTGCGCGAGATGGTCGAGGACTCCTACGACCTGGTGGTCGCCGGACTCCCGAAGGCGGAACGGCTGCGCCTGGACCGGCCGTAGGGACGCATACGCGAACGGGCCCGCTCCTCCCCCGTGGGGAGCGGGCCCGTCCTCGTACCGGCAGGAAGGTCAGCCGCGGCGCAGCCCCGTCGCCACCGCCGCGCCCGCCGCCAGCAGGATCGCCGCGGTGACCGCCACCACCGTCCGTACGCCGTCGAAGAGGCTGTCCTGCGTCGTGGCCAGCACCCCCAGCAGCGGGATGCCGACCGTGAGGCCCACCTGCTGGGTCGTGGTGACCAGACCGGTCGCCAGGCCCTGCTGCTCGTTCGGGATGCCGGACGTCACGGTCAGCCCGTACGCGATGATCGCGCCCAGATGGCACATGCTCGCCAGCGACACCGCCGCCGTGGCCAGCCACACGCCCGACTCCGTGCCCAGGCCCAGCAGCGCGCCGATGAACAGGCCCTGGCCGAGCAGCGACAGCGCCAGGGTCCGGCGGGCGCCGATCCGGCCGATCACCTTCGGCGCGTACATCCCGGCCACCACCGACAGCCCGCCCTGCACGCCGAAGACCAGCCCGGTGGCGAACGGCGAGAGGTCCAGGACCTCCTGGAGGTACAGGGTCAGGACGAAGACGACCGTGCTCATCATCGAGAAGGTCATCAGACCGCCGAGGTTGCCGAACGCCACCGTCCGCCGCCGCAGCATCGGCAGCGACACCAGCGGGGCCGCCGAGCGGGACTCCACCACGACGAACGCCGCCAGCAGGACGATGCCGAGGACCAGCGTGACCAGCACGTCCGCGCCGCCGAAGCCGCGCTCCGCCGCCGTCGACAGCGCGTAGATCAGCGCCAGCAGACCGCCGGTGACGCTCACCGCGCCCGGTACGTCCAGCCGGGGCCGGTCCTTCGTACGCGACTCCTCCAGGACCTTCGGGGCCACCGCCAGCACCACGAGCGAGGCCAGCGCCAGCAGGCCCATCGTGGAGCGCCAGCCCAGCGTGTCGGTCAGCACCCCGCCCGCGACCATGCCCACCGTGAAACCGAGCGACAGCAGCGTCCCGCTGATCCCGAGCGCCCGGTCGCGCAGTGGACCTTCCGGGAACGTGGTGGTCAGCAGGGACATCCCGGTCGGCACGATGACCGCCGCCCCCAGCCCCTGGAGCGCCCGCCCGGCGAGGAAGGAGGCCGGGTCCCAGGCCAGCGTCGCCAGCAGGGAGGAGGCGCCGAAGACGGTGAGCCCGGTGAGGAACAGCCTGCGCCGCCCGTACAGATCGGCGATCCTCCCGAAGAGCAGCAGGAAGCCCCCCGACGGCAGCGCGAACGCGGTGATCGCCCACTGGAGGCCCGTGGTGCTCAGCCCCAGGTCCCGGCCGAGCACCGGCAGCGCCACGTTCAGCACGGAGAAGTCGAGGGCCACCATGAACTGGGCGGCGCACAGCACGAAGAGGACCAGCCGGGCCCGGCCCGACAGCCTGGGCGGGGCGGAAGCCGGGAGCGTGGGGGCCGACGGGGAAACAGGGGAAGCAGAGGTGGGTGGGGTTTCTATCGCCATGCGTCCCACCCTGCGGCGGCCGGAATAACCGTGGGGAGCGGGAACTTATCCTGTTGCCCGCACCACCAGGCAGGCGCACACACGGACACAGGGGGAGTACGTGGCCACACCGGCCCGGCAGGCGACGGACGACACGAAGGCACACCGACTCGCCGAACTGCGCGAGTTCCTGATGAGCCGCCGGGCCCGCGTCACCCCGGCCGAGGCGGGCCTGCCGGAGGGCGGTGCCCGCCGCCGTACCCCGGGCCTGCGCCGTGAGGAGGTCGCGGTCCTCGCCGGGGTCGGCGTCTCCTGGTACCAGTGGCTGGAGCAGGGCCGCGACATCACCGTCTCGCCGCAGGTGCTGGACTCCGTCGCCCGTGTCCTGCGGCTCAGGAGCGCCGAGCGCCGCCATCTGTACGTGCTGGCCGGGCTGAACCCGCCACCGGCCGAGGTCGATCCGGCCGACGTCGACATGTGCGAGGGGCTGACCCGGCTCATCGACGCCTGGATGCCCTACCCGGCCCACATCATGGACCGCTACTGGAACATCGTCCTGTACAACGACGCGGCCGCCGCGGTGCTCGGCATGCGCCCGGGCATCCGGCAGAACTGTCTGGTCGCCTTCTTCACCGACCCGGTCTACCGCGCGCGGACGGGGGAGGGCTGGGCGGCGCTCGCCCCGCAGGTGGTGGCCCAGTTCCGGGCGTCCTGCTCGGAGTGCCCGGACGACGACGGCTTCCGGGCCGTCGTGGAGGAGGCGAGGGCGGCCAGCGCTCTCTTCGCCGAACTGTGGGAGCGGCGCGACATCGCCCCCGCCGGGCAGAGCCGCAAGGAGGTCGAGCACCCGCTCGTCGGCCGCCTCTCCCTGGAGGCCACCCAGTTGCGGGTGCCCGCCCGGCCGGACCTGGCGATCGTGCTGCACACCCCGCTGCCCGACACCGACTGCGAGGCCAGGCTCCAGTGGCTCACCTCGCCCGAGGGGCGGCGCGGGTCGATGTATCCGGTGCCGGGGTGAGCGGTCCCGTACGGCTGGGCGCTTCCGGTGCCGGGGTGACCTGCGCGGGCCCGCCGCCCGCTTCGTATGCTCGTGCCATGACCGACACCACCGACACCACCGGCCTCGACGCCGAGGACCGCAAGATCGTCACTCTGGCGCGCAGCGCCCGCGCCCGCAACGGTGTGCCCGAGGGCGCGGCCGTACGCGACGAGACCGGGCGCACGTATGTCGCCGGCACGGTGGCGCTGGAGTCGCTGAAGCTCAGCGCCCTGCAGACTGCCGTCGCCATGGCGGTGGCCAGCGGCGCCACCTCGCTGGAGGCGGCGGCGGTCGTCTCCGCCGCCGAGGTCCCCTCCGACGACGACCGGGCCGCCGTGCGGGACCTGGGCGGACCGGACACCCCGGTGCTGCTCGCGGGTCCGGACGGCACGCTGCGGGTCCGCGTCACGGCGGGCTGATCCCGCAGAGCCCGGGGCGGGCGCCCGACCAGGAGCGCCGATCCTGCCATCATCTGATGGGCCATCAGTCGCCGCGATTCGTCTGCATTGACTTCTTTTTCGCCCGGGTCATCAATGGCCCCCTGCCGGTACGGAAGAGCCGCCGTGCCGCTTTCCGCAGGAGGGCACCGAATTCATGCGACCGACCATGCGAAGATCCACCGACCCGCGGCGCCGCCTGGCCGCCGCCCTGGGCATCACCGCGCTCGTCGTCACCGGGGGAGGGCTGCTCGGCAGTCCGGCGCAGGCCGCCGCGACGGCCTCCGTCGCGGTGGACTTCCCCACCCACTGCATCCCGCCGCCCATCGCGGGCATCCCGCCCATCGACGGCACCACGACCGCGCGGATCACCGTCGACAACGCGACCCCGCAGGTCGGCGACACCGTCGCCGTGACCTACACCGTGGTCGAGCCCGCCGCCAGCAACCCCGTCGACCTGGCGCTGCCCGCCGACATCATGACGCCGACCGGGAAGGTCACCCTGGGCGGCGCGCAGAGCGGTGACGTCACCGTCGCCGGGCCGCAGAAGAACGACCCGGTCCCCGGCAAGGGCACCTTCCCGTCGTTCTCCATGACGGGCACGTTCACCGTCACCGCGCCCGGTGAGATCACCCTGTCGCCCGGCGACTACAACATCCACACCAGCTACATCATGGAGCTGGACACCCCCTGCACGGTGACGGACCCGCCCGCCCCCGTGTCCGAGACCGTCGTCGCCACCGACGGCGGCGGCCAGGTCAACGAGCGCGCCATCCAGCTCTCCGCGGCCTCCGGGCAGCCGGGCGACGAGGTCACCGTCACCGGCACGAAGTTCACCCCGGGCGCGGGCATCACCGTGGCGGGCCGCGACGGCGGCGCGCAGACCGGCGACACCGCATCGGCCACCGCCGACGGATCCGGGGCCTTCACCGCCCGGCTCACCGTCAGCGACCCGGACACCACCGGCATCGTCGCCTACGAGGGCGGCGCCTGGGACGCCGAGAAGGGCGCGGGCCCCCAGGCGTACACCGTCACCGGGGGCGGCGAGCTCCCCGACGGCAGCCAGGAGCTCACCACGACCGTCCGGGCGGGCACCCTGTCCATGACCCAGGCCGGCGACAGCGTCCAGCTGTCGGGGGTCGACTTCGGCCGGGGCGGGGCCTCCACCGGTGAGCTGCGCACGGTGACCGTCGAGGACTTCCGCGGCGGCCCCGCGGGCTGGTCCCTGACCGGCAAGGTCACCGACTTCAAGGGCCCGGGCGGGGCGCGGATCAGCGCCGACGCCCTCGGCTGGACCCCGTCCTGCGCCACGAAGCCCGGCAGTCCGAGCACCTGCGCGGCGGGCAGCGCCGGAACGGTCGGCGGCGCCGGGGCCACCCTGGCGTCCACGCCCGACGGGGCGGCCACCGGAGGGGAGTTCAGCGTGGACGCGGGTCTCTCCCTGGATGTGCCGGCCTTCACCGGGGCCGGTTCCTACGCGGGAGTGCTGACCCTCACCCTCACGTGAGGCCGGTCTTCCACGAGGCCCGCTCGCACCGCCCGGGAGCACGGGCCGCCCTCATCTGAGGCCCGCTCCTGATCCACCGTGGGCCGGGCGCGCACCCGGCCGGCCCACTCCACCCGGACACGTCCTGGGGGTCCCGCACCGTGCGCAAGCTCTCCGTACTCCTCCTGACGGGGGCCCTCCTGCTGTTCCTCGGCGCGCCCGCCGCCCACCCGGCCGACAACGGCAGCTGGTCCGTCCAGCCCGCGTCCGGCCCGTCCGGCGAACGCCCCTCCCTCTACCTCTCCGCCGCCCCCGGCACCACGCTCACCGACAAGATCACCGTCACCAACAAGACCGCGAAGCCGCTGACCCTGCGGCTGTACGCGGCCGACGCCTACAACACCCCGCGCGACGGCGGCTTCGCGGTCCGCGACCGGAACGAGAAGCAGCGCTCCATCGGCGCCTGGGCCCGCACCGACCGGGACACCGTCACCGTGGGCCCCAAGGCCTCGGTCACCGTGCCCCTGACCGTCACCGTCCCGGAGAACGCCGAGCCGGGCGACCACCCCGGCGCCCTGATCGCCCTGGACGAACGCGTCGAGGCCACCCGGCGCGGCGCCCTGGCCGTCGGGGTCCGCAGGGCCGTCGGCGCCCGGATCCACCTCCGTGTGAACGGGCCCACCGTGCCCGCGCTCTCCGTCGAGGACATCCGGATCGAGCAGGACCGTCCGCTGGTCCCGGGCACCGGCAGGAGCCGCGCCGTCATCTCGTACACCCTGCACAACCGGGGCAACGTCACCCTCGCCCCCGCCGTCGCCCTGCGCGCCGAGGGCCTCTTCGGCCGGACCCTGCTGGAGCGCGGCCTGACGAAGCTGCCCGCCGAGCTGCTGCCCCGCCAGCAGGTCCGGCTGACCGAGACCTGGGACGGCGCACCGCAGCTGGACCGGGCCGAGGTCGAACTCACCGCCACCGCGAAGGGCACCCGGGAGTCGGCGGCCGTGACGTTCCTGGCCGTGCCGTGGCTCGTGGCCGGGCTGCTCGCCGTGCTCGTCGCGGCCGGAACGGCCCTGTGGGCACGGGCCCGCCGACGCCGTACGCGTACGGCCTGAGGCGCCCGTGAGGCACCTCGCCGGGCCCGCTGTGCGGCGGCGCCGCCGCGATCGGGGAGAATGGTCGCCATGAGCGCTCGCCCGAACCAAGAATCCGCTGACCCGCAAGCGGAGACCACCTCCCCCCACCGGGCAGGCTTCGCCTGCTTCGTGGGCCGCCCCAACGCCGGCAAGTCCACCCTCACGAACGCTCTCGTCGGTCAGAAGGTGGCGATCACCTCCAACCGCCCCCAGACCACCCGGCACACGGTGCGCGGCATCGTGCACCGTGCCGACGCGCAGCTGATCCTGGTCGACACCCCCGGCCTCCACAAGCCGCGCACGCTGCTGGGCGAGCGGCTCAACGACGTCGTGCGGACGACCTGGGCGGAGGTCGACGTCATCGGCTTCTGCCTGCCCGCCGACCAGAAGCTCGGCCCCGGCGACAAGTACATCGTCAAGGAGCTCGCGGGGATCAAGAAGACCCCCAAGATCGCCATCATCACCAAGACCGACCTGGTCGAGTCCAAGGCGCTGGCCGAACAGCTCCTCGCCGTCTCCGCGCTCGCCGACGAGCTCGGCTTCGAGTGGGCCGAGATCATTCCGGTCTCGGCGGTCAAGGACCAGCAGGTGAGCCTGCTCGCCGACCTCATCGCCCCGCTGCTCCCCGAGAGCCCGCCGCTCTACCCGGAGGGCGACCTCACCGACGAGCCGGAGATGGTCATGGTCGCGGAGCTGATCCGCGAGGCCGCGCTGGAGGGCGTACGCGACGAGCTGCCGCACTCCATCGCGGTCGTCGTCGAGGAGATGCTGCCGCGCACCGACCGCCCGGCGGACAAGCCGCTGCTGGACATCCACGCCAACGTCTACATCGAGCGGCCCAGCCAGAAGGGCATCATCATCGGCCCGAAGGGCCAGCGGCTGAAGGACGTCGGCACCAAGTCCCGCAAGCACATCGAGGCGCTGCTCGGCACGCCGGTCTTCCTGGACCTGCATGTGAAGGTCGCCAAGGACTGGCAGCGCGATCCCAAGCAGCTGCGGAAGCTCGGGTTCTAGCACTTCACGGACCCGCTGCTGATCTCACGCGCCCTCCTCGAGGACGCGTGAGATCAGCGTGCGCTGTGCCCCGGTCAGATCGGGGTCAGCGCAGTACACGGTGCGGCCGTCGACCGTGATCTCGTAGCGGAAGCCGTCCGGCACCCCGGTCGGCGAGGTGTCCCGCGCCGCGCCGAGCGCCTCCTCGGCGAGGGACCGCCACTCCGCGGTGTCCGCCCGGCCCTCGGTGTCGATCGCACGGCGGCGGGCGATGCCGGCGAAGCCGCCGGTCCGGCTGACCTGAATACGCATGGGTCCTGTCTATCCGGGGCCGTACGCGCACTCAACCCCACCTGTCTCGTCCCCACCTGTCCCGACCTCACCGACCCCGGCTTCTCGCGGGCCGGGTCACGTCCGGGTCGGAACGCCCACCTCCGACCACGCCTTGAGAACCGCCTCCCGCTCGTCGCGCTCGCCGAAGCGGTCGCCCGCCGCCGCGACCGTCAGCCGGGCGAACTCCGCGAAGTCCGCGTTCGCCGTCAGCTCGCCGCCGGTCAGCACGTCGAACCAGATCTGCCCGGCGCGCTCCCAGGAGTTGCCGCCCAGCGCGGTGGCCAGGAGGTAGAACGCGCGGTTGGGGATGCCGGAGTTGAGGTGGACCCCGCCGTTGTCCTCCTCCGTCTCGATGTAGTCGTCCATGGAACCCGGCTGCGGGTCCTTGCCGAGGACGTCGTCGTCGTACGCCGTGCCCGGGGCCTTCATCGAGCGCAGCGCGTCCCCGCTGACCCGGGGCGCCAGCAGCCCGGCCCCGATCAGCCAGTCGGCCTGCTCCGCGCTCTGGCCCAGCGAGTACTGCTTGACCAGGGAGCCGATGACGTCGGACACGGACTCGTTGAGCGCGCCGGACTGGCCCTCGTAGCGGAGGTTGGCGGTGTACTGCGTCAGGCCGTGGGCCAGCTCGTGGGCGATCACGTCGACCGCGACGGTGAAGTCGAGGAAGATCTCGCCGTCGCCGTCCCCGAAGACCATCTGCTCGCCGTCGAAGAACGCGTTGTTGTACTCCTGGCCGTAGTGCACGGAGCCGGTCAGCGGCAGGCCCTTGCCGTCGATCGAGCTGCGCCCGTACGCCGAGAGGAGCAGCTCGAAGGTGGCGCCGAGGCCGGCGTACGCGCGGTTGACGCTGGCGTCCGATGTGGGCTTCTCGCCCTCGTCGCGGACCTGGCGGCCGGGCAGGGTGGTGCCGTTCTCGCAGTCGTACAGGGTGCGGTGGGGCTTGGTGGGGACCGCGCCCGCGGTCGGTGCGGCCGGGGCGGCGGCGAGCGCCGTCAGCCGGCGGCGGTTGCGGCGCAGCCCGTCGGCCTCCAGGGTGCGGCGGGCCGGATCCGCGAGCCGGGCGTCGGCCGACCGGGACAGGTGATCGAGGACGTGGGGCGGAACGATGGTGCAGAAGACGGGGTGGAGCTCGCCGTCGGTTCGAAGGTGCATACAACGACTGTGGCACTCCGTCACCGTGCTGTCACTGGTTGCGACGATGATTGACGAAATGGAGTGATGAGTCACTGTTTACCCCTCATCGATGCCCGGTCCCGCATACTGATACGGACCGACACCACGGGCCACACTCGGTTACGCTCGTCGCATCATGCGTTTCGGGCTGCTTCTCCTTAGCTGCCGCGGCGAGGGCCTGTAGTCGTAGGCCGACCCCCTCCCCGCGGAGTCTGGTGCTGCAGCGACACAGTCGGCCGACCCCCGCTGGACCGAGGAGCCCTACGCCATGACCACCGTGAATCCTGCCGGTAACACCGTGAACCCTTCCGGTAATTCTGTCGGCCGCCCCACCCCGATCACCAACGCGACGCAGCTGCAGAAGCCGTCCGGGATGCCGGTCCACAAGTACGCCGGCTACGAGGCCGTCGACATCGCCGACCGCACCTGGCCCGACAACCGGATCACCGTGGCGCCCCGCTGGCTGTCCACCGATCTGCGCGACGGCAACCAGGCCCTGATCGACCCGATGTCCCCGGCCCGCAAGCGCGAGATGTTCGACCTGCTGGTGAAGATGGGCTACAAGGAGATCGAGGTCGGCTTCCCCTCCTCCGGCGAGACCGACTTCAACTTCGTCCGCTCCATCATCGAAGAGGGCGCGATCCCCGAGGACGTGACGATCTCCGTCCTGACGCAGGCCCGCGAGGAGCTGATCGAGCGCACCGTGGAGTCGCTGGTCGGCGCGCACCGGGCCACCGTCCACCTGTACAACGCCACCGCCCCCACCTTCCGCCGCGTCGTCTTCCGCGGCTCGCGCGAGGAGGTCAAGCAGATCGCGGTGGACGGCACCCGGCTGGTCATGGAGTACGCCGAGAAGATCCTGGGCCCGGAGACGACCTTCGGCTACCAGTACAGCCCGGAGATCTTCACCGACACCGAGCTGGACTTCGCCCTGGAGGTCTGCGAGGCCGTCTGCGACGTGTGGCAGCCGGAGGAGGGCCGCGAGATCATCCTCAACCTGCCCGCCACCGTGGAGCGTTCGACGCCCTCCACCCACGCGGACCGCTTCGAGTGGATGTCCCGCAACCTGTCCCGCCGCGAGTTCGTCTGCCTGTCGGTCCACCCGCACAACGACCGGGGCACCGCCGTCGCCGCCGCCGAGCTGGCCATCATGGCCGGCGCCGACCGTATCGAGGGCTGCCTGTTCGGCCAGGGCGAGCGCACCGGCAACGTCGACCTGGTCACCCTGGGCATGAACCTCTTCTCCCAGGGCGTCGACCCGCAGATCGACTTCTCGCAGATCGACGAGATCCGCCGCACCAGCGAGTACTGCAACCAGATGGAGATCCACCCGCGCCACCCCTACGCGGGCGATCTGGTCTACACCGCCTTCTCCGGCTCCCACCAGGACGCCATCAAGAAGGGCTTCGACGCGATGGAGAAGGACGCGGCGGCCCAGGGGAAGACGGTCGACGACATCGAGTGGGCCGTGCCGTACCTGCCGATCGACCCGAAGGACGTCGGCCGCTCCTACGAGGCCGTCATCCGCGTCAACTCGCAGTCCGGCAAGGGCGGTATCGCGTACGTCCTGAAGAACGACCACAAGCTGGACCTGCCGCGCCGGATGCAGATCGAGTTCTCCCGGATCATTCAGGCCAAGACCGACGCCGAGGGCGGCGAGGTCACCCCGACGCAGATCTGGACCACCTTCCAGGACGAGTACCTGCCCAACCCGGACAACGCCTGGGGCCGCGTACAGCTGCGCTCCGGCCAGACCACCTCCGACACCGACGGCACCGACACCCTGACCGTCGAGGCGGTCGTGGACGGCGCCGACACCGTCCTGACCGGCTCCGGCAACGGCCCGATCTCCGCGTTCTTCGAAGCGCTGCAGGCCATCGGCATCGACGCCCGGCTGCTGGACTACACCGAGCACACGATGAGCGAGGGCGCCTCCGCCCAGGCCGCCTCGTACATCGAGTGCGCGATCGACGGCAAGGTCCTGTGGGGCATCGGCATCGACGCCAACACCACCCGCGCCTCGCTCAAGGCGGTCGTCTCCGCGGTCAACCGCGCGGCCCGCTGACCCGCCCGGGGCCGCCCGGACCCACGCGCCCGCCTCTTCGTACGGACGTCCGGTTCGACCCCGTACGACAGCATTGACGGACCCCGACCGCCCGCTCCGGGTGGTCGGGGTTCGGCCATATCCGAGGGTTGTGACGTCCCAGAGGCTGACGCCACATCACGCATGTGGCTAACATCACGTCCAACACACGGCAATGTTGCCGGAGCGTTACGGAGGTGTGCGACGTGCGGTCAGCCAAAGGACAACGCGCTCTGAGGCCGGTCCTCTGCGGCGTACGCACCATCTGGGACGCCGTCGGCGACGGCGCCTTCTTCTGCCCCGGCTGCGGGGGAGACCGCAACTACCGCCGGCTCACCGGCCGCCGCCGCCTCACCGTCCTCGGCGTCCCCCTGGTCCGCCGGGGCGAGACCGAGCCGGTCGTCGAGTGCGCCGCCTGCCTCGCCCACTACGCCCCTGAGGCCCTGGACCACCCCACCACCACCCGGTTCTCCTCGATGCTCCGCGAGGCCGTCCACACCGTCACCCTGGCCGTCCTCGCCGCCGGGGGCACCACCTCCCGCACGGTCCTGGAGGCCGCCGTCGCCACCGTGCGCGACGCCGGGCTCGACGACTGCACCCAGGAGCAGCTGTTCACCGTCGTCGAGGTGCTGGCCGCCGACACCGGACAGGGCTCCGGCACCGACCCGGCCGCCGAGGCCTGCGGCCCGACCCTCGCCATCGAGCTGCACGAGGTGCTGGCCCCGCTCGCCCCGCACCTGGCCACCGCCGGCCGCGAGTCCGTCCTCCTCCAGGGCGCCCGCATCGCCCTCGCGGACGGCCCCTACTGCGCCGCCGAGCGCCAGGTGCTGACCACCGTCGGCAGCGCCCTCCAGCTCCCCGCCGACGACACCGCCCGGCTGCTGGCGGCGGCCGCCCGTACGCCCTCGTAGCCCTCGTAGCCCGGTAAAGAAGCCCACCGGCCCCCCGCCGTCGGCCCTGGGTGGGCGACAATGGGCCCATGAGCTTGTTCCGGGACGACGGCATCGTGCTGCGTACGCAGAAACTGGGCGAGGCCGACCGGATCATCACGATCCTGACCCGCGGCCACGGCCGGGTGCGCGCCGTCGCCCGCGGGGTGCGCCGCACCAAGTCCAAGTTCGGCGCCCGCCTGGAGCCCTTCTCCCACGTCGACGTGCAGTTCTTCGCACGCGGCAGCGAGCTGGTCGGCCGCGGGCTGCCGCTCTGCACCCAGAGCGAGACCATCGCGCCGTACGGCGGCGGGATCGTCGCCGACTACGCCCGCTACACCGCGGGCACCGCGATGCTGGAGACCGCCGAGCGGTTCACCGACCACGAGGGCGAACCGGCCGTCCAGCAGTATCTGCTCCTCGTCGGCGGCCTGCGCACCCTCGCCCGGGGCGAGCACGCCCCCCATCTGATCCTGGACGCGTTCCTGCTGCGCTCGCTCGCGGTCAACGGGTACGCGCCCAGCTTCGAGGACTGCGCCAAGTGCGGAATGCCCGGTCCGAACCGGTTCTTCTCCGTCGCGGCGGGGGGCGTCATATGCGGTGACTGCCGGGTCCCCGGCAGCGTCGTACCCTCGGCACAGGCCCTGGCCCTGCTGAGCGCACTGCTCAGCGGCGACTGGGCGACGGCGGACGCGTGCGAGGCGCGTCATGTCAGGGAGGGGAGCGGGCTGGTGTCCGCCTATCTGCACTGGCATCTGGAGCGTGGACTGCGCTCACTGCGGTACGTGGAGAAATGACGTGGTGCGTCGGGCAGACGACGCGGTGCGTGGAGAAGTGACACAGGGAGACTGAGAAGCTCATGGCAGTACGCGGGATCCTCGGCGGCCGTAACCGGCGCACGTACAAGACCCCCGAGCCGCACCCCACGGGCGCGACGCCTCCGAAGATCCCCGGCGAGCTGGTGCCCCAGCACGTCGCCGTCGTGATGGACGGCAACGGCCGCTGGGCCAAGGAGCGGGGTCTGCCCCGCACCGAGGGCCACAAGGTCGGTGAGGGCGTCGTCATGGACGTGCTCAAGGGCTGTATCGAGATGGGCGTGAAGAACCTCTCGCTGTACGCCTTCTCGACCGAGAACTGGAAGCGCTCGCCGGACGAGGTGAAGTTCCTGATGAACTTCAACCGCGACGTGATCCGCCGCCGCCGCGACGAGATGGACGAGCTCGGCATCCGTATCCGCTGGGTGGGCCGCATGCCCAAGCTGTGGAAGTCCGTCGTCCAGGAGCTCCAGGTCGCCCAGGAGCAGACCAAGGACAACGACAAGCTGACGCTGTACTTCTGCGTCAACTACGGCGGCCGCGCCGAGATCGCGGACGCCGCGCAGCGCATCGCCCAGGACGTGGCGGCCGGGAAGCTCGACCCGTCCAAGGTGAACGAGAAGACCTTCGCGAAGTACACGTACTACCCGGACATGCCGGATGTGGACCTCTTCGTGCGCCCCAGCGGCGAGCAGCGCACCTCGAACTATCTGATCTGGCAGAGCGCGTACGCCGAGATGGTCTTCCAGGACGTTCTCTGGCCGGATTTCGACCGTCGGGACCTGTGGCGGGCCTGCCTGGAGTACGCCCAGCGCGACCGCCGCTTCGGCGCGGCGGAGGCAGTCGAGAAGTGACGTAAAAAGGTTGAAAAGTGACGTGAAAGAGGCGGGCCCGGGGCGTTGTACACGCCCCGGACCCGCCTCTTCTCGTTCGTTCTCCGGCGTTCGTTCCGTTCGTTACGCCTTGCTTGCGGCGCACTCCGCGCAGGTGCCGAAGACCTCGACGGTGTGCGCGACGTTCACATAGCCGTGCTGGGCGGCGATCATCTCGGCCCACTGCTCGACGGCCGGCCCCTCGACCTCCACCGCTTTGCCGCAGAGCCGGCAGACCAGGTGGTGGTGATGATCACCGGTCGAGCACCGCCGGTAGACGGCCTCGCCCTCGGTGGTGCGCAGGACGTCGACCTCACCCGCGTCGGCGAGGGACTGCAGGGTCCGGTAGACCGTGGTCAGGCCCACGGAGTCGCCGCGGTGTTTGAGGACGTCGTGCAGCTCCTGGGCGCTGCGGAACTCATCGACCTCGTCGAGCGCCGCCGCCACCGCCGCCCGCTGCCGGGTGGACCGGCCGCGTACCGGCGCTGCGTTCGTGCCACTGATCGGCGCCGTGGCCACAGGTGCCTCCTCGTGTCGCCCGTACATGTGTCGGGCCATTGTGCCAGCCCGGCCGGGTGCCGCCGGCGAACACGTACGGTGCGACGTCGTCACACGCACGGACGGGACAGCCGTGACGGCCGTCACACCCGTCATGCGCTCACACCCGTCATACGCGTACGTCGTCCCGGTCCCGGCGGGCTGCCGGTACTTCCAGGGTGCACTCGGCCCCCTTCACCTCGCTCGCCCGCGCCCGGCGTCGCGCGAGCGGAGCGGCGAGCGCGGTCAGCGCGACGAACACCGCGATGGCCAGCAGCACGATCGTCGCGCCGGGCGGAACGTCCTGGTAGTACGAGGTCACGGTGCCGGTCAGGGTCACGGCCGTGCCGATCACCACGGCCAGCACGAAGGTGACCTTGAAGGACTTGGTGATCTGCTGCGCGGCCGCCACCGGCACCACCATCAGCGCGCTGACCAGCAGCAGGCCGACGACCCGCATCGCGACCGTCACGGTCACGGCGGCGGTCACCGCGATCAGCAGGTTCAGCACCCGCACCGGCAGCCCGGACACCCGGGCGAACTCCTCGTCCTGGCTGACCGCGAACAGCTGCCGTCGCAGCCCCACCGTGACCAGCACCACGAAGGCCGCCAGCACACAGATGGCGATGACGTCCGACTCGGAGACCGTGGCCAGCGAGCCGAAGAGGTACGAGGTCAGGTTGGCGTTGGAGCCGGTGTCGGAGAGGTTGATCAGCATGACGCCGCCCGCCATGCCGCCGTAGAACAGCATCGCCAGGGCGAGGTCGCCGCGCGTGTGTCCGTACCAGCGGATCAGCTCCATCACGACCGCACCGGCCACCGCGACGGCCGTGGCCATCCAGACCGGGCTGGTGGAGAGCAGGAAGCCGAGGCCGACGCCGGTCATCGCGATGTGCCCGATGCCGTCGCCCATCAGGGCCTGCCGCCGCTGCACCAGGTAGATGCCGATGGCGGGCGCGGTGATGCCGACCAGCACGGCCGCGATGAGCGCCCGCTGCATGAAGGGAGGGTTGAGGAATTCGAAGAGCATCAGGTCAGCAGTCCCGTCCGGACGGGCTCGGCGGCCGCGTGGGGGTGTACGTGGTCGTGGCCGGGCAGGGCGTGCTGGCCGAGCGCCTCGGGCGGCGGCCCGTCGTGCGTCACACAGCCGTCGCGCAGGACGACGGCCCGGTCGATCAGGGGCTCCAGCGGGCCCAGCTCGTGCAGCACGAGCAGGACGGAGGTGCCCAGCGCCACCTGCTCGCGCAGGGTCGAGGCGAGGATCTCCTGGCTGGCCAGGTCCACCCCGGCCATCGGCTCGTCCATGATCAGCAGCTCCGGCTCGGCGGCCAGGGCGCGGGCGATCAGGACCCGCTGGTGCTGGCCGCCCGACAGCGCGCTCACGGAGTCCTTGGCGCGGTCGGCCAGGCCCACCAGGGCTATGGCCCGGTCCACGGCCGCCCGGTCCGCCCTCCCGGGCCACCGCAGCCCCGTACGGGACAGCCGGCCGGAGGCGACGACCTCGCGGATCGTGGCGGGCACGCCGCCGGCGGCCGTGGTGCGCTGCGGGACGTAGCCGATGCGGCCCCAGCGGCGGAAGCGGCGCAGCTCGGTGCCGAACAGCTCGACGGTGCCGCCGGTCAGCGGGACCTGCCCGATGACGGACCGTACGGCGGTGGATTTGCCGGAACCGTTGGCGCCGAGCAGCGCGACGACCTCGCCGCGGTGCACGGTCAGGTCCACGCCGCGCAGCACGGGGCGCGCGCCGAGGGTGGCCGTGGCGCCGCGCAGGGCGATGACGGGCTCGTGGCCGACGCGGTCGACGGCCAGGGCCTCGCGGGTGGTGCTCTCACGCTCCGGCACGAGCGCCTCCGATCCAGGGGTGGTGCGGGTCCACAGGGTGCTGCGGGTCACTTCGCGCCGAGTGCCTTCTGCAGCGCGGCGAGGTTGGACTCCATGACCTCGATGTAGTCAGCGCCCTGGGACTTCTTCGTGATTCCCTCCAGCGGGTCCAGAACGCCGGTCTTCAGTCCGGTGTCCTTCGCGAGGGTCTTCGCGGTCCTGTCGCTGGCGAGCGTCTCGAAGAAGACGGTGGTGGCCTTCTCCTTCTCCGCGATGGTGTGGATCTCCTGGATCCGGGCGGGGCTCGGCTCGGCCTCGGGGTCGATGCCCGCGATGCCCTGCTGGGTGAGCCCGTAGCGCTCGGCGAGGTAGCCGAAGGCGGAGTGGGTGGTGATGAAGGTCTTGGTGGCGGTGTTCTTCAGCCCGGTCTCGTACGCCGTGTTCAACTCGCCCAGCTCGGCGACGAGGGCCGCGGTGTTCTTCTTGTAGTCGGCGGCGTGGTCGGGGTCGGCCTTCTCCAGGGACGTGCCGACACCCTTGGCGACCTCGGCGTACTTCACCGGGTCCAGCCAGATGTGCGGGTCGGCGCCGCCTTCCTCGCCGTGGTTGTGACCGTCGCCCTCTTCGTGGGCTTCTTCCTCGTGGGCGTCTTCTTCGTGCCCGTGCTCGTCGCCGTGCTCTTCTTCGCCTTCATGGTCATGACCGTGATCGTGGCCGCTGACCTCGGAACCGTGGTTCTCCAGCGTGGTGAGGGTCGCGGCGTCGACGGTGTTCTTCACACCGGACTGCTTGATCGCGTCGTCCACGGCGGGCTGGATGCCCTTGAGGTACAGCACGTAGTCGGACTCGCTGATGGAGCCGATCTGGCGGGGGGTGAGCTCCAGGTCGTGCGGCTCGACCCCCGGCTTGGTGAGGCTGGTGACGGCGACGTGCTCGCCGCCGATCCTCTCGGCCAGGAACTGCATCGGGTAGAACGACGCCGTCACCTTCAGCTTGCCGCCGTTGCTCCCGTCCGCGGCGTCGGAGGTGGAGCAGGCCGAGAGAGCGGTCAGACCGAGGACGACTGCTCCGGCGACGGCGGTGGTGGGTATCAAGCGACGTACGTTCATGACAGTCATTTTCAACAAAAGTGGAAACGATTGTCAACAAGGCTGATGAGATGCCCGGAAGATCACGAGGTGGCGGCGCACGGCCCCCTCCGGGGCCTTACCGATTTGATCCAGGGGGTGCACGCGCCGGTAACCTGAGTCATTCGCCGTTCGTCGCCGTCGTAATGAAGAGAGCACCGTGGCCGCCGACAAGATCGACACCATCGTCAGCCTGAGCAAGCGCCGTGGCTTCGTCTACCCCTGCAGTGAGATCTACGGTGGCCAGAAGGCCGCCTGGGACTACGGGCCGCTGGGCGTCGAGATGAAGGAGAACCTGAAGCGTCAGTGGTGGCGCTACATGGTCACCGGGCGCGAGGACGTGGTCGGTCTCGACTCGTCGGTCATCCTGGCCCCGGACGTCTGGGTCGCCTCGGGCCACGTCGCCACCTTCTCGGACCCGCTCACCGAGTGCACCTCCTGTCACAAGCGCTACCGCGCCGACCACCTGGAGGAGGCGTACGAGGAGAAGCACGGCAAGCCGCCGGTCAACGGCCTCGCCGACCTCAACTGCCCCAACTGCGGCAACAAGGGCACGTTCACCGAGCCCAAGCAGTTCTCGGGTCTGCTCTCCACCCACCTCGGCCCGACCCAGGACTCCGGCTCGGTCGCCTACCTGCGCCCCGAGACCGCCCAGGGCATCTTCACCAACTTCGGCCAGGTGCTCCAGACCTCGCGCAAGAAGCCGCCGTTCGGCATCGCGCAGATGGGCAAGTCCTTCCGGAACGAGATCACTCCGGGCAACTTCATCTTCCGGACCCGTGAGTTCGAGCAGATGGAGATGGAGTTCTTCGTCAAGCCGGGCGAGGACGAGGAGTGGCAGCAGTACTGGATGGACCAGCGCTGGAACTGGTACACGGACCTCGGCATGCGCGAGGAGAACATGCGCTGGTTCGAGCACCCGAAGGAGAAGCTCTCCCACTACTCCAAGCGCACCGCCGACATCGAGTACCGCTTCCGCTTCGGCGGCAGCGAGTGGGGCGAGCTGGAGGGCGTGGCCAACCGCACCGACTACGACCTCAAGGCGCACTCCGAGGCCTCGGGCACCGACCTCCAGTACTACGACCAGGAGGCCAACGAGCGCTGGACGCCGTACGTCATCGAGCCCGCGGCCGGTGTGGGCCGCGCGATGCTGGCGTTCCTGCTCGACGCCTACGTCGAGGACGAGGCGCCCAACGCCAAGGGCGTCATGGAGAAGCGCACCGTGATGCGCCTGGACCCGCGCTTGGCCCCGGTCAAGGTCGCGGTCCTGCCGCTGTCCCGGAACCCGCAGCTCTCGCCGAAGGCCAAGGGCCTGGCGAGCGACCTGCGCAAGAACTGGAACATCGAGTTCGACGACGCCGGCGCCATCGGCCGCCGCTACCGCCGTCAGGACGAGATCGGCACCCCGTTCTGCGTCACCGTCGACTTCGACACCCTCGACGACAACGCGGTGACCGTGCGCGAGCGCGACACCATGAAGCAGGAGCGCGTCTCCCTGGACCAGATCCAGGCGTACCTCGGCGCCCGTCTGCTCGGCTGCTGACACCCGCACCTGTGCGTGAGGCCCCCGGTTCCGGGTACGGAACCGGGGGCTTCGTCGTACAGTCCACCGGAGCCCCCGCCACCGTTCCGGGAGGTACGCCATGCCGTCCATCACCACCAGCAAGGTCAGCAGATGGGACCAGCACGGCCGTGAACACGTCGTGCAGGTACGGAAGTCGGGCATGACCCGCCAGTTGACCTGCTCCACCTGCGCGTGGCGCCGATCGGCGCAGTTCCTGCCCTGGCTGAAGGCCGAGGAGCATCTGGCCGAGGCCCATCAGGCGACGGTCGACCCGACGGCCTGAGGCTCCGGCGTACGGCCCGACGGCCTGAGGCCCGCGACGGCCTGAAAACCTGGTGCGGCGCTCGCGGGGAGCGCGGTACGGTTCCCGTATGTCTTCGTTCTTCCAGATCTACGAGTGAGAGCGCGGCGGGTGCGAACACCCCGCCGCGGCCCGGGGCCGGCGTGACCGGCCCCGATCACCTTCACCTGACTCACTTCACACCCCACAGGGGAGAACGCCATGGCCAAGAGCCGTAACAATCTGCTCGGCGTCGGCGGACAGCGCAAGAAGCTGTCCCGCGCCGAACAGCAGGGCGCGGGTTCCGCGCGAGGCGCCGACCGCAAGGCCGCTGAGGACAAGAAGCAGGAACTGGTCCGCAAGATGCGCGAGCGCGCCGAGGCGCAGGCGGCCACGACCGCCGAGCCGGGCGAGCAGGACGCGTCGTCCGCGCAGAGCTGATACCTGAGCAGTACCCGTACGACGGTGGGCCCGGATCATCCGTGATCCGGGCCCACGCCGCGTTCCGGGGGCTTCGGCCGCCCCTACCGCTCGGCGGTGAGCTTCCGCGCGATCGCGTCGAGGGCCGCGAGCTCCGCGGGTTCGAGGCGGTCGACGAAGTGCCGGCGCACGGAGGCGACGTGGCCGGGGGCGGCGTCCCGCAGCGTGTCCCAGCCGGTCGACGTGAGGACGAGGAGGCAGCCCCGACCGTCGGTGGGGTCGGGGGCGCGCCGGATGAGTTCGCGCGCCTCCATGCGGGAGGCGTGCCGGGACAGGCGGCTGCGCGACCACCCCATCTTGGCGGCCTGCTCGTGCAGTGTGCCGGTGCCGTCCGGGTGCTCGGACAGGGTGCTGAGCACCTCGTAGTCCGGCTCGGACAGGCCGAGTGCGGCCAGGTCCTGCGCGGTGCGGATCCGGACGGCGGTGACCATCCGGAGATACGCCCGCCAGGTGCGCTCCTCGTCGGGTGAGAGCCAGTCGACCGGGGAATCCGCCTCATTCGTTGACATGGAATCAATCTACCGGCTAATTTCGTTTCCATGGAAACGAAGAACCCGCGCATCCTCGTCCTGGTCTGCAGCACCCGTCCCAACGCGCTCGGCCCCGCCGTCGGGCAGTGGCTGACCGAAACGCTCGCACCCGACGCCGAGCGGCTCGGCGTGGACCTCGTGACCCAGTCGATCGGTGATCTGGGCCTGCCGTTCCTGGACGAGGAGGAACACCCGTCGACCGGGGTCCACCACCACGAGCACACCCGCCGCTGGAGCCGGATCGTCGACGGCGCGGACGGCTTCGTCGTCGTGACGCCGGAGTACAACTACGGCATGCCGGCGACGCTCAAGAACGCCCTCGACTACCTGGGCCCCGAATGGGCCTGGAAGCCGGTCGGCTTCGTCAGCTACGGCCACACCTCGGCCGGCACCCGCGCGGTCCAGCACGCCAAACAGGTCGTGACCACCCTGCGGCTGGTCCCCCTGGGGGCGACCGTCGCCCTGCGCATCGCGGACGCGATGCGGGAGGACCGACTGGCCCCCGAAGCACGCCACGCGGACGCGGCGCAGGGCCTTCTGGCGGAACTGGTCCGGGTCGCACACGCCCTGGCCCCGATGCGCGAGCGCGAACACGCGGCGTCCGTCGAGGGCCCGCTCCCCGGCTCGTACGCGCGCCGGCTCGGCCCGGACGACGCCCCCGAGGTGACAGTGCTTCAGCGCGCCTGCTGGATGGAGGAGGCACTCGCCAACGACACCCTGGCGATCCCGGCACTCCACGAGTCACCGGCCGACGTCCGCGCCTGGCTGGCCGACTGGCACACGACGGGCCTCTGGCGGGACGGCCGGCTGCTCGGCATGGTCCGCACCCGCCGCACGGGCGCGGACCTGCACGTGGGACGGCTCGCCGTCGCCCCCGACCTGCGGGGACTCGGCGTGGGCCGCTGGCTGCTGCGCCGGGCCGAGTCCGAGGGCGAGGAAGGCGGCCGCATCGTCCTGTCGACCGGCGCGGCCAGCCACCGCAACCTCGCCCTCTACCGGCGGCAGGGATACGTTCCGCTGCCCGACGCCCCGGAGGAGGGCGTGGTGGACCTGGCCAAGCCCGTCGCGGCCTGAGCGGACCGGCATGTGTCACACCGAAGCGATCATGCAGTGGTACCAAGATCAGGAGAAGACATGCGAGCGGGAGCAGGAGCGGGAGTGCGAGTGGATCAGGTGGAATGGATCGACGTCCCGGCGGGGCCGCTGCGTCGAGGTACGCCCGTCGACGAGATACCGGCGGTGGCCCGCCGTTACGAGGACACCGGGGTACCGGCGGCGTGGTATCTGAAGGAGACCCCGGCTGCGCAGATCCACGTACAGGCGTTCCGGATCGCGCGTACACCGGTCACGGTCGACCAGTGGGCACGCTTCGCGGCGGCCACCGGACGACCGGCCCCGCAGGGTTCGCCGGACCACCCGGTCATCGGGATCGCGTGGGAGGAGGCGACGGCGTACTGCCGGTGGCTCGGGGAACGCCTCGGCCTCGACGTACGCCTGCCCACGGAGGACGAGTGGGAGCGCGCCGCGCGGGGGGACGACGGCCGGGAGTTCCCGTGGGGCGATGAGTACCGCACGGGGTTGGCCAACCTGGTGGACCTGGGCGTGGGCACCACCACGCCGGTCGGCTCGTTCCCCGAAGGCGCGAGCCCCTTCGGCGTGTTGGACATGGCGGGCAACGCCGACGAGTGGACCTCCACCCGCTACGCCCCCTACCCCGGCGCGCCCGCCGAGGTCCCGGAGACCGAGGACTGGGCCTTCGACCGTCACATCACGCGGGGCGGCGCTTTCCGCCACGACCGCGACCTGGCGAGGTGCGCCCGCCGCCACGGGGCGTACGAGGCGGACCTGTCGGCGATCGGTGTCGGCTTCCGGCCGGCGGCTACGGCCCGGTGAGGCGGTCCCGGCCCGCCGAAGGGGCCGCGAACACGTCGTCGGCCCGTGCCGGACGCAGGGCGATCCTCGTGACCTTCCGGCCGGCGGTGCTGATCTCGATGGTGGCGAAGGGGTGCCCGCCCGGGGCGATGAGATACATCGGTCTGCCGTTGACGACGAGCCCGCAGGCCGCCTGAATACGATCGCGGAAGTGCGCGGTCTCGGTGGCGATGTCGACGGCGCCGGTCACGGTGGTGCGCCCGCCACGGGGCAGGAGCGCGGCCTCGGCATCGCGGACGCTGTCGGGCGCGAGCAGCTGGATCATCCTGCGCGTATCCCCGGTCCGGGCCGCCGCCATGAAGGCGTCCACGACCTGCTGGTCCGGCCGTCCGGTCTGCTCCGGGGCCCACTCCGGGGCCCGCTCCGCGGCCTGCCGGGGGCCGGTGAGGCGCAGGCGGGCCCTGCTGGCGTGCTTCTTGGCACCGGCGACGGACCCGCCCAGCACCTCCGCGACCTGGTCGAACGGCGTGGCGAACAGGTCGTGCAGGACGTACGCGACCCGTTGGGGCGGGGTCAGCCGGCTCAGCAGGACCATGAGGGCCCGGGAGACGTCCTCGGTACGGAGGACGGCCTCGTCGGCGGCCAGTTCGGCGGCCGGAACGGCGTCCGCGAGCAGCGGTGCTTCGTTGCGTCGGCGTCGGGCACGCAGTTCGTCCAGGCAGACCCGGGCGGTGACGGTGGTGAGCCAGGCCGCCGGATTCCCGATCGAGGGTGCCGACGATCGTGAGGACCGGGCGGTCGCGGCCCGCAGCCATGCGGTCTGGACGGCGTCCTGGGCATCGTGGGCCGAACCCAGCATGCGGTGGGCGACCGACAGGAGATGCGGTCGTACGGCCTCGAACTCTTCGACCGTGATCGGCATGGGTGTCACCTTCCGGGACCGGCGGACGTCAGGACGGTCGGTCGAACCCTTTCCTGTCCGCCCCTCCCCGAGGAGACGAGAACGCCATGAGCCTACAAAAGCCGGCACGACGGACCGCCCGGCCCCCGCGCACCACGGTGGGGAAGTGGACCGCGTGAGTTCCGTACTGCTCATCACCACGGTGGTGTGCGCCGCCGCGAACGTGTTCATCGCGGTCGCGGACTACGCACGGGCGCCCTTCGTCATGGCGAACTCCGCTGAGGTCCGACTCCCGCCCGCGGCGGTGCCGTATCTGGCGACCCTGAAACTCGCGGGCGCGGCCGGCCTTGTCGCCGGTCTTGCGGGTCTCCATGGGCTGGGCCTCGCAGCAGGAGTCGGGCTGGTCGCGTTCTTCGTCGGCGCGGTCCTGGCCCACGTCCGCGCACGCGTCTTCCACAACATCGCTTTCCCGGGCACCTACTTGCTGCTCGCGGTCGCCAGTACGGGCTTCTTCGCGGGGGAACTATGACCACCTAGGGCCACCGCGCCGCCTCCGGAGCGTCCGGAGGCCCTCCGATGGACCTCTACCGATCACCCGCCTCGAATGCCTGGGCGACGGCGAGGCTGTCCTCGTAGACATGGTGCCGGGTGACCAGGCCGTCCTCGACGGTGAGGTGCAGGGCGAACCGCGCACGGTACGCACGTCCGGTGGGCCGGGCGGTCTGGCGGATCTCGCCGAGCACGACCGCCTCGTCCCCGTCGATGAGGATGCGCTCGACCACGGTCGCCGCGAGCTCCGGCACGTGGTGCTCGGCCAGCTCGCGGTAGTGGGCGGCCGCGTCGGCCCGGGTGGAGCGGTGACGGATCCACGGCGTGGCCGTACGACCGTGCTCGCCCTCCGGCCAGGACAGCTTCCAGTCACCCCGCTCGGCGTACAGCTCGGCAATGCGCTCGGGGTCGCCTTCGCCGATCCGGCGCAGGAGTTCTTCGACCACGGTGCGGGTGTTCGTAGATGCGGCGGTGGTGGACATGGCTGAAACCTCTCCGTCGTGGCAGCGCCCCGGTGGAGCGGAGCGATCAACAGTCTTGCCGACGCAGGCAGGTTGAGGCGATTACCTCTCGCGTAAGGGCACTCTGTAAGGCTCTGGCCTGTGCGTGCGACAGTTGACGAACACTCACACGCGCAGGATCGGCGCGGCGGCAGGCGGCACGGCACGGCACGGCACGAGAGCAAGACATGACAACGGGGGCGGACGATGGACAGGGCTGCGCGGGAACAGCAGATGCAGCGGCTGCCGGTGCTGCTGGCGGCTTCATCGGGCGCCGGGTCGGTGGCGATTCTGGCGGCGGTTTTGCTGCTGGTCTTCTGGGGCGGCCACAGTCAGCGGTTCTGGCTGCTCATGGCCTGCTTGGGGGTCGCTGTCGCCGGGATCGGCGTGGTGGCGGTCCACCGCATCCGTACGCCTCCGCTCACCTACGACGAGGTGTTCCGGCATGTACTGGACGAGCCCGTCCCGGGCGGTGCCGCGCACCACGACACCGCTCAACTGCCGGCCGTCCTGCCCCGGCAGCCGGGGCGGGCCCGTTTCCTGCTGGTCGCCGTGGCTGCCTACACCTGGGTCGTCGTGAGCGGCTTTGTGCTGGCCATGGCCGACACCGAGGCGCCGCCGGAGATAAGGAAGCTGAAGGACGCCGGTGCGGTGGTCGCGACCCTGACCATCACCAGTGAGTACACGCATACCATTCGATCCGGGGACTACACGATCTACGACCAGTCACTGACGTTCGACATGCCAGGGGCGAAGGCGGACGCGGGCGGCAGGCTTCGTACGGTGCATACCACCCCGGCCGGCTGGACCCGGTTCAGAGTGGGCGATCGGATACCGGTCATCTACGTTCCGGACAAGCCCGGCATCAAGGGCTATGCGGGACCGAGTCGGGAGAACGTGGCCGGCCGCACCGAGGGCTACAACGAGGATGTGGAGCGGCTGTTCGCCGAACGGGCGCTCTCGGGTACGCAGCTCGGCTTCGCCCTCGTCGCCTGGCTGTTCATCATCGGAATCGTCGTGGTGGGGGCCGGCGGTGGCCGTCGCCCGAAAACGCTGAATCTGCCCGGATCCCGCGCACTGCGCGGCACGTTCCGCTCCGGCCGAATCCAGGGTGCCGCACTGGTCATGCAATTCAAAGGCGTGGAGCCGGAGTTCACGGCGGTCCGTTCGGCTCTTGAGGGCCGACACGTATGGCTCGCCTGGGATGCCCGCAGGGTGAAGCGCTTTGTGGTCAAAGCCAAGGGCCGTCCGGTTCGGAGGTGGAAGGCCTGCCCTGCCGTGGTGGTCTTCGACAGCGGCCACGCGGTGTACGGACACGTCGACATCCACGAGCCGCAGCAGCCCGGCAGTCTGGGCGTGGAGGCCGGAGGTGAAGGGACCCCGTTGGACAACACCCGGCAGGTGAGGATCTGGCAGCCGCAAAGGATCTGGCCGGTCACCCTGGTGCGCTGGGGAGCCGTGAAGGGCCTCGCGCTGTCCATGCTGATCACTGGTGTGCTCTTCACCGACCTCGTATCGGGCTTCTTCCCGAGGCTGTTCGTCGGCCTGGTCGGAGCTGCGGCGTTCTTCGTGGGCGTCGGGGGCCGCTTCCTCGATGAAGAGGAGCGAGACCGGTGATCCGGCCCTACCCGGGGAACAGGTAGGGGTGCTGATGCGCGATCTCCTGTGTGATCGCCTCGTCCGTGGGGTCGGTGACCTCCCAGCTGTGCCCGGCCGGGTGCCCGCCGAACAGCCCGCACGCTTCGTTACGGGTGTCGAGGGCGGAACACCAGGGGAGCGGGGCCAGTCGGGCGCGCTCCGCGTTCCACCAGGCCCAGACGCCGCGTCCGGGCCGGCCGCCCTCGTCCCACAGCATGGCCGCGTGATCGCCGTCGTGGCCTTCGCCGAGTTCGCACAGCACGTGTCCGGCTTCCGGGCGATGTCCGGGGACCGACAGGGCGACCACATGGTCCGGGGGCGGCAGTAACGCAACTGCGGTGCACTGGTTCACGGGGACGGGTCACCCTTCGGGGAGTCGCCTGAGACGAGCCGCTCCGCGATCAGGTCGCCGAGCGGGTCGGTCACGTCCCAGGAGTGGGACGGGGAGTGGTGGTCGAAGAGCGCGCACCGCCGTACGAGGCCTGAATCGAGCCGGCGGAGGACGGCGGGGCACCAGGGCGCGGGCTCGGCCCGGTGGGTGCGTTCGGGGCCGCTGCCGGCCCAGAAGAACCACAGGGCGGGGGAGTCGGGAGTCCTGCCCGGCCGGAGGTAGGCGGCGTGTTCCGTGTGCGGGTCGGTGTGAGTACCGTCGTGCTCGCCGAGTTCGCACAGGACGTACGGCTCCGGGTCGTCGGGGCCGTTCACCCCCGGGGCGAGGAGCCGCGACACAGCGTCGGGTGGAAGTAACGTGACGGCGGTGCACTGAAGCACGGCGTTCAACTCCGGTTCGTGTGGCGGGACTACCGGTCGGCCGGGTGACCGCGCCACCCGGCGAGCGTCAGGCTCAGCCCGACGGCCGGATCGAGAACGGTGAACAGCGCGGGAAACCCGGCCTCCAGGGCCCGTATCGCGTGGTCCTGGTGCGCGCCGTGGGTGGCCCAGCGGCGCAACTCCTCGGGCGCGTCCGAGCCGTGGAACCGGACCGGCAGTACGTCGCCGGTCGGCGGCCGTACGGGCTCGGGAGCGAGCGGCAGCCCATGACCGTTGGCCAGGCGGAGGGCCTGCCGCCGGAGCCAGAGGAGGACGAGTCGCCGGTTCCGTACGACGACCCCGCCGAGCGAGGCGAACCGCTGCCCGTCGGAGACGGTGACCTCGGCGGCGTACCCCGTCCCGCGCGTCATGCGGGCCGCCCGGGTTCGCCGTGCAGGATCAGTGCCCGCAGCCGGTCGGCCGCCGCCTGGACTTCCGCCACGATGGCGGCGCGGTTCGCGAAGCGGTCCTGGATGGCCGCGTCCAACTCGGCGCAGAACAGGGCCCGGTAGGCGGGGTCGGACTCGATGCGGACGAGTTCGGCGAGGGGGCTCGTAGTCACAGGACCTCACCCCGGCTACGGGCGTTGAGGCGCGCGGTACGGGCGCGGAGCTGCTCTATGAGGAGTGCGGGGCGTACGTGGCGGGGCTCGACCTCCCACTCCGCGCCGCCCCCGACGGGCCGGAGCGACCAGTAGGGGCCGGCGACCCCTCGGAATTCGCCCACGCGGTCGGCGCGGCTGGTGTCGACCATGAGGGTCCCGGGGCCGGGGAGGGCAGGGGGTTCGTCGCTATTCGGGCATAACTTCTCGCCGCACATCGATCGCTCCTCGTGTTGGCGCAGCGCGGAGCCCGAGCAAGGCGCGGGGTGCGACTACGTCGACTGGCATCTCTAGAGAACTAGGCATCTCTAGAGATGTCAACTGTGTCTGCCCAGACCTGTTCGGTTCCGTGCCGCTCGCCAGGTGAGGCATGTCGCGTGAGTCGACTCACGGATCACCCACAATGCCCAGGTCGGAAGCGTGAGCCGACGTGCGTGGCCTCCCGGATGTCGCGTGAGTGCCTAGCGCGACTAGGCTGCCCGGAGAGGAGAGGAAACCCGTAGATGGCTACCGACGCCACTGGCCGAGAGCCCAAGTACCAGCGGATCGCGAAAGCCTTGAAGGCGGAGATCCAGTCAGGGGTGCTGGAGCCTGGGTGCCGCCTTCCCGGTGAGAATGACCTCATGGCGCAGTACGGCGTTGCGCGCATGACGGTTCGGCAGGCCCTGGGGGTGCTCCAGAGCGAAGGCCTGACGGAAGCTCGGAAGGGTGTTGGAGTCTTCGTACGGGCATTCCAACCGCTGAGGCGTCGCGGGATTCCGAGGTTGGTACGGGAACAGTGGGGATCTGGACGTTCCGTCTGGGACGCAGACCTTGGGGATCGAGACCTGGTGGTCGACCAGGTGGAAGTCGGGGAGGGTGCCGCCTCGGAGAATGCGGCGCGCGTGCTCGGCTTCGGTGCGGGGGAGCGTGCCTGGGTCAGGAGTCGCCGGTTTGTCCTGGACGGCAAACCTGTACTGCTCTCGACGTCGTACCTCCCGGCGTCTCTGGTCGAGGGCTCGCCGATCACCGAGCCGGACACTGGACCCGGTGGCATCTATGCTCGGCTGGCCGACCTGGGCCACGGCCCGGTCCACTTCCGGGAGGAGATCCGCTCACGTATGCCGCTGCCCGAGGAGGCAGCGAAGCTCAGTCTTCCGGCCGGGACGCCCGTCATGCTGATCTGTCGGACCGCATTCGCGGAGGAGGGGCGTGTCGTGGAGGTCAACGAAATGGTCCTGGACGCGGCTGCATACGTCCTTGAGTACGCCTTCGACGCATGACCGCCCCGAGGCGCTGTGGTGCCCGGCCCGCAGCATCGTGCATGGTGGTGCCTCCTACGGCGAAGGGACGCCCGTGATGCCCGAATCCCCGTGCTGGTTCACGTCCTCGTACAGCAACAACGGCGGCGACTGCGTCGAGGTCGCCGCCAACCTCGCCGTCACGCGCGGCATCGTCCCGGTCCGTGACTCCAAGGTCGTGGACGGCCCCGTGGTCGCCGTCCCCGTCACCGCCTTCTCCGCGTTTGTCGCGGGCGTCCGGGGCGGGACGTTCGACACCGTCTGACGAACAGAGCAGCAGGACGCCCCACCGTGCCGCGCATGGTGGGGCATCCTGCTGCTCGGGGGTTGGCCGCCGGCAGGCGAAGGGGCTTGAGTCTCCCGTAGGGGGAGACGCAAAGGTGGGGGGCATGGACGGCGACACGCTCTACTCGATCGGCGAGCTTGCCCGGCGGACGGGGCTCACGGTCAAGACCATTCGGTTCTACTCCGATCGCGGAATCGTGGCGCCGACGGACCGCAGCCCGGCCGGCTACCGCCTCTACGACATCGATGCCGCCGCACGCCTGGACCTCGTGCGGACCCTGCGCGAGCTGGGACTGGACCTTCCCACGATCCGCAAGGTCGTGGACCGCGAACTCTCGCTTCCCGAGGTCGCCGCGGCGCACGCCGAAGCACTGGCGGTGCAGATCCGGGTCCTGCGCCTGCGGCGCGCGGTGTTGACGGCGGTGGCCGAGCGCGGGTCCACACCCGAGGAGACGGAACTCATGCACCGACTGGCCCAGCTTTCCCAGGACGAACGCCGACGTCTGATCGGCGATTTCCTCGACGCCGTCTTCGGCGGCCTCGACGCCGCCCCCGCATTCGAGGCTGCCATGCGCTCGATGACCCCCGAGCTGCCCGACAACCCGGAGGCGGAGCAGGTCCAGGCGTGGGTGGAGTTGGCCGAGATGTCCCTGGACCCGGATTTCCGCGCCATGGTGCGGCGGATGGTCGAGGACACGGCAGTCGACCAGGCCCGAAGCGACATGAGGGGCCCGCGCCGCGACATCGCCGCAGCCGTCCGTGACGAGGCCGGCCCGGCCGTGACCACCGGCATTGATCCGGCCTCGCCCCAGGCCGATCCGATCGTCGCGGCGTTCACGGCGCATTACGCGCGCCTCCTCGGCCGCCCCGACGACGTCGAGCTTCGCCGTCGGCTGGCGACTCGGCTGGAGAGCGTGAACGACCCCCGCAGGGAGCGATACCTTCGGCTGCTCGCAGTGGTCAACGGCTGGCCGGCCCCGGAGAGCCTGGCTCCCGTGCTCGACTGGTCCGTCCAGGCTCTGCGCGTCCGGACGCAGCGATGACGGTACGGCCGCAAGGCGGCATGCGGCGGACGCGGCCGGAGCCGGCTGAGAACACCGCCGCACATGGTGGGTTCATGAATGCCCCCGTTGTCCTTCAGGTGGCCGCGACGTCGGCCGCTCCCGCTCTCGTTCTTCGCCCCTGGCGCATGGCGGACGTTGCTGCATTGGTCGAGGTGAGCCGGGATCCCGGATTGCGCCAGTGGGCGAGCTCTGCCGTGGACAACGATGCTGACGGGGCACGGTGGGTGCGGGCCCAGCAGCAGGGCTGGGCAGCGGGAGACCGGTTCGGCTTCGCCGTCCTTGCGGCACAACCCGGTTCAGGGCGCGGACAGTTGATGGGCAATGTGGTCCTCAAGGAAGTCGCCCACGGCAAACCGGCGGCCGAGGTGGGCTACTGGACCGCGGCGCACGCTCGCGGGACGGGAGTGGCCCCCCGCGCTCTGGAGGCCCTCACCAACTGGGCCTTCGACACCTTCGAAGCCGACGGGCTGGAGCGTCTCGAACTCCTGCACCAGGTGGACAACCTGGCATCGTGCCAGGTCGCGCAGAAGAGCCGGTACGACTTCGACAGCGTCCTGCCCGCGGCGCCGCCTTCCTTCCCCCTCGATGGCCACCTGCACATACGGCGCTCGAGCGCCTGAGGCCCTCCCGGTTCCTGCGGATCGGCTGCGGCTGATCACACCACCAGGGTCTCCGGGCGTTTGACGAGGTGGCCGCGTCCGAAGAGGGCCAGATGTCCTGGATCGCGCGTCCACCGTGATCGGAAGGCGGCTCGCGGGACGAGCGCACGCGTAACGGCTGGTATTACTGGAGCATGCAGGAAGAGACGGCACGCTCCGCGATCGACACGTTCATCTCCGCTTTCAACGCCTCGGACGACAGCTATGTGACCGCCCTGCTCTCCCAGGCCCTGACCTCAGACGTGGTCTTCTGGGGGCCGTTGGGGCGCAGCGAAGGAATCGCGGCGGTCGAGCGGTTCGTGCTGGACATCCGGCGCCACCCGGCGGGGACCGGCACGATGGTGCGTTGCTCAGCGGTGGACATGCCTGATGAGTGGGCCCGGTACCAGTGGGGCTTCACCACGCCGGATGGAGGCCCCCGCCTGGCGGGAACGGACGTCGTCCATCTGCGACGGAGCCTCATCGACCAGGTCATCGTTTTTGCGGGAGAGATCGAGCCGTCCGCCCCCTGAGTTGTCCTTCTGTCGCTGTCCTTCTCGTGAACTTGTCCCTCTCGGCACTCCGGGGCTGCGGTTCGCGGTCGGTCAGGCTCTTCGGCTACTACTTGACCTGATGGAATTCCATCGTGCCGAAGGTCATGAAGTCCATGACGTAGCTCCATAGCGCGTACCGCCGCTGATCGGCGCCCCGATAGGTCTTGCCGAAACCGTTGTCGAGAATCTCGTTCCAGCCCTCGCCCTGTCCGTAGTGCGCGAATAGCCGGTCGTTGCGCCGCGCCGCGTCCTCTCCGGACTCCGCGGGGGTCTGGTAGATCACCTCATGCAGCCGGCCGCGCCAGAGAGTGAGAAGCAGACGGCCGCAGTCGACCCCGTAGATGTCCACGGCCGCGTCGGGAGCGTTCTCGTGAGGGCCTGACGACTCGAGTTCGCCGGGGACCCGCCCTTCGTCGGCGGAGCACAGCAACTCCAGCAACGCCAGGTCATCGGTGGGGTGGTCCATGAGGGGCCACCCAAGGCCGTGTACGCACAGCGCCCGGGGCAGAGCCCACCGCGCTCGCGGCCGACCGCGACCCCGACCCCGACGCCATGACCGTCGTGACTGTCGCAGCCGTTACCGACGGACCGGCCCCCGCCCGCCCGTCGGCACGGCGGCCATCACTTCACCACGACGTTGTCCCCGGGCGACTTCGACGGCCCGGTGGTGGTGTTGCCGCCGTACGCCCAGCGCCACGTCCCCGTCTTGGAGGCCTTCACGGTCGTCTTGAGGTTGCCCGAGCCGTTGGCGTACACCTTCTTCACCGTGGTGTAGGTGGCGGAGCCGGAGGGCTTGAACTGCAGGCTCACGTGGCGGCCCCCGTAGGCGGCGTACTTCCGGGTCTGCCAGTTGGCCCGCGTGACCTTTCCGGTCACGGTGATGGTCTTGCCCTTGGCCACCGGTTCGGGCGCGGCGTTGACGGTCAGGCGGGAGTTGCGCTTGACGTGGACCGTCAGTCCCTTGGCGTCGATGTCGCCGCCGCCGGCCTTGAAGTGCACCTCGGCCGCGACCTTCCAGACCCCGGCCTCGCTGTTGCGCATGTCGTACAGGCTCGGGTCGAAGTACATCGTCTCCTTGATGTCGCAGACGCCCGAGCCCGGCTTGATGCAGTCGCTCGTCTCGATGGCGTGCCACAGCCGGTCGTCGGCACCGCTGCGGTAGAGGAACACCGCCGGCCACTTCCACTTGTGCTTGGTCGTCATCCGGAAGGAGGCGGGCACCGCCACCTCCTTCGTCGTCCCGATCACGATCGGTTTGCCGCCGTTCACCTGGACACGGGTGAACGAGACCCCACCCTCGGCCGCCCCGGCCGGCACCGCGGCCACGGCCGTGAACACCGCCGCCGCACCACCGGCCACGACGACTCTCCAGACCTGCTTCGCCACCTGATCCCCGATCTCCGTACGGAAAGGCGCCGAAGGATCATCCCTCCGGCGCCTTACAGACAGTCGAGATCCACACCAGGTTGTACAGCCGCGCATCACCATGGGGAAGCCGGCCTTCTCAGCGTGCGCACAGGCGATGCCGAGGTCCGTCATGGGTTCAGCGGCGATGCTGGCCTGCGGGGCCGACGCACCCGTCGTCCCGGCACCGCTGACGGAAGGCACGCGATGAGGAAGCCGAAACCTGGCACGACGTCCGTAGGCCCCGCCTACGAGGGGCGTCCGCTGCCGCATCCGGGGGAGGAGGTCGTCGATCAGGGCCTGGGGTTCGACCTCGGCACACTGCACTCGCGCAGGAAGGTCCTGGGCTTCCTCGGCGGGGTCGGCGGTATGGCCGCTCTGGCGGCGTGCGGCTCGGACTCCACGCCTGCGAACCGCGCCACCGCCTCGGCCTCCTCCTCCGCGTCGGCGGCCTCATCGCTGACCGAGATCCCCGACGAGACCAACGGTCCCTACCCCGCGGACGGAACGAACGGCGTCAACGTTCTGGACAAGGACGGCATCGTCCGCCAGGACATCCGGTCGAGCTTCGGAGACTCCGGCACGACGGCCCGGGGAATCCCCTTCACCTTCGAACTCACCGTGCTGGACATCGTCGAAGGCGGCGGGCCGATGGCCGGCGCGGCCATCTACGCCTGGCAGTGCGACCGGGACGGCAAGTACTCGCTGTACTCCGAAGGGGTCGAGAACGAGAACTACCTCCGCGGCGTACAGGTGGCGGACAGCCGGGGCCGGGTGAAGTTCGTCAGCGTCTTCCCCGCCTGCTACCCAGGACGCTGGCCGCATGTGCACTTTGAGATCTACCCCGGCCTCGACTCCGTCACCGACTACGACAAACGCTTGTCGACCTCACAACTCGCGCTCCCCAAGAAGGCCTGCGACAGCGTCTTCGCCACGGCTGGTTACGAGTCCTCCGTCGAGAACCTCGCCCAGCTCACCCTCAAGACCGACAACGTCTTCGGGGACGACGGCGGTGTCCACCAGCTCGCCGCCACCACCGGCTCACCGGAAGCTGGCTACACGGCGACCCTGACCGTGCCCATCGACACCAGCACCGAGCCCACCGGAGGCGACGCCTCGGGAGGAGGACCGGGAGGAGGGCCGGAAGGAGGGCCGGAAGGCGGGAGCGGCGGAGGCCCGGGAGGGCAGCCGCCCAGCGGTGCCCCGACCGGCGCGCCGCCGTCCGGCGGTCAGCAGTAGCGAGTCGTACCGGGGCTGCCGGGAGTCGCGGCGGCGGAGGTGTTTGGCTGGTTCCGGTGGGCGGGTCAGACTATGGGCGGTCTCCCGCCCGCCGGGCCTCCTCGTTCCTCTCCCGTCAGGAAATCGCCGTGTCCCACGCCTCCGCCGACCCCGGGGCGGGCAGCGCCGTCCCGCGCGCCGGCTCGTACCGCTTCAGCGCGGTCATCAGCCGCATCGCCGATGAGATGGCCGCCCTCGACGACCACGGCAGCCCCGCCGACTACATACCGATGCTCGCCGATGCCGACCCCCGGCGATTCGGCATGGCCGTCGCGGAGCCCGATGGGACCGTCTACGGTGTCGGCGACTGGCGGCAGCCGTTCTCGACGCAGTCCATCACCAAGGTGTTCGCGCTGGCCCTGGCGCTCTCCCTGGACGGCGAGCAGCTCTGGCGGGGCGTGGGCCGTGAGCCCTCGGGCAACCCGTTCAACTCCCTGGTGCAGCTGGAGTACGAGAACGGGATTCCCCGTAACCCGTTCATCAACGCCGGCGCCCTCGTGGTGACCGACCGGCTGCAGTCCCTGACCGGGGACGCGGCCGGCCAGGTGCGGGAGCTGCTGCGCTCGGAGAGCGGCAACCCTGCCATCGACTTCATGCCGGAGGTCGCCGCCTCCGAAGCGGCCTTCGGCGACCGCAACGCCGCGCTGGCCCACTTCATGGCGTCGTACGGCAACATCACGCTCCCGATCCCCGAACTGCTCTCCGCGTACTTCCGGCAGTGCTCCATCGAGGCGTCCTGCGCGGACCTCGCCCTCTCCGCCGGGTTCCTGGCCCGGCACGGGGTCCGCGCCGACGGTTCCGCGCTCTTGACCCGCAGCCAGGCGAAGCAGGTCAACGCGGTGATGCTCACCTGTGGGACGTACGACGCGGCCGGAGAGTTCGCCTATCGGGTCGGGCTGCCGGGCAAGAGCGGTGTCGGCGGCGGGATCATCGCCATCGTGCCCGGTGTGTGCACCCTGTGCGTATGGAGCCCGGGGCTGGACCGGCGGGGCAACTCGGTGGCGGGCGTGTCGGCCCTCGACCGGTTCACCACGCTCACCGGGCTGTCCGTCTTCTGACGTGCCGCCGGGATCACCTGGTCCAGAACTGGCGCGGCAGCTCGCCCGTCTGCTGATCAAGTACGTCGACTCGGTCACGCAGGCGCAGGGCGCCTCCGCCGGCGGCTGACCGCGCGGCCCTGGGCCGTCGGCCGCGAACTGCCGTTGCGGTGTTACGACTTCAAGGCGATGAGGCGGTACATCGGGTCCGGGCGGGCCATGTCCTGGTCCGGCAGTGCGGCGAGTCGTCGGCGCACGTCGGCCACCCGGTCCTGAGGCGCGTGTGCGCACCAGGGAATGTCACCCGCGTCGATCACCTCGCGCCATCTGCGAGGGCTGCGGCCCTGCCCCGTACCGGGGAACACCGTCCGGCCGGCCATGCTCAGCCCCAGCTCCGCCGCCCGGTCGAGCACCCACGTGGACCGGTCGGGCGCCTGGGGTGCGTACCGGCGTCGCAGGTCCGCAGTGGCTTCGCCGATGTCGCTGTCCTCGGTGAAGTACGCGTTGTTCTTGTCGACGGTGGTGATCAGCACCCCGCCGGGCCGCAGCACCCTGGCCGCCTCGGCCAGCACGGGTGCGGGGTCCGGGAGCAGATGCAGCAGCCAGACGATGACGACGGCGTCCACCGTCCTCGGTGCGAAGGGCAGTGCTGTGGCGTCGCCGCGTACGACGCTTCCCGGCAACCGGCGTGCGGCGAGGCCCAGCATGCCGGGCGAACGGTCGACGCCCACCACGGTCCGCTCCGGACGCCGCAGCCGTTCGGTCACGATGCCCGTGCCGCACGCGATGTCCAGGACCGCACAAGGTCCTTGCGGCAGGAGTCGTTCCACCGCGTCCGCTGCCGCCCGGGCCCTCGGTTCGCCACCGCGGGACACGTCGTAGTGCCGGGCCTCGTCGTCGTAATCGAGCATGCTTCCGTCCTGTCCCCGCGCCTCAGCGCCTCGCGTCGCGGTGTCCGGTGGATCCGCCGAGGTGCTCGATCTTCTCGAACGGATACCCCCCCGCCGTCACCATGACCAGACTGTTCGCCACTGTTCGCCCGATTCCGTAGCGCGGGGTCCGTAGCGCGGGGGCCGACTTCACCTCTGCCGGGACCCCGTATCCGGCGGATCTGTCGCCGACCGTGCCCCGGTGCCCGATGTGGTCACTGCGGTGACCTTGTCCCGCGTGGGATGACCATGACGCGGCGGCCCCGCGTATGGCCCGCCTGACTGTCGGCGTGCGCGGCGGCTGCCTCCGCGAGCGCGTAGGACTTCTCGACCGGGATGTGCAGCCTGCCGCGCGAGATGAGCGAGGCGGCCTCGGCCAGCGCGTCCGGCACGCTGCCTGCCACGCCGGAGAAGCGGACGCCGGACTCCGGCGCGTCCAGGTCCGCGATGGTGATCACCTTCCGTGGATCACCGGTCAGTTCGACCAGCTCGCGGATCACGCCCGAGCCCGCCAGGTCGAGCGCCGCGTCGACATGGCCGAGTTCACGCACCCGCTCGACCCAGCCATCGCCGTACGTCGTGGCGAGCGCGCCCAGGTCGCGCAGATAGTCCTGGTTGGCGGCGCCGGCCGTGCCGATGACCCTGATGCTCCGGTCGCGCGCGATCTGCAGGACCGCCGATCCGACCCCGCCGGACGCTCCGCTGACCAGCAGGGTCTGGCCGGGCCGCACGCCGACCTCCCGGATGACGCGCAGGGCGGTCTCCACCACCGACGGGTATCCCGCCGCCTCCTCGAACGTCAGACCCTCGGGCATCCGGGCCCAGGCCGACAGCACGGCGAACTCGGCGTAGGTGCTGGAGCCTTCGCCGAATACGTGGTCGCCGGCCTCCACTCCTTCGACCCCCTCGCCGACCTCGTCCACCACTCCGGCGGCGTCGAGGCCCACTCCTGACGGCAGTTGGGTCGGGTGCGCTCCCAGGACCTGGCCTTCGCGGATGCGCCAGTCGACCGGGTTCACTCCGGCGGCGCGTACGGAGACGCGTATCTCGCCGGGGCCCGCGTGGGGCTCCTCGGCATCTATGAGGCGCAGGACGTCGGGGCCGCCGAACGCGGCGAAGCTCACTTTCTTCATGCCGTCGACCGTAACACTAACCGTTAGGGTTTTGAATCTGTTGTTGTTTTGTATTTGCTAGTGTCAGCGCATGATCGAGCCGCCCGGACGCCGCGAGCGCAAGAAGGCCGCGACCCGCCAGAAGATCGCCGACGCCGCTCTGCGCCTCTTCCTGGAACGCGGCTACGACGACGTCGGCATCCGGGACGTGGCCGCCGAGGCGGACGTCGCCGTGACCACGCTCTTCTCCCACTTCGCGGCGAAGGAGGCGCTGGTCTTCGAGCAGGACCAGGGATTCGAGCGCGGTCTCGTGCGGGCGGTCGCCGACCGGGCGCCGGGTGAGCCGCTGATTCCGGCGCTGCGCCACGAGATCCACGCCCTGGTGCGCCACTGCACGGCGCCCGAGGCCGCCCCGGTCCGGAACCTGATCGAGGCGTCACCGGCGCTGCGGGAGTACGAGGAGTCGATGCGGCTGCGCCACGCGGAGTCGCTGGCCGCCGTCATCGCCGCCGATCTCGGCGTACCGGAGACGTCGACGGCCTGCCGGACCATCGCGAGGTTCGCGATCGACGCCTACTCGCTGGCCCGCGAGGCGGCCGATCCGGAGACCGCGGTGGACGAGATCTTCCGGATGATCGAGGCGGCGTGGGGCGCCTCGCGCCTCGCCTGAGCCGAATCCGCGCGCCACTTCATGTGCGCGTGGCTCGTTAAGGTCGGGTACATGACGACATCCCTTGCCGGCAGTGCCTTCGACTCGCTCCGCCTCGACGCTTTGACGGACCAGGAGGCGCTGCGCCAAGCCTACGAGCTCCCCAGGGACGCGGCGCTGCGCAAGCAGATGACCGAACTCACCGATCAGGCCCGGATGCTGATCGGCTGCTCATCGCTGGTCCTGATCGCCAGCGCGGACGCCGAGGGCAACTGTGACGTCTCCCCGCGTGGCGGGCCCGCCGGGTTCGTCGCCGTCCTGGACGCCTGGACGGTGGCGATACCGGACGCGACCGGCAACAAGCGGCTGGACACCCTGCAGAACGTCATCGCCACCGGACGGGCCGGGCTGCTGTTCGTCATCCCGGGGCGCACCACGACGCTCAGGGTGAACGGCCGGGCTTGCGTCTCGACCCGCCCGGAGCTGCTGTCCCAGCTGACCGCCGTGGGCAAGCCGCCGGCCAGCGCGCTGGTGCTGGGGATCGAGGAGGTCTACCCGCACTGCCCCAAGTCGCTTCTGCGCAGCGGCGCCTGGAAGCCGGAGCAGTGGCTGCCGAAGGACGCACAGCCGACCTCGGCCGAGGTGACACTGGCCCAGCTGCGGATGCCGGAGCTGACGATCGCCGACATCGAGCAGGCGGAGGCGGACTCCCTGAAGTACCGGTACGAGTGAGTGGCTCAGCGTTCGGTGGTGCTGCCGAGCTGCTTGATCTTCTCGAAGGGGTAGGCCCCCACCGTCGCCACGACCAGGCCGTAGGCGGCGAACGCCACCAGCCCCCAGGTGGAGACCGCCTTCCCGCCGTCGCTCAGGATGACGCTCCCGAGGGGCACCAGCGGAGCGAAGCCGAGCATCGCGGCCCCCGTGCACCAGAACGCCACCAGGCTGTTCGCCCGCTCCCGTAGCGCCGGGTCCGACGTCACCTTCGCCGGAACCTCGTATCCGACGGACCTGTCGCCGACCCTGCCCCGGTACCCGACGCGGGCCGCCAGCGAACTGACAACGCCGAGCAGGAGGAAGCAGCCGAAAAGGAACAGATGGGCCATGTGCACCTCGTGGCTTGTCGCCCGCGCCGGGCGGACGCGGACTCCGGGGGACCAGGATGTGCCACATACTCGGGCTCCGGCAGCCCAGGCGGGCACTCGCCTGCCCCCTGACTCGCGGGCCCGCCGGGGCCGCCCGGACCGCCACCCGTCCGGCGTACGCGACAATGGAGCAATGACCACGCTCGCCCCCGCCCTCCCGCAGCTCCGCATCGGCCCGCACACCGTGCAGCCGCCGGTCGTGCTGGCCCCGATGGCCGGCATCACCAACGCCCCGTTCCGGACGCTGTGCCGGGAGTTCTCCGGGGGCAAGGGGCTGTTCGTCAGCGAGATGATCACCACGCGGGCGCTGGTCGAGCGCAACGAGAAGACCATGCAGCTCATCCACTTCGACGCGGCCGAGACGCCGCGCTCGATCCAGCTGTACGGAGTGGACCCGGTCACCGTCGGCAAGGCGGTCCGGATGATCGTCGACGAGAATCTGGCCGACCACATCGACCTGAACTTCGGCTGCCCGGTCCCCAAGGTCACCCGCAAGGGCGGCGGCTCCGCGCTCCCGTACAAGCGGCCCCTGCTGCGTGCCATCCTCCATCAGGCCGTCTCCAACGCCGGTGACCTCCCCGTCACCATCAAGATGCGCAAGGGCATCGACGACGACCACATCACCTTCCTCGACGCGGGCCGCATCGCCGTCGAGGAAGGCGTCACCGCCGTCGCCCTGCACGGCCGCACCGCCGCCCAGCACTACGGCGGCACCGCCGACTGGGACGCCATCGCCCGGCTCAAGGAGCACGTCCCGGAGATTCCCGTCCTCGGCAACGGTGACATCTGGTGCGCCGACGACGCCCTGCGGATGATGCGGGAGACCGGCTGCGACGGGGTGGTGGTCGGGCGCGGGTGCCTGGGGCGGCCCTGGCTCTTCGCCGACCTGGTGAACGCCATGGAGGGGCGTCCGGAACGGCACGCGCCCGCGCTGCGCGAGGTCGCGGACGTCATGGTGCGCCACGCGACGTTGCTGGGGGAGTGGATCGGCGACGAGACCCGTGGCGTGATCGACTTCCGTAAGCACGTGGCCTGGTATCTCAAGGGCTTCGCGGTCGGCTCCGAGATGCGCAAGAAGCTGGCGATCACCTCCTCGCTGGAGGAGCTGAGCGGCCAGCTGCACGAGCTGGACCTCGACCAGTCCTGGCCGGAGGGCGCCGACGGGCCGCGCGGGCGGACCTCGGGCAACAACCGGGTCGTCCTGCCGGACGGCTGGCTGAAGGACCCGTACGACTGCTCGGGCATCAGCGCCGAAGCGGAGCTGGACACCTCCGGCGGCTGAGCCCGTACGCGTTCGACGAGAGCTGAGCCCGTACGCGTCATCGGAGCCGAGCCCGTACGCGTACGCGTACGAGAGCTCAGCCCGTACGTGTACGAGAGGCTCAGCCCGTACGCGTACGGGACAGTCTCAGCCGCCCACGTCCGGGCCCGCCCGCCGCTCCAGCGGGGCCGCCGACGCGGAGTTCATCACGGTGAAGACGACGCTGCCCGCCCGGTAGCGGTCGTCCGTCCACTCGATGGCCCGGCCCGCCGCCGTGTACGTCAGATGCCGCTGCCGCAGCAGCGGGCTGGCCCGGCGCACCCCCAGCAGCCGGGCGTCCTCGCTGCCCGCCGCGACCGCGTCGATCAGGTGCTCGCCGTAGTGCGCCACGATGCCGGCCCGCTCCGCGATGCTGTCCATGATCGAGACGCAGTCCTCGGGCAGCGCGCGGACCACCGGGGCCACCCACTCCGCGTACACCGTCCGCTCGACCATCACCGGCTCGCCGTCCAGGTGTCGCAGGCGCAGTACGTACAGCACCTCGCTGCCCGGGGCGGTGTCCAGGCGGGCCGCCTCCTCGTCGGTCGCGGGGCGGGTGGTGCGGGCCAGGATCCGGCTGGAGACCTCGCAGTCCATTGCCCGCGCCCACTGCGCGAAGCTGTTGAGCTGCTCGAAGCTCTGCCGGCGCTCCTGGCGCAGGACCACCCTGCGGGCCCCCTGCCGGGAGCCGATCAGGCCCTCGGACGCCAGCAGCGCCACCGCCTGGCGGACCGTGCCGCGCGAGACGGACCAGCGGGCGGCGAGCTCGCTCTCGGACGGCAGCCGGGAGCCCGGCGGGCAGACGCCGCCCCGGATCGCCTGTCGCAGCGACTCGGCGATCTCCTCGTAGCGTGAACGGCCCACGCGCCCCCCGTCGGTCGACTGATATGGATCCGTGCTGTGCACAGGGAAGTGTTTGCGCCACGGTCCGGAAACTCACTTTAACGCCCCCTCGGGCCGTCGCCGCGCACGGTCCCGTATCTACCACAACCCCGATATCACCGGCTTTCCTCTTCCTCGGCTCTTGCGGCACCGGACATCGGACGTTAACCGTCCGGACACCTGGGGCGGGCGAACTGATGCCAGCTTGTATGAACAAGTGGCACTCACTTCGCTCCCGGGAGACACACCGTGCGCAGAGCCCGACCCCGCCCCCGTATCCGCGCCAACGGCCGTGCCGTTGCCGCGCTCGCCCTCTCCACCGCCGCCCTCACCGCGCTCACCGCGTGCGGCGCCGCTCCCGAGGAGAAGGCCGCGACCGGGGTGAACGGGGTGAAGTCCACCGAGGCCACCTCGGTCGCCGACTTCGGCGGGCTGGAGGACCTGGTCGCCGCCGCCGAGAAGGAGGGCGAGCTGAACGTCATCGCCCTGCCGCCGGACTGGGCCAACTACGGCGAGGTCATCAAGGCCTTCCAGGCCAAGTACAAGGTCAAGATCAAGAGCGAGACCCCGGACGCCTCCAGCTCCGACGAGATAGCCGCCGTCAAGTCCCGCAAGGGCCAGAAGCGCGCCCCCGACGTCCTCGACCTCGGCATCGCCTTCGCCCGCAGCGGCGCCGCCGAGAACCTCTTCGCCCCGTACAAGGTCACCGCCTGGGACAAGATCCCCGACAGCCAGAAGGACGCGGACGGCCGCTGGTACAACGACTACGGCGGCTATGTCTCCATCGGCTGCGACGCCGCCCGCATCACGACCTGCCCCGAGACCTTCGCCGACCTGCTGAAGCCCGAGTACAAGGGCAAGGTCGCCCTCAACGGCAACCCGACCAAGTCCGGCTCCGCGTTCGGCGGCGTCTACGCGGCCTCCCTCGCCAACAAGGGTTCGTTCGGCGACATCCAGCCCGGCATCGACTTCTTCGGCAAGCTGAAGAAGAGCGGCAACTTCATCCCCGTCGAGTCCACCCCGGCCACCGTCGAGAAGGGCGAGACGCCGATCAGCATCGACTGGGACTACCTGAACGCCGGGTACGCCGACCAGTTCAAGGGCAAGGGCGTCGACTGGAAGGTCTCCGTACCGGCCGACGGCGTCTACGCCCAGTTCTACTCGCAGGCCATCAACAAGGAGGCCCCGCACCCGGCCGCCGCCCGCCTGTGGATGGAGTATCTCTACAGCGCCGAGGGCCAGAACCTCTGGCTCAAGGGCTACGCCCGCCCCGTGCTGCTGCCCGCCATGACCGAGGACGGCACCGCCGACAAGACCTTCGTCGCCAAGCTGCCCCAGGTCGAGGGCACCCCGGCCTTCCCGAGCTCCGAGGAGCTCGACCAGGCCAACGCCACCCTCGCCGAGAACTGGGACAAGGCCGTCTCCTGATGCCCCCTTCCCACCCGACCGCCGCCCCGGGTCCCGGGGCGGCCACCGTGAGCGCCGGCGGCCGCGCCCGCCGCCGGCCGCCCCCCGCCTGGCTCGGCGCGCTCCCGCTGCTCGTCTTCGCCGGGCTCTGCTTCGGACTGCCCGCCGGGGCCCTGCTGTACGGGGCGCTCACCCGCACCGACCCGGTCGCCGGCACCACCGAGCTCACCGGCGAGCATCTGGCGCGCTCGCTCCAGGGGCCCTACCTCACCTCGCTCACCGGCAGCGTCCAACTGTCCGCGCTGACCGCCGCGCTCGCCACCGTGCTCGGGGTGCTGATCGCCCAGGCCGTCGTCACCTCCCGGCGCGGCGCCCTGCGCGGCGCGGTGCTCACCGCCTCCGGGGTGCTCGCCAACTTCGGCGGGATCCCGCTCGCCTTCGCCTTCGTCGCGACCCTCGGCATCTCCGGGGTCGTCACGGAGATCGGGCACCTGGACGCCCTCGGCTGGAACCTCTACTCCTTCACCGGGCTCACCGTCATCTACCTCTACTTCCTCGTTCCGCTCATGGTGCTCGTCGTCGTCCCCGCCCTGGACGGGCTGCGCCCGCAGTGGCAGGAGGCCGCGCTCAACACCGGGGCCTCCACCTGGCAGTTCTGGCGTCACGTCGGACTGCCGGTTCTCGCGCCCTCGCTGCTCGGCGGCTTCGTCCTGCTCTTCGGCAGCGCCTTCGCCGCGCACGCCACGGCCGCCGCGCTGGTCGGCGGCTCCGTCCCGCTGGTCACCCTGAAGATCGCCGACGCGCTCTCGGGCAACGTCCTGGTCGGCCAGGAGAACGTCGCCCTGGCGCTGAGCCTCGACATGATCGTGATCGCCGGACTGGTGATGGCGGTCTACCTGCCCCTCCAGCGACGGAGTTCCCGATGGCTGCGCTGACCCCCCTCTCCACGGACCCGGTATCCACGGCTCCCGTCGCCACCCCGGTGAGGACGGCCCGTCGCCGCCCGCGCTACTGGCGCGGGGCCGTGCTCACCGTCGCCGGGCTGTACTTCCTCACCCCGCTGGTCTCCTCGTTCGTCTTCACCGTCCAGGTGCCCAACCAGGGCATCACCTTCGAGGCGTACAGCGGGATCCTGTCGGCCGAAGGCTTCACCGAGAGCCTGTTCCTCTCGCTCTCCCTCGCCGCCGCCACCATCGCGCTGGCCCTGCTGCTCGTCGTGCCCGCCCTGGTCGCGGTCCGGCTCGGGCCGCCCCGGCTGCGCGCCGTCGTCGAGGTCGTCTGCATGCTGCCGCTGGTGGTGCCACCGATCGCGCTGGTCACCGGGATCGCCACGGTGCTGCGCTGGGGGCCCGACCACTTCTCCCGCACCCCGCTCTACCAGACCTTCCTCGCCGTGCAGAACGAGTCGTTCCCGGTGGTGCTGGTCCTCGCCTACACCGTGCTGGCGCTGCCGTTCGTGCACCGCTCGCTGGACGCCGGACTCCGTGCGGTCGACGTGCCGACGCTGGTGGAGGCGGCCCGGAACTGCGGGGCCGGGCGGCTGTACGTGATCCTCCGCGTCATCCTCCCCAATCTGCGCTCCTCGCTCGCCGGGGCCTCCTTCCTCACCCTGGCGCTGGTGCTCGGCGAGTACACCGTCGCCTCGCTGCTGGGCTTCCGGCCCTTCGCGGTGTGGATCGTCTCCGTCTCCGGTGCCGAGGCCCGGATGTCGGTCGCGGTGTCCCTGCTCAGCCTGCTGATCACCTGGGCCCTGCTGCTCGTCCTCTCCCGCGCCGGAACCGGTTCGTCCGCCGCCGTCTCCGCCGCCCCCACCCCCGTACCCGGCAAGGAGTAGCACCCATGTCAGCCCTGCCAGCCCTGCCAGCCCTGCCAGCCCCGTCCACCGCCGCCGCCCGACGCCCCGACCCGGCGCGGGCCGCGTCGGCCGCCGACGGGCGCGCCGCCACCGGAGCCCGGGTGGAGTTCCGCTCGCTGCGCCGGGCGTTCGGCCCGACCGTGGCCCTCGACGGGCTCGACCTCACCGCCGAACCCGGCGAACTGCTCGCCCTCCTCGGCCCCTCCGGCTGCGGCAAGACCACCGCGCTGCGGGTGCTCGCCGGGTTCGAGCAGCCGGACTCCGGCGAGGTCCTGGTGGACGGCGAGGACATCACCCGCATCCCCGCCAACCGGCGCGACGCCGGGATGGTCTTCCAGTCCTACAGCCTCTTCCCGCACCTGAACGCCCGCGACAACGTGGCCTTCGGCCTGCGCGTACGGAAGGTGTCCACCGCCGAGCGGCACGCCACCGCCGCCGAACTCCTCGACCTGGTCGGGCTGCCCGACCACGGCGGACGCTTCCCGCACCAGATGTCCGGCGGCCAGCAGCAGCGCGTCGCCCTGGCCCGCGCCCTCGCGCTGCGGCCCCGGGTGCTGCTGCTGGACGAACCGCTCTCGGCACTCGATGCCAAGGTGCGGCTCGCGCTCCGCGAGGAGATCCGCCGCCTCCAGCTGTCGCTCGGCATCACCACCATCTTCGTCACCCACGACCAGGAGGAGGCCCTCTCCATGGCCGACCGGGTCGCCGTCCTCAACGCGGGCCGCCTGGAACAGTGCGCACCCCCGGCCGAGCTGTACGAACGCCCCGCCACCGCGTTCGTCGCGGAGTTCGTCGGCACCATGAACCGGCTGCCGGGCCGGCTGACCGGGACCGGCTCGGTCGAGGTCGCGGGTGCCACCCTGCCGGCCGACGGCGAGATCCCGGCGGGCAGCGGGCCCGTCGACGTCCTGATCCGGCCCGAGAACATCCGCGCCGAGGCCGACCCCGAGGGCGCGGCCACCGTCGTCTCCGCCTCCTTCCTCGGCTCGGTCACCCGGGTCCTGCTCGACCTCCCGGACGGCGTCGCGCTCAAGGCCGACCTGCCCTCCCGCGACGCCGCCGACCTGCTGCCCGGCGTACGGGCCCGGGTCACGCCCGTGCCGCGTCCGGTGCTCGTCGTCCCCGCCGCCCCCACCACCCCCGCCGTTCCCGTGACGGACGGGCGGACCGGGAAGGCGGCGGCATGAGCGCGCCCGCCGCCGTGCTCTTCGACATGGACGGCACCCTCGTCGACACCGAGGTGCTGTGGTGGGAGACGGCCGACGAGGTCGCCGCCGGGCTCGGCCACCGGCTCTCCGACGCGGACGCGCCGGAGATCGTCGGCCGGGCCGTCGCGGACACCGCCGCTCATCTGATCGGTGTCACGGGCACGGCGGCCGACGAGCTGGACGGCGTGGCCGCCGAGCTGACCGCGTCCTTCTTCCGCAAGGTCGACGCGGGCGCCCCGCTGCGCCCCGGGGCCGCCGCGCTGCTGGCCGCTCTGGAGCGGTCCGAGGTGCCGTTCGCCCTGGTCAGCGCCTCGCCCCGGAGTGTGGTGGACGCGGTGGTGGCCGGGTCGCTGGCCGGGGCGGACTTCGCCTTCACGCTGTCGGCCGACGACACCGTACGGACCAAGCCGCATCCGGACCCGTACAGGGCGGCGGCGGCCCGGTTCGGCGTCCCGGCCTCGGCCTGCGTGGCCGTCGAGGACTCCCCGGACGGCACCGCATCTGCTCACGCCGCGGGGTGCGCGGTGCTGGTGGTGCCCTCGCTGCTGCCGGTGGAGCCCGCGCGGGGGCGGACCTTCGCCCGTAGCCTGGAAGAGGTCGACCTCGAGGTGCTCGGCGACTGCCTGAGGGGTCCGGAGGCGTCCGGATCCTGAAATCCGGGGTCCGAAACGAGCGTGATTCACGCCACCCTTGATCGGGGTTGCGCTCAGATGAGCGAAATGGAGATGGCTGCACTTCTGGAAGACGTGGCACTCAGTGCCACCCTGCTGGCTTCGAGAAGTGGACTCACTTGGCGAGATAGCCGCTCAAGTGAGCGGGTAGAGTCAAGTTTCGGCCATGTTGTCTTCAGGAGGTGAAGGCAAGAGCTCAGGTGCTTCGGCCGGGCGGCCCTTTCGATCTGCTGGCGGACGGGTGGTTGCGGCCGCATGACGACCAAGTGGACGTACCCATACACCTTCGATCTGGGTATGTTCCTCGCCGTCAGGGCAGCCACCGCGTCCTCGAGGAGTCGAGACCCGTGTCGGAAAACAAAGATCCCCAGAAGTTCGTCTACGACTTCACCGAGGGCAACAAGGATCTGAAGGATCTTCTGGGCGGCAAGGGTGCGAACCTCGCCGAGATGACCAACCTCGGGTTGCCCGTCCCTCCGGGCTTCACGATCACCACCGAGGCCTGCAAGGTCTACCTGGAGAGCGGCGACGCGCCGACCGCGCTGCGCGACGAGGTGAGTGCGCACCTCAAGGCGCTGGAAGAGCGCATGGGCAAGCAGCTCGGCCAGGCCGACGACCCGCTGCTGGTCTCCGTCCGCTCCGGCGCGAAGTTCTCCATGCCCGGCATGATGGACACGGTCCTGAACATCGGTCTCTCCGACGCCTCGGTGGCCGGTCTCGCCACCCAGTCCGGCGACGAGCGCTTCGCCTGGGACTCCTACCGCCGCCTGATCCAGATGTTCGGCAAGACCGTCCTCGGCGTCGACGGCGACCTCTTCGAGGAGGCCCTGGAGGCGGCCAAGCACGCCAAGAAGGTCAGCATCGACACCGACCTCGCCGCGGCCGACCTCAAGAAGCTCGTCAAGCAGTTCAAGAAGATCGTCGAGACCCAGGCCGGACGCGAGTTCCCGCAGGACGCGCGGGAGCAGATGGACCTGGCCATAAACGCGGTCTTCGACTCGTGGAACACCGACCGCGCCAAGCTCTACCGCCGCCAGGAGCGCATCCCCGGCGACCTCGGCACAGCGGTCAACGTCTGCTCGATGGTCTTCGGCAACCTGGGCCCCGACTCCGGTACGGGCGTCGCCTTCACCCGCGACCCGGCCAGCGGCCACCAGGGCGTCTACGGCGACTACCTCCAGAACGCGCAGGGCGAGGACGTCGTCGCCGGTATCCGCAACACGGTGCCGCTCGCCGATCTGGAGTCGATCGACAAGAAGTCGTACGACCAGCTCATGCAGATCATGGAGACGCTGGAGAACCACTACAAGGATCTCTGCGACATCGAGTTCACCATCGAGCGCGGCCAGCTCTGGATGCTCCAGACCCGGGTCGGCAAGCGCACCGCCGGCGCCGCCTTCCGCATCGCCACCCAGCTCGTGGACCAGGGCCTGATCGACGAGGCCGAGGCCCTCCAGCGGGTCAACGGCGCGCAGCTCGCGCAGCTGATGTTCCCGCGCTTCGACGACGAGGCGAAGACCGAGCTGCTCGGCCGCGGCATCGCCGCCTCGCCCGGCGCCGCCGTCGGCAAGGCCGTCTTCGACTCGTACACCGCGATCAAGTGGTCCCGCTCCGGCGAGAAGGTCATCCTGATCCGCCGCGAGACCAACCCCGACGACCTCGAAGGCATGATCGCCGCCGAGGGCATCCTGACCTCGCGCGGCGGCAAGACCTCGCACGCGGCGGTCGTGGCGCGCGGCATGGGCAAGACCTGTGTCTGCGGCGCCGAGGACCTGGAGGTCGACACCAAGCGCCGCCGGATGACGGTCGGCGGCACGGTGATCGAGGAGGGCGACCTCGTCTCCATCGACGGCTCCACCGGCAAGGTCTACCTCGGTGAGGTACCCGTCGTACCGTCGCCGGTCGTCGAGTACTTCGAGGGCCGGATGCACGCCGGGGCCGACGACGCCGACGAGCTGGTCGCCGCCGTGCACCGGATCATGGCGTACGCGGACCGGGTGCGCCGGCTGCGGGTGCGGGCCAACGCCGACAACGCCGAGGACGCGCTGCGCGCCCGCCGCTTCGGCGCCCAGGGCATCGGCCTCTGCCGCACCGAGCACATGTTCCTCGGCGAGCGCCGCGAGATGGTCGAGAAGCTGATCCTGGCGGACACCGACGAGGAGCGCGAGACCGCTCTCGCCGCTCTCCTCCCGCTCCAGAAGGCCGACTTCATCGAGCTGTTCGAGTCGATGGACGGACTGCCCGTCACCGTCCGCCTCCTGGACCCGCCGCTGCACGAGTTCCTCCCCGACATCACCGAGCTGTCGGTGCGCGTCGCGCTCGCCGAGTCCCGCAAGGACGCCAACGAGAACGACCTGCGCCTCCTCCAGGCGGTGCACAAGCTGCACGAGCAGAACCCGATGCTGGGCCTGCGCGGGGTGCGCCTCGGGCTCGTCATCCCCGGCCTGTTCGCCATGCAGGTACGGGCCATCGCCGAGGCGGCCGCCCAGCGCAAGAACGCCAAGGGCGACCCGCGCGCCGAGATCATGATTCCGCTCGTCGGCACGGTCCAGGAGCTGGAGATCGTCCGCGAGGAGGCCGACCGGGTCATCGCCGAGGTCCAGGCGGCCACCGGCACCGACCTCAAGCTGACCATCGGCACCATGATCGAGCTGCCGCGCGCCGCGCTGACGGCGGGCCAGATCGCCGAGGCCGCGCAGTTCTTCTCCTTCGGCACGAACGACCTGACCCAGACGGTGTGGGGCTTCTCCCGCGACGACGTGGAGGCCTCGTTCTTCACCGCGTACCTGGAGAAGGGCATCTTCGGGGTCTCCCCGTTCGAGACGATCGACAAGGACGGCGTCGGCGCGCTGGTCCGCAGCGCCGTCGAGGCCGGCCGGGCCACCCGCCCCGACCTCAAGCTCGGCGTCTGCGGCGAGCACGGCGGCGACCCCGAGTCGGTGCACTTCTTCCACGAGGTGGGCCTGGACTACGTGTCCTGCTCGCCGTTCCGTATCCCGGTCGCCCGTCTCGAGGCCGGCCGGGCCGCAGCCGAGTCCCGGGGCAGTGACAGCCGCTGACCCGGGCTCACCGGTCCGGGGTGCACGAACACCCCGGGCCTCATGGGCAGGGCTGCACGAACAGCCCTGCCCACCGACCATGGCCTCGAAGGCCCACCGAGAAGCGGCGGCACCCTGTGCGGGGGTGCCGCCGCTTCGCCTTGCACAGGCGGGCAAGTGACCGGCGGTAAGGGGACCGGTGCGCCCGGAAGTGACCGGCGGTACGGAAGTGGCGTGCGTGGAAATGACCGGCGGTACGGGGAAGCCGTCAGGAGTGAGCACCGAATGCCGCGCGAAGAATGTGGCGCAGAGCACATTGCTTCGTTTAATGCGCAAAGAAATGCGGGTGGCTGCCCGGTGGACCGGAGTGGGGACCGGGGTGCGGTCCATGGATCCCCACCCATGGACCGCACCCGGCTTACCCCCGTCGGGTACGGAGCCGCACCGTCGCCCACCGCCGCCGAACACACAAAGCCCCCCACGGCCTTCACGTGCTCATCCGGTGGGCACCGGATGCGTACCCGACGTCGTACAGCCTTTCGGGTGAAGCGGAACGGGGCGACACCTTTCACTTCTGGCCGAAACCCCGTGGTGACCTCCTGTGACGGTCCGCATACCCTTCGGTGGGGGCAATTGCGGATGCAACAGGTGGGGGAGTAGTGCTGCGTATCCATGTGTCCAGGCTGGACCTTTCGCGGGTGCGGATGGCCACGAGGCCGGACGCGTTGTGGGAAACCATTCTCAGTTTTCACCGGCTCAGGGACCGGCGTGCTTCGTCGGTGTTCGGGAAATGGCGCACGGAATCCCGGGCTCGGTTGAATGGTGAAGCACAGCTGCTGGCGGCGGTCGTCCCGCCCCGCGGCTATTTCCCGGATTTCCTGACGCCCTCCCAGGAAGGCGCCGAACCTTTCGGGCTCGACGTCGGAATGGAGGCGCTGCGCGACACCCCCGCCGACCGGGTCCAGGCGGAGCTGGAGCTGCTGGCCGCCGGGCGTGTGCGGCAGCGGGCAGACCGGTCGGTCGGTCAGCGGGTGGCGGGATCGGGAAGAACGAGCGCGGCGCTGCCCGCCGCACTCATGGAGGACCGCGCCGAGCCGCTCTCCCGGCTCATCGGGGCCCTCCGCAGCTACCACCACGCGGCCGTCGAGCCCTACTGGCCGCACATCAGGGCCAGCGTCGAGGCGGAGCGCGCCGTCCGCGGCCGGGCCCTGCTGGACGGCGGCGCGGACGGGCTCCTGGCCACCCTGCCGCCGATGATCCGGTGGCGCTCACCCGTGCTGGAGGCGGACTACCCGGTCGACCGCGATCTGCACTTGGACGGGCGCGGGCTGCTGCTCCAGCCGTCCTTCTTCTGCCGGGGCACCCCGGTCGTCTACCGGGACCCGTCGCTCCCGCCGGTGCTCGTCTACCCGGTGACCAACCCCGGCGCCCCGGTCTTCGCCGAGCCGGGCCCCTGGCTCGGCCGGCTCGTCGGGCACACCCGCTCGGCCGTCCTCCAGGCCATCGGCAACGGCTGCACCACCAGCGAGCTCGCCCGCCGGGCCGGAGTGTCGCTGGCCTCCGCCAGCCAGCACGCCTCGGTGCTGCGCGAGGCGGGCCTGGTCCTGACGCTGCGCCACGGCAGCTCGGTCCTGCACACGCTGACCCCGCTCGGCGGCTCCCTGCTGCGGGGCGGCGCCCCGCTCGCCCTGCCCTGAGGGGCTCCCGCCGGGCCTGTCCCCACATCCGTCCGCCGAACGGCGATGAGTTCTGTGCGGCCCCGCCGTCTAACCATCGAAAGCGCCGGACGGACCACCGAGGGCGCCCCGGGACAGAGGAAGAGGAAACGACCATGGCTCAGATGATCTTCGTGAACCTGCCGGTGAAGGACCTGGAGACCACGGTGGGCTTCTTCGGGAAGCTCGGCTTCACGACCAACCCGCAGTTCAGCGACGACAAGACCGCGTGTCTGGTCATCAGCGACACGATCTTCGCGATGCTGATGACGGAGCCGCGCTTCAAGGAGTTCACCAAGAAGGACGTGGTCGACGCGTCGAAGGCGACCGAGGTCATCCTCGCGCTCAGCGCCGACAGCCGCGAGAAGGTCGACGAGCTGGCCGACGCGGCGCTGGCCTCCGGCGGGTTCCCGGCCGGCGAGACGCAGGACATGGGCTTCATGTACGGCCGCTCGTTCCAGGACCCCGACCACCACATCTGGGAGGTCATGTGGATGGACCCGTCCGCCGTCGAGGGCCAGGCCTGACCGAGGGGCGCCCCGGCCGTACGCCGGGCCGGCGCGGCATCCCGCGCCGGCCGGCCCGCCGCCCGCAGGCGCCCCGGCCGCGACCCTTGGCCGAAAACCGCCCTCGGCGGAAGTCGCCCTCGGCCGAAGGGGTCCGCTGCCGAAACCGCCGTCAGCTGCGGAAGGGCCCCTTCACCTCGTACGTGATGCCCCCGGAGGAGCTTCCGCTCGTCCCGCGCTGCGAGGAGAAGTACAGCCGGCCGCCGTCCGGCGAGAACGCGGGCCCGGTGATCTCCGAACCGGACTGGCCGGTGATCCGCAGGAACGGGGCCACCGTGTCGTCCGGCGTGATCAGGCAGATCTCCATGTTCCCGCCGTCCTCCGCGATGTAGAGGTCCCCGGATCCGGACCGGGTGACGTTGTCCACGCCGGTCAGCGGGGCGGTGCCGCCCGTGACCAGCGAGTCGTCGTAGGCGAGCGAGATCGACGAGGCGTTCGCGTCGTACGCCCACACCCGGTTGTCGCCCTTGGTGGTGAACCAGCAGGTGCCCGCCGCGTAGAAGCAGCCCTCACCGCCGTTGAACACCTTCGCCCCGGACACCTGGTGCCGGGTCTGGGTGGAGGAGCCGGCCGGGTCCGGAACGTTCGCCCAGGTCACCGGTCCGGAGGTGGCCGTGCCCGCCACCAGCACCTGCAGCGTGCCGCTCGACAGGTCCCCCCACGTCGTGGGCCGGAAGCGGTAGAAGCGGCCGTCGCTCTCGTCCTCGGTGAGATACACGTAACCGTGGTCCGGGTCGGCGGCGGCCGCCTCGTGCTTGAAACGGCCCATCGCCGGCCGCCGCACCGCCGCGTCCACACCCCACGGGTCGGTCTCGTAGACGTACCCCCGGGTGACCTCCTCGCAGGACAGCCAGGTGTTCCACGGGGTGGCGCCGCCCGCGCAGTTGTTGTTCGTGTCCGCCAGGATCCGGTACGCGGACGTCACCGTCCCCGAGGAGTCGAACCGCACCGCGCTCGCCCCGCCCCCGCTGCTCGGGGACACCTCGGCGTTGGAGACGTAGATCCAGCCCGAGCCGTCGGCGTACGTCGCACCGCCGTCGGGCGCGCTGTGCCAGCGGTAGGAGGTGCCGGGCACGGTCTGCCCGGAACGGGCGACGACACGGCTGGTGAAGCCGCTCGGCAGCTGGATGCCGTCGCTGTTGGCCGCCTGGAGGGCGCCGTACGGGCCGGGGGCCGGCTGGGCCGGGTCGGCGAAGGCGGCGCCCCGCCACAGCGTGCCGCCGAAGGCCGCCGCCGAGCTGCCGATCACCGCGGTGCGCAAGAAGGTCCGACGTTCCACGATCACTCCACGCATGAGTGGGCCCGCCGCTCCGGACGGACCGGCGGGTCGCGCGTCAGGACTGTAGGAGTACGGAGTTGACGGAGCGTCAAGGGAAGGTGAACGGGCGGCGGAGGGCTTGCGCAGGCCGCGCGCCCCTCAAGATCCCCCCCCGCGGTCAGTCCGCCCGTACGGAGAACACCGGTACCGCCGCCTCCTCGTCGTCCAGGCACGCCCCCGTCGCCAGGTCGAAGCGCTGCTTCAGCAGCGGCGAGGCCACGAACGGCCGCCCGCCCGCGGAGCCGAGCAGCCCGCGCGAGAGGACGTACGCCCCCGTGAACGGGTCCCGGTTGCCGATCGCGTACACCTGGCCGGCCCGGTCCATGAAGACGGCCGCCTGGTCCCCGTCCGGCAGCAGCACCGCCACCCCCCGCCCGGGGGTCAGCAGCCCCCGCTCGCACACCGTCAGCCAGGTCTTTCCGTGGGCGAGCCGGACGGATCCGGTGCCCCGCGCTGTCGTGATCGTCGCCATGGCCATCAGGATGCGGTCCCTTCGAGGGTGCGGACGGCGAGGACGGGTCCCGCGAGCAGTTCCAGATCGGGCTTGATCTGGTCCCGTTCCGGAACGAACCTCACCGAGGGGTCGGGGGCGTCGGGGGCATTGACGAAGGTGACGAACCGGCGCAGCCGCTCCGGGTCGTCGATGGTCTCCGCCCACTCGTCGCGATAGCCCGCGACATGGTCGGCCATCAGCCGCTCCAGCTCCTCGCAGAGGCCCAGCGAGTCGTGCACCACCACGTCCCGGACGTGGTCCAGGCCGCCGTCGATCCGCTCCAGCCACGCCGAGGTGCGCTCGAGACGGTCGGCGGTGCGGATGTAGAACATCAGGAACCGGTCGATGAGCCGGACCAGCTCGGCGTCCGAGAGATCCTGCGCCAGCAGGTCCGCATGGCGCGGGGTAGCCCCGCCGTTGCCGCCGACGTACAGATTCCAGCCCTGGGCGGTGGCGATGATCCCGAAGTCCTTGCCCCGGGCCTCCGCGCACTCGCGGGCGCAGCCGGAGACCGCCGACTTCAGCTTGTGCGGGGAGCGCAGGCCCCGGTAGCGCAGCTCCAGATCGATCGCCATCTTCACCGAGTCCTGCACGCCGTAGCGGCACCAGGTCTGCCCCACACAGGACTTCACCGTGCGCAGCGACTTCCCGTACGCGTGCCCGGACTCGAAGCCCGCGTCCACCAGCCGGGTCCAGATCAGCGGCAGTTGGTCGACGCGGGCGCCGAAGAGGTCGATGCGCTGGCCGCCGGTGATCTTCGTGTAGAGGCCGAAGTCCCGGGCCACCTCGCCGATGACGATGAGCTTCTCCGGGGTGATCTCACCGCCGGGGATGCGCGGCACGATCGAGTACGACCCGTTGCGCTGGAGGTTGGCCAGGAAGTGGTCGTTGGTGTCCTGGAGCGCGGCCTGCTCGCCGTCCAGCACATAGCCGCTCGCGCCGACCGTGGGGGCCAGCGAGGCGATGACCGAGCCGACCGTCGGCTTGCAGACCTCGCAGCCGTCCCCGCCGCGTGCCTCCTCGCGGCCGTGCGAGTCGAGCAGGGCGGTGAAGGAGGTGACCTCCAGGGTGCGGACGATCTCGTACAGCTCGCTGCGGCTGTACGGGAAGCAGCCGCACAGCCCCGCGTCCTCGGGCGGCGGCATCAGCTGCCCGATCACCTTCAGGCAACTGCCGCAGCCCGTACCGGCCTTGGTGCACTTCTTCACCTCGGGCAGGGCGCTGTGCTCGCAGATCGCGCCCTTGGTCACGTTGTGGCAGGAGCAGATCACCGCCTCGTCGGGCAGTGCGGAGGGGCCGAGGGCCACCGGGCCGCCCGCCCCGGCCGGCAGCACCAGCTGCTCGGGGGCGACCGGCAGCACCGTGCCCGTCATCGGCCGCAGCATGCCGTACTGGTCCGCGTCCCCGACCAGCACCCCGCCCAGCAGGGTCCCGTCCGGCCCGATCACCAGCTTCTTGTAGACGCCCGACCGGGCGTCGGAGTAGACGACGTCGAGCGACCCCTCGGCCGCCCCGTGCGCGTCGCCGAACGAGGCCACGTCCACACCGAGCAGCTTCAGCTTCGTCGACAGGTCCGCCCCGGTGAACGCGGAGCGCCCGCCCGCGATGACCTCGGCCGCCGCCAGGGCCATCTCGTAGCCCGGCGCGACCAGCCCGTACACCCGGCCGTCGGCGGCCAGTGCGCACTCGCCGATCGCGAACACCGCCGGGTCCGAGGTCCGGCACTCCTCGTCCACGACGATCCCGCCGCGTTCCCCGACCGCCAGACCGCACTCCCGGGCCAGTTGGTCCCGGGGCCGGACGCCCGCCGAGAAGACGACGAGATCGACGTCGAGCGAGGAGCCGTCGGAGAGGGCCATCCCGGTCACCGCGCCGTCCGCGCCCGCCAGGACCTCCTGCGTACCGACCCCCGTGTGCACGGCGAGCCCCATGTCCTCGATGGTGCGGAGCAGCGCCGCGCCGCCGCCCTCGTCCACCTGGACCGGCATCAGCCGGGGTGCGAACTCCACCACATGGGTGGACAGCCCGAGCCCCTTCAGCGCCCCGGCCGCCTCCAGACCGAGGAGCCCGCCGCCCACCACCGCACCGGTCGCCGCGCCCTTCGCGTACTCCTCGATCGCGAGCAGGTCCTCGATGGTCCGGTACACGAAGCAGCCCCGGGCGTCCTTCCCCGGCACCGGCGGCACGAAGGGGTACGAACCCGTCGCCAGCACCAGCGTGTCGTACGGGAACACCGCCCCGGACCGCGCGGTCACCGTCCGCCCCGCCCGGTCGACGCTCTCCGCCGGGTCGCCGACGTACAGCTCGATGCCGTGCCGGTCCATGAAGTCCGGCTCCACCAGCGAGAGCTCCTCGGGGCCGCGCCCGTCGAAGTACGAGGTGAGCCGCACCCGGTCGTAGGCGGGCCGGGGCTCCTCGCAGAGCACGACGACCCGGGCGACGCCGGCCGCCGGGGTCAGCCCGCGGTCGGCGAGGGCCTCCAGGAACCGCTGGCCGACCATGCCGTGCCCGACGACCACGATCGTCGGAACGGCGGTGTGCGCCAGGGAGTTCGGGGTGCTGTTCGAGGCGGCGGCGGTGGTACGCGGCTCGAAGGTGGGCTCCGGCATCTCAGTGGCCTCCGTCGGTTGTCCTCATGCCCCGAGCCTGGGCGAGGGGTGTTACCCGGCCGCATCCCGCCTGTTTCCCGGGCGGAACCTTGCGCTCAGCGGCCGGGCAGGGGCCCTGTGAGGGACCGGTTGAGGAGGCATGGGCGACAGGCGTCTAATGTCGGTTCGTGCCTGACATAACCCTGACGACCCTGATCCTTCTCTGCCTCGCCGCGGCCGCCGCGGGCTGGATCGACGCGGTGGTGGGCGGCGGCGGACTGCTGCTCCTGCCCGCGCTGCTGCTCGGCCTGCCGCACGTCTCGGCGGCCCATGTCCTCGGCACCAACAAGGCCGTCGCGATCGTGGGCACCTCGGGCGCCGCGGTCACCTTCCTGCGCAAGGCCCCGGTGCGGGTGGGGCTGGCGGTGCGGGTCGGCCTGATGGCGGTCGCCGGGTCGATGGCCGGGGCGTTCTTCGCCGCCGGGATCAGCAGCGAGGCGCTCCGGCCGGTGATCATGGTCGTGCTGCTCGGGGTCGCGGCCTTCGTGATGCTGCGCCCGTCCTTCGGCACGGCCGCGGCCGGCGACGGCACGGACCGGCCGGTCACCCGGGCCCGGATCGTCACCGCGATCGTGCTGGTCGGCGGCGGGATCGGCTTCTACGACGGGCTGTTCGGGCCGGGCACCGGCACCTTCCTGGTGCTGGCCCTGACCGCCGTGCTCCACCTGGACCTCGTGACCGCGTCGGCCACCGCGAAGATCGTCAACGTGTGCACCAACGCGGGGGCGCTCGCGATGTTCGCGTACCAGGGCACGGTGCTGTGGCAGCTCGCGGCCGTGATGGCCGTCTTCAACCTGGCGGGCGGGATGATCGGGGCCCGGATGGCGCTGAGCCGGGGGAGCGGCTTCGTCCGGGCGGTGCTGCTGACGGTGGTGTTCTCGCTGGTCGCCAAGCTCGGGTTCGACCAGTGGAACGCGTAGCGCTTCCGGGCGGTGTGTTCAGCGCACGCCGGTGAGGTCAGCGCACATCGATGAGGTCAGCGCACATCGACGAGGTCAGCGCACATCGGTGAGGTGCGCGTACGCCACCACGTTGCCCTGGTAGCCGGTCTCCTTCGAGAAGCCGCCGCCGCAGGTGATCAGCCGGAGCGACGCGTGCGGGGAGTCGCCGTAGACGCGCTGGTCGGGGAAGTCGTCGTTGTCGTAGACCTCGATGGCGTCGATCGAGAACACGGCCGTGCGCCCGTCCTTGCGGACCACCTCGACCTTGGTCCCCTTGGTCAGCGCCCCCAGGGCGTAGAAGACGGACGGCCCGTCCGCGTTGTCCACGTGCCCGGCGACGATCGCGGTGCCCCGCGCGCCGGGCGGCACGCCGCCCCCGTACCAGCCCGCGAGGTTGCGGTTCTCGTCCGGCGGGACGTCGAGGCTGCCGTCGGCGGCCAGCCCCAGCCGGGTCATCGGCGCGTCCACCTCGATGCTCGGGATACGGATCCGGACCGGCTCGGAGGGGTCCAGCGGCTCGGCGACCGGGGAGCCGGGCTGGAGCTGGGGCCCGGCGGCGAAGGCCTGGGCGCTGGAGGGCTGCGGCGGGATCAGCTGGCCGCCGGGGCCGTTCTGGACGAGCCAGATGCCGCACAGCACGGCGATGCCCACCAGCCAGCCCTTGGCCTTCTGCGCGCTCGGTGACACGGCGTCGTCCTCGGTCGGTGGTCCGGGGCGGACGGGGCGCGCTCGGGGACGCGCCCCGCCCGGTCAGAGGGGAAGCGACGGTTCGGCTTCCTCGGATGCCCGCGGAGCGGCGGGTTCAGCTTCCTTCGGTGCCCTCGGAGCGGCGGCGCAGCAGCCACAGCCCGCCGACGGCGGCGAGCCCGATCACGCCGACGCCGAGGGCGACCTGCGTGGAGTTCGGTTCGACGCTGCCGCCGACCCCGGTCCGCACATGGCCGGACGGGCGGTCGTGGATGGGCTTGTCGTGCTTGCCGCCGCCGATCACCTTGAGGTCGCCGACCGCGTCCTTGCCGTTGTCGCAGGAGACGACGATCTCGTAGGTGCCGGGCCGGGTGTCGTGCGGCACGGTGAACTGGCCGACCACGACCTCCTTGTGGGTGCCGGGGCGTACCTCGAAGTCCCCGGCGTCCAGGGAGTTCGCGTCGCCGATGCCCGACCCCTTCTTGCCGCAGGCGGTGGTGTTCACGGTGACGGTGGCGCCGGGGGCCGCGGTCGCCGGGGTGATCTCCAGACGGCCGAAGTCACCCGCGTACGCGGACGGAGCGGCGGCGGTGAGACCGAACGCGATGACGGTGAACGCGGCACCGACGGTACCGGTCACGAGGCGGGCAGGACTGCGCATGGGGATCCTCCGGGCAGACGGCGCGAGCGGGTGTGTCCTGACCCCGAGCCAACGGGGGCGCGGCCCGCCACGCCTTCTGACGCCAGGTCAGCTTTCACCCGTACGGACCGGCGCGGCACCCTTGCCGGAATGGATCACCGCAGGTCGCGGCGGTGCGACTGGGCCGTTCGGTCCGCGCTTCCGGTCCTGGTGCCGATCGGGTGAGGCGGGGACAGTGAATGTGACGCAGGTCACATGTGTGACCTCGCGGGCCCCGGGCACACGCAAGACACCCCCCACGGGACGGATCCCCGCCCCCCACGGCACCCGCCCCCACCGGTCCAACCCCCCCCTGGACCGGTGGGGGCGGTGTCGGATCCGCCTCCGGCCGCTGCCGTACGGGATGCTCACGCTTCTTCGGTGGCGCTCCAGATGATCTGCGGCGGACGCACCCGGGCGCACAGCGGCTGCCCCTTGGCGTCGACGAGCCCGAGCCGCCCGGTGAGATGCCCGGAGCGCGCGGCGGCTTCGAGGACGTCCGGATCGATGTCGCTGAACATCAGCTTGGCGCGTCGGAACATGGTGAAGACCCCGGCGTCGTCCACCGTGCCCCACGACAGATAGACGAACCGCCCGCCCAGCCGGTTCTGGACGTAGGGACCCGACACCTCGATCCCGTCCGCCGTCGCGGTGGCCGTGCAGTCGAGCACCCACGAGGCGGAGGGGGCGTCCCCGGGGTGCAGGCCGAGCAGCTCGCCCGGCCGGTCCTTGCGCTGGACGCCGACGTGGATGTTCTCGTACCCGGGGAAGTCGCTGTCCGGGCCACAGCTGCGGCCGGGAAGGGTCGAGGCCTCGATATGGATCTGCATGCCCCCATGGTCCGGCACAGTCGGGCCGGCCGGGCCCGACCCCTGCCCGGGGCGCCTCACACGGCGTCTGCCGGAGTGCTCTCGTACACCGCGCCCAGCTCCCTCATCAGCTCCTCGTCGACCGCGAACCCGGTGCCGTCGATCCGCCGCACCGGCGCGATGCCCTGCGAGTTGCAGACGAAGGCGGCGCGGTAGCGGCCCACCCCGTCCGGGCCCTCCAGCGTCACCGGGCGGCGCACCGACGGCCGCCCGGCCCGGGCCAGGCCCTGCTCCAGCAGGGTCATCGTGGTGCCGGTGAGCGCCGGGGCGTCGGGCCACACCACCGAAGTCCCTTCCCAGAAGCCGATGTTGGTGACCGCCCCCTCGGCCACCACGCCGCCCGGCGCGGTCAGCAGCGCCTCGTCGAACCCCGCCCGCCCGGCCAGGAACCCGTAGTACGTCTGCCCGAACTCGCCCGGCCGCTTGATGTGCGGGGCCGTGCGCGTGTACGGCACCGACATCAGGCTCCGCGCCCCGGCCGGCATGACGGCGGGCTCCCGGACCGTCACCATCAGGGTCGTGCGCGCCCCGCCGGGCGGCAGCAGATAACCGTTCACCCGCACCGAGGCGTCCCGCAGCCCCGCGCCGTCCAGGGCGTGCCGGATCAGCTCCCGCACCCGGTCGCCGTCCAGCGGCAGTTCGAACAGTTCCCGGTTCGCGGCGTCCAGCCGGGCGAGATGCAGACCGAGGCCGCGCATCTTCCCGTCCCGCACCTGGAGGGCGGTGAAGTGGCCGTAGCCGTACAGCGCGGGGATCCGCAGGGTCTCCTCGGTGGCCGGGCGGCCGTCGAACTCGATGTACGGCAGGGGTGTGCTCGGCGGGTACGTCGTCATGCGGCCACCGTATGCGCGCTGTCCGAGTCCGCGGGCGGGTGGACTCCGGACGGACGGGGCTTGACCTCAACCAAGGTTGAGGCAGAAAGCTCAACGCCATGGACACCACAGCAGCATCCACGCCTTCCGTATCGTCCGCCCTCCTCAAGGTGGCCGTCATCCTCGGCAGCAACCGCGACGGCCGCTTCGGACCCGTCATCGCCGACTGGTTCCTGGCCCGCGCGGCGGGCCACCCCGGCATCGAGACCGAACTGATCGACGTCGCCGAGGCCGGCCTGCCCGCCGCGATCACCTTCAGCCCCGGGCCCGAGGAGGCGGCGCGGCTCGACGCGGTCTCCGCCCGGCTCGCGGCGGCCGACGCCTTCGTCGTCCTCACCCCCGAGTACAACCACTCGTTCCCCGCACCGCTGAAGACCCTCATCGACTGGTACAACGCGGAATGGCAGGCCAAGCCCGTCGCCTTCGTCAGCTACGGCGGCATCTCCGGCGGGCTGCGGGCCGTCGAACAGCTCCGGCAGGTCTTCGCCGAACTGCACACCGTCACCGTCCGCGACACCGTGTCCTTCCACAACGCCGGCGCCCTCTTCGACGACCAGGGACGCCATCTGGACCCGGGGCCGGCCGACGCGGCGGCCAAGACGCTGCTGGACCAGCTGGTGTGGTGGGGCACCGCCCTGCGCGACGCCCGGAATCTCCGTCCGTACGGCGCCTGACGCCCCGTGGGCCGACAATCGGATCGAAGGCCCACGGGCAGGGAGCCCGCCGTAGTCCGCATTCCGAGGAGACCGACGATGACAGCGCCGCCGGCATGGCTGACCGTACTGACCACGACCGACAGCGAGGACAAGGCCCAGGCCCTGGCCCGGTCGGCGGTGGAGGCCAGGCTGGCGGCCTGCGCGCAGATCTCCGCCCCCGTCACCTCCGTCTACCGGTGGCAGAACGCCATCGAGACGACCGAGGAGTGGCAGGTGCTCCTCAAGACGACGTCGGAGCGCTACGACGAACTGGAGGAGCACATCCAGCGGGAGCACGACTACGACACACCGGAGATCATCGCCCTGCCGGTGATCCGGGGCAGTGCCCGCTACCTCGGCTGGGTGACGGCGGAGACGGCGCCCCCGGCAGCCCTGTGACGGCGACCGTGACCACACCCGTCCCCGGCGGCCCCGTCGCCGCCGAGCTGCCCTTCTTCGTGTACGGGACGCTCCTGCCGGGCGAACCCAACCACGACCTGTTCCTCCGGGGCCGTACGGCGGGGGAGCGGCCGGCCGTGCTGCCCCGGGCCCTGCTCTACGACGGCCCCGGCTACCCGTACGCGATCGACGGCCACGGCCGCGTCCACGGCACCCTGCTCGTCGCCGCGCCCGGGGTGTACGGGGAACTGCTCGGGCTCCTGGACCACCTGGAGGAGTACCTCGGCCCCGGCCACCCGCGCAACCTGTACGAACGGGTCGTCCGCGAGGTCGAGCTGCCGGCCGAGGGGGCGCCGGCAACCGGCGGGTCCGTGCGCGCCTGGGTCTACCTCGCCGCGACCGCCGTCACCCGCTCGCTGCGGACCGGCGGCGTCCTCGTCCCCGGAGGGCGGTGGACCACCGGCCGCACCCCCTAGGAGCCTCACCCACCCGGCGCAAGCGGCCCGCGCCGCGCCCGGGCGGGTCGTCGGCGTGCCCCGGGCCCGTCAGCGTGCCCCGGCGGCCAGGGCCTCCGTCACGCCCGGCTCCTGCGGCCCCAGGAAGCGCGGGTCGGGCCGGAACAGGGCGTCCAGGGCCGCCTTGCCGGAGGCCGCCAGCTCCCGGGCGCCGCCGTAGTACCAGACGGAGTCCCGTGGTTCGTCGACCCCGACGCCGTACGCGTCGATCCCGGCGGACCGGCACAGCGTGACCGCCCGGTGGATGTGGAAGCCCTGGCTCACCAGCACCGCCCGGTCGACGCCGAAGATCTTCTTGGCCCGGACGCAGGAGTCCCAGGAGTCGAACCCGGCGTAGTCGCTCACGATCCGCTCGTCGGGCACCCCGCGCCCGGTGAGATACGTGCGCATCGCGTCCGGCTCGTCGTACTCCACCCGGCTGTTGTCCCCGGTGACCAGGACGACCTTCACCTTCCCGGTGCGGTACAGCTCGGCCGCCGCGTCCAGCCGGTGCGCGAGATACGGGGTCGGCCGGCCCTTCCACAGCCCGGCGCCGAACACCACGGCCACCTCCCGAACCGGAGCCTCGGCCGTCGTGCCCACCCGGTCGCCGGCCTCCAGACGCATCCAGGTCGCGGGCACGAGCGCCAGCACACAGGCGGCCATCAGCCCCTGCACCAGCCGCCGCTGGACCCGCCGGGTGCGCGGCAGCCGCAGAACGGCGGGCCGCCCCGGCAGCCGCAGGGCGGGCCACCAGAACCCTTCCCGCCACCGACCGAGCGCCGTCCGTCTCTCCCCGGTACCGGCGGACTTCCCGCTCTTCCCGCTCTTCCCGCGCACCCGAACCAACCCCCACTCATCCGTTCGCCCCTTCACCCCCCTTGACGACCGGAATGCCGCGAAGGTTCGCCCGCCGCGCCGGTTGTGGCATCCGACACCGGCGTACGCACACCGCTCCCACCCCCGCGGTGAGGCGGCGGAAAACACCCGTGACCCTCGCGCAACGGCCCGGCAACCTCCGACCGGCACCATCGGTCCATGACGGAGCAGGCCCCGGAACAGCCTCACCAGCCGCCCCCGCTGCCCGACAGCACCGCGCAGCTCCTCACCCGTATCACCGACCGGCTCGGCGCCCAGCTCAGCCTCGTCTCCCGGAACGGAACCCGCAGGCCCATGCACCGCACCCGGCAGTACGACCGCCCCGCGCAGGACCGGCGCGGCGCACCCGCCCCGTCCCTGGTCGCCGTAGCGCACGGCAGCCGCGACCCGGAGGCCCCGCGCACCGTGCTGGCCCTCCTGGACCGGGTCCGCGAACTGCGCCCCGGCCTCGACGTCCGGCTCGGCCACATCGAGCTGAACCGGCCGCTGCTCCCGGACACCCTCGACGGTCTGCGCGGGGCCGAAGCCGTCCTCGTACCGCTGCTCCTGGGACGCGGCCACCACGTCAAGCGCGACCTGCCCGCCGCGACGGCCGCCGCCCCCGGCGTACGCACCCGGATCGCCGCGCCCCTCGGGCCGCACCCGCTGCTCGTCGAGGCGCTGTACGGGCGGCTCGTCGAGGCCGGCTGGGACCCCGCCGACCGGGGCGGGCGGGGCGCCGCCGTGGTCCTCGCCGCCGCCGGATCGCGCGACCCCGACTCGGCCCAGGACACCCGGCGCACCGCCCGCATGCTCGCCGAACGCCTCGGTGTCCCCGTCGTCCCCGCGTACGCCTCCGCCACCACGCCCACCGTTTCCACCGCCCTGCGCGCGCTGGCCGCGCGCGGCCGCCACCGGGCCTTCGTCGCCTCCTACTTCACCGCCCCCGGCCGCTTCGCGAGTGCTTCCGCCGAAGCCGCACCGCACCGGGCCGCCGCCCCGCTCGGTGCGCACCCGGCGATGGCCCGCCTCGTGCTGCACCGCTACGACCAGGCACGGTCCGCCGCAGAGGGCGTCCGCGCCCCGGCCGACGCGGTGAGCTTGCTCGCTTCCGCCTGACATCCGGGCCCGCTCACGCCACGTTGTCCGTCCCGGTCGCTACTGTCGGAACCATGGACGGCACACAGGGCGCACACGGGGCAGAACCGGCACAAGGCACGCACGGCACGCACGACACGCAAGGTGCGCACGACACGCAAGGTGCGCACGACACGCACGGTACGCACAGTGCACACGGCACCCGGAGCGGTCGGGGAGCGGGCCCCTACGGCTCCGCCGACACCGAGCGCTTCGACACCGAGGAGGACAAGCGCCCCGGCCGCACCGCCTTCCAGCGCGACCGCGCCCGGGTCCTGCACTCCGCCGCCCTGCGCCGACTCGCCGGAAAGACCCAGGTGGTCACGCCCGGCACCCGCTCCCTCGTCTGGGACGCCAGCCCCCGCACCCGGCTCACCCACTCCCTGGAGTGCGCCCAGGTCGGCCGCGAGCTCGGCGCGGTCCTCGGCTGCGACCCGGACCTGGTCGAGACCGCCTGCCTCGCCCACGACATGGGCCACCCGCCGTTCGGCCACAACGGCGAACAGGCGCTCAACGACTTCGCCTCCGACTGCGGCGGCTTCGAGGGCAACGCCCAGTCGCTGCGGCTGCTCACCCGCCTGGAACCCAAGCGCTTCGTCCGCGACCCGCGCACCGGCGACCTCGTCAGCGTCGGCCTCAACCTCACCCGGGCCGCCCTGGACGCCGCCACCAAGTACCCCTGGCCGCGCGGCGCGCACCCCACCGACCCGCACTCGGCCAAGTTCGGGGTGTACGCCGACGACCTCCCGGTCTTCGCCTGGGCCCGCAAGGGCGCCCCCGAGGACCGCACCTGCTTCGAGGCCCAGGTGATGGACTGGTCCGACGACGTGGCGTACAGCGTCCACGACTTCGAGGACGGGCTGCACGCCGGGCACATCGACCCCAACTGCCTCTACGCCGAGCCGGAGCGCGAGGAGATCTGGGCCGTCGCCATCGGCCGGTACGTCCCGGCCGGCACCGACCCGCAGGAGCTGTCCGAGGCCCTGGACCGGCTGATCGACCAGGACTGGTGGCCGCACGGCTACGACGGCTCCGCCGTGGCCCAGGCCCGCCTGAAGGACGCCACCAGCCAGCTCATCGGCCGCTTCTGCACGGAGGCCGAGACCGCGACCCGCGCGGTGTACGGCCCCGGCCGCCTCGGCCGGTACGGCGCCGAGCTGGTCGTCCCGCGCGCCGTGCGCCACGAGTGCGCGGTGCTCAAGGCGGTGGCCGACCGTTACGTGATGCAGCGCGCCGAGCAGGAGACCCTCCGCGCCGACCAGCGCATCGTCATCGCCGAGCTGGCCGCCGCCCTCACCGCCCGCGCCCCCGAGGGCCTGGAACCGCACTTCCGCGCCCTGTTCGACCAGGCGCCCGACGACCACGCCCGCAAGCGCGTCCTCGTCGACCAGATCGCCGCCCTCACCGACGCCTCCGCACGATCCCTGCACGCCGCGCTCACCGCCCGTCGCGACTGACCGGCAGACTGGAAGGGGCCGGACATCTGACCACTGGGTGTGACCTGTCCGGGGCACACCCTCTTTCGCCATCACGCTGCGTGCGGGACGCTCGCAGCTGGGCGCCGCGCAGCACAGCACTGAGGAGGCATCACGTGGTCGACGCACACCAGACGTTCGTCATCGTCGGAGCAGGACTCGCAGGGGCGAAGGCGGCCGAAACACTGCGCGCCGAAGGGTTCACCGGCCGGGTGATCCTCATCGGCGACGAGCGCGACCACCCCTACGAACGCCCGCCGCTCTCCAAGGGCTACCTGGAGGGCAAGGCCGAACGCGACAGCGTCTTCACCCACGAACGCCCCTGGTACGCGGGCGCCGACATCGAGCTGCACCTCGGCCAGCCGGTCACCGCGCTCGACCGGTACGCCAGGACCGTGCAGCTCGGCGACAACACCGTCATCCACTACGACAAGCTGCTGCTGGCCACCGGCTCCGAACCGCGCCGCCTGGACATCCCCGGCACCGACCTGGCCGGCGTCCACCACCTGCGCCGCCTCGCCCACGCCGACCGGCTGCGCAATGTGCTCGCCGCCCTCGGCCGCGACAACGGCCACCTGGTCATCGCCGGAGCCGGCTGGATCGGCCTAGAGGTCGCCGCCGCCGCCCGCGGTTACGGCGCCGAGGTCACCGTCGTCGAGGCCGAGCCCACCCCGCTGCACCAGGTCATCGGCCCCGAGCTGGGCCAGATCTTCACCGAACTGCACAGCGCGCACGGCGTCCGCTTCCACTTCGGCGCCCGCCTCACCGAGATCACCGGCCAGGACGGCATGGTGTTCGCCGCCCGCACCGACGACGGCGAGGAGCACCTCGCCCACGACGTCCTCGCCGCGATCGGCGCCGCCCCGCGCTCCGCCCTCGCCGAGGCCGCCGGGCTGGAGATGGCCGAGCGCGCCCACGGCGGCGGCATCGCCGTGGACGCCTCGATGCGCACCTCCGACCCGCACATCTACGCCGCCGGGGACGTCGCCGCCGCCGCCCACCCGCTGCTCGGCACCCGGCTGCGCGTCGAGCACTGGGCCAACGCCCTGAACGGCGGACCGGCCGCCGCCCGCGCCATGCTCGGCCAGGAGGTGACGTACGACCGCGTCCCGTACTTCTTCTCCGACCAGTACGACCTGGGCCTGGAGTACTCCGGCTGGGCCCCGCCCGGCTCCTACGACGAGGTGATCATCCGGGGCGACGCCGGAAAGCGGGAGTTCATCGCGTTCTGGCTGAAGGACCGCCGCGTCCTGGCCGGGATGAACGTCAACGTGTGGGATGTCACCGAAACGATCCAGGAGCTGATCCGCGCCCGCCAGCAGCACGACCCGGAAGCCCTCGCCGACCCGTCGGTCCCGCTGGACTCCCTGCTCTGAGACGCACGGCCGGGGCGTGGGCGGCACGGCCCGCACCCCGGCCGACCGCCCGCCGGGGCCCAGGTTGTCCGAGCCCACCCGTAGACTTCACACGTGGCTGGCAGGATCAATGACGACGACGTGAAAGCGGTACGGGACGCGGTCCCGATCGACTCCGTCGTGTCCGAATACCTCCAGCTGCGCAACGCGGGCGGCGGAAACCTCAAAGGTCTCTGCCCCTTCCACGACGAGAAGTCCCCCTCCTTCCAGGTCAGCCCCGGCAAGGGCCTGTTCCACTGCTTCGGCTGCCAGGAGGGCGGCGACACGATCGCCTTCGTGATGAAGATCGACCACCTCTCCTTCTCGGAGACGGTCGAGCGCCTCGCCGCCAAGGCGGGCATCACCCTGCGGTACGAGGAGGGCGGCTACAACCCCTCCCACCAGCGCGGCGAACGCATCCGGCTGATCGAGGCCCACCAGGCCGCCGCCGACTTCTACGTCCGCGCACTGGAGAGCCCCGAGGCCGAGATCGGCCGCAAGTTCCTCGCCGAGCGCGGCTTCGACCAGGACGCCGCCACCCACTTCCGCGTCGGCTACAGCCCGGCCGGCTGGGACCACCTCACCCGCTATCTGCGCGGCAAGGGCTTCAGCGACAAGGAGCTCATCACCTCCGGGCTCTCGCAGGACGGCCGCCGCGGCCCCATCGACCGCTTCCGCGGCCGGCTGATGTGGCCGATCAGCGACACCGCCGGGGAGATCGTCGGCTTCGGCGCGCGCAAGCTCCGCGACGACGACAACGGCCCGAAGTACCTGAACACCCCCGAGACCCCGATCTACAAGAAGTCCCAGGTGCTCTACGGCATCGACCTGGCCAAGAAGGACATCGCCAAGGCCAGCCGCGCGGTCGTCGTCGAGGGCTACACCGACGTGATGGCCTGCCACCTCGCCGGGGTCACCACCGCCATCGCCACCTGCGGCACCGCCTTCGGCAACGACCACATCAAGATCCTGCGCCGCCTCCTCATGGACAACGGCAGCGCCCGCGTGATCTTCACCTTCGACGGCGACTCGGCCGGCCAGAAGGCCGCCCTGCGCGCCTTCGAGGACGACCAGAAGTTCGCCGCCGAGACGTACATCGCCATCGCCCCGGACGGCATGGACCCCTGCGACCTGCGGCTCGCCAAGGGCGACGACTCCGTGCGCGACCTGGTCGAGCCCCGCACCCCGCTCTTCGAGTTCGCGCTGCGCCAGATCGTCGGCCGGTACGACCTGGAGACCCCGGCCGGACGCGCCGCCGCGCTCGACGAGGCCGCCGCAGTCGTCGCCAAGATCAAGACGAGCAGCGTGCAGCGCGAGGTCGCCGTCCAGCTCGCCGGATTCGTCGGCATCCTCGACCAGGAGTTCGTCGTCCACCGCGTCGCCCAGCTCGCCCGCTGGGCCCGCGACAAGGGCGGCGACCACGGGGAGCGCGGCGGCCGCGGCGGGCCCCAGGGCCCCCGGTCCACCCGCGGCGGCGCGCCGCAGCAGGCCGCCCCCGCCCCCGGCTTCTCCGGCCCCGCGCTCAACCTCCGCAGCCCCGCCCACCGCACCGAGCGCGAGCTGCTCAAGCTGGCCCTCCAGAAGCCCGCCCTGGTCTCCCCGGCCTTCGACGCCTACGGCGTGGACGAGTTCACCGCCCCGCCCTACGCCGCCGTGCGCCGGTGCATCGAGGAGGCGGGCGGAGCCGAGCAGGGCCTCGCCGACAACCGCGAATATCTGGTCGCCGTCATGGACGCGGCCCCCGACAACACCGTCCGCAGCCTCGTCACGGAGCTCGCCGTCGAGGTCTTCATCGGCAAGACCATCGACGAGACCTACGCCGGCATGCAGCTCGTCCACGTCCGGCTGCGCGCCGTGGACCGCCGCATCGACGACGTACAGGGCAGCCTCGCCCGCCTCGGCAGCAACGTCGCCCCCCAGGACCTGGCCGCCGCACAGAACGAGGTCTGGGTGCTCCAGCAGTACGCCCAGTCCCTGCGCGCCCACGGCGCCGCCGCGCTCTGAGCCACCCGCGCCCCGCCATGGCCCGGTAACCACCCGGTGACGGACCGGAATCAGAAAGTCCTCGCACGCCCCTCGTGACAGTCGTGTGTCGTACCCCACACTGGGGAATGTCTGAGTCATCGGAGCACGCCGGTCCGCAGGGGAGCACCCCGGGGGCCGGGCAGACCTCCACCCCGTCATCCGGCAGCGATCACCTGGAGGTCGCCCCCGTGCAGACCCGGACCGTGACGACCACGACCGAGCCCCTCGCGGCCGTCCCAGCCATTCCCGCGCAGAACAGGGCTCTGCACCACCCGGAGACCCCGGCCGGCCCGCCCGGACACGCACCCGAGGCAGTCATGGTGGAAGCGACGCACCTCCCCGACCCCCCGGAGCCGCGGAACCGGGCGGACTCCGGCGGCCCCACCTCCGACCTGTTCCGGCAGTATCTGCGCGAGATCGGCCGCATCCCGCTGCTCACCGCCGTCGAGGAGGTCGAACTCGCCCGCCGCGTCGAGGCCGGGCTCTTCGCCGAGGAACGCCTCGCGGGCACCCCGGACCTCGACTCCCGCCTCGCCGGGGACCTGGACCGCCTGGTGGTGCTGGGCCGCACGGCCAAACGCCGCCTCATCGAGGCCAACCTCCGCCTCGTCGTCTCCGTCGCCAAGCGCTACGTGGGCCGCGGGCTGACCATGCTCGACCTGGTCCAGGAGGGAAACCTCGGACTGATCCGGGCCGTGGAGAAGTTCGACTACGCCCGGGGCTACAAGTTCTCCACGTACGCGACCTGGTGGATCCGCCAGGCCATGTCCCGCGCGCTGGCCGACCAGGCCCGCACCATCCGCGTCCCGGTCCACGTCGTGGAACTGATCAACCGCGTCGTGCGGGTCCAGCGCCGGCTCCTCCAGGAACGCGGCATCGAGCCGACCGCCGAGGACATCGCCGTAGAGCTGGACCTGACGCCCGAGCGGGTCACCGAAGTCCTCCGCCTGGCCCAGGAGCCCGTCTCCCTGCACGCCCCCGTCGGCGAGGAGGACGACGTCTCCTTCGGCGACCTCATCGAGGACGGCGACGCCACCTCGCCCGTCGAGTCCGCCGCCTTCCTGCTGCTGCGCGAACACCTGGAGGCGGTGCTCTCCACCCTCGGCGAACGCGAACGCAAGGTCGTCCAACTGCGGTACGGCCTGGAGGACGGGCGGCCCCGCACCCTGGAGGAGATCGGCCGGATCTTCGGCGTGACACGCGAACGTATCCGCCAGATCGAGTCCAAGACCCTCAGCAGGCTGCGGGACCACGCCTTCGCCGACCAACTCCGCGGCTACCTCGACTGATCCACCGGCCGTACGACCCTCAGTCCACCTCGGCCAGCGCCTCCGCGAACTGGGCCGCGTACAGCCGTGCGTACGCGCCCTTGGCCGCCAACAGCGCCTCGTGCGTGCCCTGTTCGACGATCGAGCCGCTCTCCATCACCAGGATCACGTCCGCGTCCCGGATCGTGGAGAGCCGGTGTGCGATCACGAACGACGTACGCCCGTGGGCCAGGCGCGCCATCGCCTTCTGGATCAGCACCTCGGTCCGGGTGTCCACCGAACTGGTCGCCTCGTCGAGGACCAGGATCACCGGGTCGGACAGGAACGCCCGCGCGATGGTGATCAGCTGCTTCTCGCCCGCGCTGACCCCGGAGCCCTCGTCGTCGATCACCGAGTCGTACCCGTCGGGCAGCGTCCGGATGAACCGGTCCGCGTGCGCCGCCCGGGCCGCCTCCTCGATCTCCTCCCGGGTGACCTCGCGCGAAGCGCCGTACGCGATGTTCTCGGCTATCGACCCGCCGAACAGCCAGGTGTCCTGGAGCACCATGCCTATGGAGGACCGCAGATCGTCCCGGGACATCTTCGCCACGTCGACCCCGTCGAGCGCGATCCGCCCGCCGGTCACCTCGTAGAACCGCATCAGCAGGTTGACCAGCGTCGTCTTGCCCGCCCCGGTCGGACCGACGATCGCGACGGTCTGCCCCGGCTCCACGCTCAGCGACAGATCCTCGATCAGCGGCTTCTCCGGCTCGTAGCGGAAGGAGACCTTCTCCAGCGAGACCCGGCCGTCAAGACGCTTCGGGCGCTCGCCGTCCTCCGGATCCGCGTCCTGCTCCTCGGCGTCCAGCAGCTCGAAGACCCGCTCCGCCGAAGCGATGCCGGACTGCAGCAGGTTCGCCATCGAGGCGACCTGCGTCAGCGGCATCGAGAACTGCCGCGAGTACTGGATGAACGCCTGGACGTCACCGATCGACAGCGTTCCCGAGGCGACCCGGAGCCCGCCGACCACCGCGACCAGCACATAGTTGATGTTCGAGATGAAGAACATCAGCGGCTGCATGAGACCGCTGGCGAACTGGGCCTTGAAGCCCGCCTCGTACAGCGCGTCGTTCTGCTCGGCGAAGTCCCGCGCGGACTCCTCCTGCCGGCCGAAGACCTTCACCAGGTTGTGCCCGGTGTACATCTCCTCGATATGGGCGTTGAGCTTCCCCGTCACCCGCCACTGCTGCACGAACTGCGGCTGCGACCGCTTGCCGACCTGCGTCGCCACGACCACCGACAGCGGGACCGTCACCAGCGCGACCAGGGCCAGCAGCGGTGAGATCCAGAACATCATCACCAGCACGCCGACGATCGTCAGCAGCGAGTTGATGAGCTGGCCCATCGTCTGCTGCAGCGTCTGCGAGATGTTGTCGATGTCGTTCGTCGCCCGGCTCAGCACCTCACCGCGCTTGGCCCGGTCGAAGTACGACAGCGGCAGCCGCGCCAGCTTCGTCTGGAGGTCCTCGCGCAGCTGGAACACGGTCCGGTTGATCACCCGGATCGACAGCCGCGTCGACACCAGCATCAGCAGCCCGGCCCCGACATAGATCACCAGGGCCACCAGCAGGACGTTCCCCACCGCCCCGAAGTCGATGCCCTCGCCCGGGGTGAAGTTCACCCCCGAGAGCATGTCGGCCATGGAGCCGCGGCCCTCCTCGCGCAGCCCCTCGATCGCCTGCGCCTTCGTCGTGCCCTCGGGCATATCGCGCCCGACCACACCGGCGAAGATCAGGTCGGTCGCCTTGCCGAGGATCTTCGGCCCGGCCACCGAGAGACCGACGCTCACCGTCACCGCGGCCAGCATCAGCCACAGCGAGGACTTCTCCCGGCCGAACCGCTTCAGCAGCCGCTTGCTCGACCCCTTGAAGTCCATCGACCGATCGGTGGGCGCGCCCCCGGCCATCATCCGTCCGCCCGGACCGGCCATTACGCGGCCTCCGCTTCTGTCAGCTGGGAGAGCACGATCTCCCGGTACGTTTCATTGCCGTCCATCAACTCGTGATGGGTTCCGGACCCCACGACCCGGCCCTCGTCCAGCACCAGGATCCGGTCCGCGTCACGGATGGTGGACACCCGCTGCGCCACGATCACCACGGTCGCCCCGGCCGTCTCCCGCCCGAGCGCCGCCCGCAGCGCCGCGTCGGTCGCGTAGTCCAGCGCGGAGAACGAGTCGTCGAACAGATAGATCTCCGGGCGCTGCACCAGCGTCCGCGCGATCGCGAGCCGCTGCCGCTGACCGCCGGACACATTGGTGCCGCCCTGCGCGATCGGCGCGTCGAGCCCGTGCTCCAGCGCCTCGACGAACTCCTTGGCCTGCGCCACCTCCAGCGCGTGCCACAGCTCCTCGTCCGTCGCGTCCGGGTTCCCGTACCGCAGGTTCGTCGCGACCGTCCCCGAGAAGAGGTACGGCTTCTGCGGCACCAGGGACACCGTCTTCGCCAGCAGCACCGGCTCCAGCGTCCGCACGTCCTCGCCGTCGACCAGCACCTCGCCGTCCGTCACATCGAACAGCCGGGGTACGAGGCCGAGCAGCGTGGACTTCCCGCTGCCCGTCGACCCGATGACCGCGGTGGTCTCCCCGGGCCGCGCCACCAGATCGACCGCCCGCAGCACCGGCTCCTCCGCACCCGGATACCGGAACTCGGCCCCGCGCACCTCCAGATGCCCGTGCCGCCGCAGCTCGGTGACCGGCGCGAGCGGCGGCACGACGCTCGAATCGGTGCCGAGCACCTCCTCGATGCGCTCGGCGCACACCTCGGCGCGCGGCACCATCATGAACATGAAGGTGGCCATCATCACGGCCATCACGATCTGCATCAGATAGGCGAGGAACGCGGTCAGCGCACCGATCTGCATCCCGCCGCTGTCGATCCGGTGCGCGCCGAACCACACCACCGCGACCGACGACAGGTTGACCACCGTCATCACGGTCGGGAACATCAGCGCCATCAGCCGCCCGGTCGCCACCGACACATCGGTCAGCTCGGTGTTCGCACCCCGGAACCGCTTCTCCTCGTACCCGTCCCGGACGAAGGCCCGGATGACCCGGTTGCCGGTGATCTGCTCGCGCAGCACCCGGTTCACACCGTCCAGCCGCTCCTGCATGGTGCGGAACAGCGGCCGCATCCTCTTCACGATGAGGCCGACCGAGACACCGAGCACCGGCACGACCGCCAGCAGCACCGCGGAGAGCGGCACGTCCTGGCCGAGCGCCATGATGATGCCGCCGACGCACATGATCGGGGCCGACACCATCAGCGTGAACGCCAGCAGGACCAGCATCTGGACCTGCTGGACGTCGTTGGTGGTCCGGGTGATCAGGGAGGGCGCCCCGAAGCGCCCCAGCTCACGGGCGGAGAAGGACTGCACCCGGTCGAAGACGGCGGCCCGCACATCACGCCCGAGGGCGGAGGCGGTCCGTGCCCCGTAATAGACGGCCCCCACATTGCACAGCACCTGGAGAACACTGACGGCGATCATGAGACCGCCGAACTCCAGGATGTAGCCGGTGTCGCCCGTGACGACACCGTTGTCAATGATGTCGGCGTTCAGGCTGGGCAGATACAGAGTGGCGCAGGTCTGGAGCAGCTGGAGGAACACCAGCAGCACGATGGGTTTCTTGTACGGGCCCAGATGGGTCCGCAGGAGTTTTATGAGCACGCGGGTCTCTCGGAATCGGCGGAAGGCAGAGGCCGACCCAGTTTCGCGTACGCCGTACTCCGAGAGCGAACCCTTTTCACCAAGCCCGGGTCAAACCTGGAGCGCGCGGGGAAACCCCACGCGCTCCGGTCGCACACCGTCGCCCGGCCTCACTCCGGGTGGACGCCGCCGAAGGCCCCGGGGTGAATCTGGTCCCGGGTCGCCGCGTACTGCTGACGCACCGCACCGCCGACCGCCAGCTCGTCGCCGGGCTCCAGCACCTGGGCCGCCGCGCCCTGCCAGGCCGGGGGAGTGCGCGGGTCGAGGGAGCCCTGCGAGACCCCGAGCGCCCAGGCCGCCTGCCGGGCCGCGCCGATCGCCGCGTACTGGGCGGGCTGCGGCACCACGACCTGGGTGCCGAACACCGCCGGAGCCAGCGCCTGCACGGCGGGCAGCTCGGCGGCGGCGCCGAGCAGAAAGACGCGCCGCACCTCGACACCCCGCCCGCGCAGTACGTCGAGGGCGTCGGCCAGCGAGCAGAGCATCCCCTCGAACGAGGCGCGCGCCAGGTGCTCCGGCTTCATCGACTCGCGCCGCAGTCCGCTCAGGGTGCCCGCGGTGTGCGGAAGCTGCGGGGTGCGCTCGCCTTCCAGGTAGGGGAGCAGAACCAGCCCCGACGCCCCCGGGGTGGACTTCAGCGCCAGCGCGGACAGCTCCTCCAGCCCGTCCAGCCCCAGCATCTCGGCGGTCCCCCGCAACGCACGCACAGCATTGGAGAGATGGACGACCGGCAGATGCATCCCGGTGGCGTCGGCGAACGAGGTGATCATGCCGCTCTGATCGGCGAGCGCCTCGTGGTGCACCGCCATCACGGACCCGGAGGCCCCCAGCGACACCACCGCGTCGCCCACCGCGACCCCGAGCCCGAAGGCCGCGGCCATGGTCTCGCCGGTCCCCGCGGAGATCAGCAGCCCCTCGGGCGTCATCCCGGCGGAGTCGGCCGGGCCGAGCACCTCGGGCAGCCCGGCGGAGTGCCCGAGCGCCAGCTCGACCAGATCGGGCCGGTAGGAGGCGGACCCGGCCGACCAGTAGCCGGTGCCCGAGGCCGCGCCCCGGTCCGTGGTCCGCCGGGCGGGCCGGCCCAGCAACTGCCAGACGAGCCAGTCGTGCGGCTGGAGCACGGCGGCCACCCGCTGGGCGTTCTCCGGCTCGGTCCGCGCCAGCCAGCGCAGCTTCGCCACCGGCTGCGCGGCCCCCGGCACGGCCCCGACGGCTTCCGCCCAGGCCTGCCGCCCGCCCAGCGCGTCGACGAGATCGGCCGCGGCGACCTGCGCCCGCCGGTCGTTGCCGAGCAGCGCGGGACGCACGAGATTGCCCTGCCGGTCCAGCGGTACGAGCCCGTGCTGCTGCGCGGAGACCCCGATGGCCTGCACGCCTTCGAGCAGCCCGCCGGAGGCCGCCTCACCGAGCGAGAGCAGCCAGGCCTGCGGATCGACCTCGCTGGCCTTGGCCTCGACCGGGTGGGCGGCGTACCCCTCCCGGAGCACGGCGCCCGTATCCGTGTCGCAGACGACGATGTGAGTGAAGGCGGAAGAACTGTCCAACCCCGCGACTATGCCCATACGGAGATTCTGCCGCACCCCGCGACTTTCCCGTAACCGATGCCTTCGGCCGCCGGGCCCCCGTCGCTCAGGTGTTCGTGGTCCCCCAGTCGTCCTCGGCGCCGCCGTTGTGGCTGCTGCGCTCCCGCAGCGACCGGACCCGCTCGGCGACGGAGGCGGGCACCTTGTCCCCGACCTTGTCGCTGACCGAGTGGTACGCCTTGCCCGCGATGTCCCGCCCGCTGTGCGCGGCACTCTCGGCGGCGTTGCGCACGGCGGGGTTCTCCGTGAACTGCCGGGCCGACTTCTTCAACTGCTCGTATCGCTCGCGCCCGGCTCGCGTGCCGAGCACGTAACCGAGGGCCACTCCGGCGATGAACGTGAGCCGGTACCGCATGGCTGCCACCCTTCCTACGCTTGGTGCGACGTGTGCAGCCCGCCTACCCGCGAGCACCCGAGATCACCCCGGGCGATACCGATTGGCGGAGCACCCCCCTGCTTGCGCTAATGTATGTGTCGCAGCGAACGCGCGCCGCCCGGCAGCCGCCAGGCAGGTAAGATTTCGCAGCAACGCAGCAATCCCCTGTAGCTCAATTGGCAGAGCAGCCGGCTGTTAACCGGCAGGTTACTGGTTCGAGTCCAGTCGGGGGAGCGCGATCCCCTGTAGCTCAATTGGCAGAGCATTCGGCTGTTAACCGGAGGGTTACTGGTTCGAGTCCAGTCGGGGGAGCGGAACGGAAGAGGGCCCTTAGGGGTCCTTTTTCGCGTCCCCGGCCGCTGCCCTCCCGGGGCGCCCGAGGGGCTCCGGAGCAACTCTTTCGGGTCTCCTCGATCTCTCCTGCAACCGGGCAGCACGCAGCGCCGTCCTCAAGATCAGGCGAAGTCGGCCATCCGAAGCGAGAGATCGTATGACCGGCTATGCTGCGGCAGACGGTGCGCACACTTGTACGCGCCACGCCGAAACGGGGCGGTAGCTCAGCCGGTTAGAGCAGCGGACTCATAATCCGTCGGCCGTGGGTTCGAGTCCCACCCGCCCCACCGAGCGTCCCCAGGCAGAATCGTTCTGGCCTGGGGAAACGCATTTCCGGGGGCGTCTTCCGTACGGCTGTGACCTGGGCTTTTCCGTTCTCGCGGGAGGCGGGCGTCGGCGTCGGTCAGGTGGAGAGCACGGCCGCAAGCATCCGCCGGACGACCGGGGTCAGCTCGGTCACGTCGGGCACCGGGCGGGTCCCGGCCGTCGCGCCGGCGAGCCAGTCGTACAACAGGCCGTCGGTCCAGGCGACGAGCAGGTCCGCCGCCGACGCTGGATGGGGAGCGCCGAGCGCCGCCAGTACGGAGGCGGCCTTGGACCGTGCGGCGAGGCCGGCGGTCAGCAGGTCGGCGCGCAGCTCCGGGCGACGGGTCGCCTCCAGGCTGAGTTCGAACCGGGCGAGCTGGCGGTCTCGTTCCACCGTCAGCCAGTGGTGCAGCAGCGCGGCCAGCGCCTCCGCGGCGGAGTCCGGGTCCGTGGGCCCGTGCTCCGCCTCCCACCGGCCCACGTCGGCGACCGACAGTTCGGCCAGGCGGAGATAGCAGGCGCTGATCAGGGCGCTACGCGTGCGGAAGTAGTACGACGTGCTGCCGGACGGCAGCCCCGCGGCGGCGTCGACCGCGCGATGGGTCAAGCCGCGCAGCCCGGCGGTGGCCACCGTGGTGATGGCGGCGTCGGCGATCAGGTCTCGGCGATCAGGGAGGGGCACACCCCGCACTCTACAGGTGTAGAGTGCGGGACATTCGCCTCTACGGCTGTAGAGGAAGCGCCTGGATGGGTGGGGAAGGGAGCCGACATGGGGGTTCGTCATGCCGTCGTGGCCGGAGGCGGAATCGGGGGCCTGGCCGCGGCGGTGGCCCTGGGGCGCCACGGATGGCGCGTGACCGTGTGCGAACGGGCTCCCGCCCTCACGGGTATCGGCGCCGGCATCGTCCTCGCCCCCAACGCACTGCGCGCCCTGGACTCGATCGGCCTGGGCCCCGAGGTGTGGGCGGGTGAGGCACTGCCCGGTTCGATCGGGCTGCGTACGCCCGACGGCGCGTGGCTGAGCCGATCCGACAGCGGCGCTGTGTCCACCCGTTACGGGCTCTCGATGCGCGCCGTGCACCGCGGCTTCCTGGTCGACGCCCTCGCCTCCGCGCTGCCGCCCGGCGTCGTACGCCTCGGCGTAGCGGTGACCGGTGTGGACGACACCGGGGGCGCCGTGGTCGTGCGTACGTCGGCGGGCGACCTGCGAGCCGACGTCGTCGTGGCGGCCGACGGCATGCGCAGCGCCCTCCGCGGACAGCTCTTCCCCCGGCACCCCGGGCTGTCCCACGCCGGTGAGGCCGGATGGCGAGCGGTGGTGCCCGGTGCCGGCCTGCCTCCTCAGCAGGCGACCGAAACCTGGGGGCGAGGTGAGCGGTTCGGTGTCGTTCCCCTGGCCGACGGCCGGATCTACGTCTACGCCACCGCCGTCACCGGCCCCGGCGCGCGCCCGGCCGACCACCACGCGGAACTGACCCGACGCTTCGGCGCGTGGCACGATCCGATACCCGCGCTGCTGGACCGGCTGAACCGGCGGAACCCCGACCCGGTCGGCATACTCCACCACGACTTCCACGAACTGCGCCCGCCCCTGCCCCGGTTCCACGCCGGCCGGGTGGCCCTGCTCGGTGACGCCGCCCACGCGATGACGCCCAACATGGGCCAGGGCGGCTGCCAGGCCATCGAGGACGCGGTCGTCGTGGCGCACCTCCTGGCACGCGACACCGACGTACCGGCCGCGCTCGCCGCCTACACCCAGGCCAGACACCGGCGAACCACCCGTATCAGCCGCCGCTCCCGACGCATGGGAGAACTCGCCCGGCTCTCCCACCCCCTGGCCGCGTCCATCCGGAACCTCGCCGTACGCGCCACGCCGCGGGTGGTCACGCGGAGGGCCCTGGACACGGTCCTCGGCTGGCAACCCCCTTCCGGCCCCGCCGGTCGAACCGGGTGACGCCGGTGTCCTGAAACTCTGTCCTGATGTGGAGCGGTTCCGGCTGCTAGCTTCGGCCCGACAGTAAATCCTACTGGGGAGTACGCCATGAGGAGACGTCAGTTGACCCGCCGGCGGATATCCGTTCGGGCCGTCACGGTCGCCGCGTTAACCGCGGCCGCCCTGGGCAGTGCCCCGGCCGCGCAGGCCGCCGGCCCCGCCGAACTTCGCCTCGTTCCGCTCGGCGACGACTACCGAACCGGGCTCCAGGAGCAGGTCGGGTACTGGAACCTGAACCGGCTGTCGGCCGCCGCACTCAACGGCGACGGGGCCGAGGCCGTCGCTCCGGCGGCCGGATGGGACGACACCGCCCGGCCCTGGGCCGGCGGCGGGAAGGTCACCCGTACGACGGGCAAGCTGGTGATGCGGATGCGCAACGTCGACGGCGCGGGTGCGGCCGATGGCCTCGCGGCCTGCACCGCCACCGTGGTCAAGAGCCGGAACAAGAGCGTCGTGGTCACCGCGGCACACTGCCTGCGCGTCAACTGGGGCCTGAACGGCCCGCTGAACCAGATCGCGACGAACGTGGTGTTCATCCCCGGCTTCCGGGGCGAGAACCTGCCGCGCGTCGCCCCGGGCACCGACCTGAACAGCGGACCGGCGATCGGCCCCGACGTCGCCCCGTACGGCGTGTGGGCGGCCACCCGGGCCTGGTGGACCGAAGGCTGGGCGGCCCAGGCCAACCACTTCAACAACAACGACATGGCCGCGATGGTCGTCGACAACCCGGCCGACGACCGCCCGATCGAAGAGGTCGTGGGCGGCGGCCAGCCGATCGGCTTCAACCCGGTCCGCAAGACGCCGCGCACCAACTTCGGCTACCCCACCGTCAACTTCAAGAGCTACAGCGGCCCCAACTTCTCCACCACCACCGGCGCGGCGGTGATCAACGGCTCCCCGAACGTCAACAACGTCCCCGCCGCACAGCAGCGCATCTACGACGGACGCTCGCTGCTGTTCAGCCAGGGGCCGTCCTGGATCAACCGCGAGTGGTGGTGGGACACCAACAGCGACCTGATGAAGACCCAGCTCAGCCCCGGCGCCAGCGGCGGCCCCTGGTTCAAGGACTTCGACCCGGTTGTCGGCGAGGGCGTCCTGGTCGGTGTCACCTCGCACTTCGCCCAGTCCAGCACCGGCGGCCTCGACGCGATCGCCGAAGCCGAGTCCCGTGCCCCCAGCCCCTACATGGCCGGGACGAACTTCGGCGACCAGGAGCAGGCCGCCTTCGAGACGGCCCAGTCCGTCACCCCCGGAGCCTGACCGTGGCCGAGTCCCTCAGGCGCGTCCTGAGCGTGCTGGTCGCGGCCGTCCTGCTGTCGCTCACCGCTCCCGCCGCACACGCCTCGTCCCAGCAGCCCTCACTGGCCGACGGGTTCGGGCTGACCCAGGTCACGAGCGCCGTCAGCTCGGCTCCGACCAACACCGACACCTCGACCTGATGCCCCGCCTCCGGTCCGCCCCCGCCTAGGCCCAGGTCATCGTGGCCCGGTATCGGACGCGTGGGGGGCGGGTGTCCGGGGCGCGGTAGCGGGCGCCGACGGGATCCGGCTCGCGACGCCCTCGATGAAGGTGTTGAGCCCGTACGCGAACCGTTCCGCCGGGTCGGTGTTCATGAGGGAGTGGAAGGCCTCCGCGTACTGGGGCGGCAGCGCGCTCGCGAGCTGGTTCTCACCGCTCTGCCACCCCTCGTCCGGCGCGAGGGCCTGGTTCTGTTCGTCGATGGTGTGACCGAGTACGTAGTAGTAGAGGGAGAAGGCCAGCGATCCGGCCTGGGCGGGGGCCAGGCCCGCGCCGCAGAGGACGTCGACGACGAGACTCCCGGCGGTGATCGAATTGGCGCCGGTGGCATGGGTGCCGCTGACCAGGCGCGCCCCGTCCCGGTGCGCCAGCATGGCCGTCCGGAACCGCTGGCCCAGGACATAGATCTGATCGCGCCAGGGAGCCTCGGGCAAGGGGGCCCCGACCCCCTCGGTGAGCTTGTTGGCCATCGCCTCCAGCAGGGCCGCCTTGTTCGGGAAGTGCCGGTAGAGGGCTCCTCCGTGCACGTTGAGCGCAGCACCGAGCTTGCGCATCGTCAGTCCGTCGAGCCCTTCGGTGTCGAGGAAATCCAGGGCGCCTTCGACCACGTCGGCTTTTCGCAGCAGCATGCGTCGCTCCATCGTTGACAACCCCCGAATCATATAGCTAGCGTGAACGCCGTTCACAGTAAACAACGTTCACGGTGAACGATGTTCACCAGGAGGCGCCATGTCTGCATCCTCAGCGTTACCACCCACCCCCGCGGTCCTGCGGCCGAATCTGCCGCTCGGCGTCGTGGTGGCCATCTCGTGCGTGGCGCTCTTCATGGTGGTGCTCGACACCACGATCGTCACGCTGGCCCTGCCGCAGATGCACGACGCACTGGACATGTCGGTCGGTCAGCAGCAGTGGGTCGTCACCGGCTATCTGGTCACTCTCGGCGGTCTGCTACTGCTGGCCGCCAGGGCGGGCGATCTGTTCGGCCATAAACGGGTGTTCCTTTTCGGCATGATCGTCTTCACCGCCGCCAGCCTCACGGGCGGCCTGGCGGCCGACCCGGCCATGCTGATCGTGTCCCGGTTCATCCAGGGTGTCGGCGCCGCCGCGCTCACGCCCACCAGCCTGAGCCTCATCACCACGAGTCACACCGACGAGACCCAGCGGCAGCGCGCCCTGGCCCTGTGGAGCATCACCATCGCGTTCGCCGGCACGGCCGGCGTACTCCTCGGCGGCGTGCTCACCAGCGAGCTGAGCTGGCGGTGGGTGCTCTTCATCAACATTCCCCCCGGCATCGCGCTGTTCGCCGCGGCGCTCTGGTGCCTGCTCCCCGCCCGGGTCGGCACCAAGCCGGTCCGGCTCGATCTCCCCGGCAGCCTCTGCGTGACGCTGGGCATCGGGACGCTCACCTACGGGCTCTCGCAGGCGTCGGCCGACGGGTGGGGGGCCGCCGGCGTCCTGGTCGCCCTCGGCGCGGCGGCGGTCCTCATCGCGGGCTTCGTGGTCGTGCAGCTGACCAGCCCCCAGCCGCTCATCCCCCGGGCGCTGCTCCGACTGCGCGGTCTGGTGCTCGGAAACCTGATCATGCTCATGCTGGGAGTGGTCCTCAACGCGTCCTTCTTCTTCATCTCCCTGTACCTGCAGCAGGCCATCGGCTACAGCGCCCTGCGAGCCGGTATGGCCATGGTTCCGGTGACCCTCGTCGTCATCGTCGGCGGCTTCGTCTCCCGCAAGCTCGTCCTCGTCCTCGGCCCCCGGAACCTGATCATCATGGGTGGGCTCGTGGTCGCGGCCGGTATGGCCTGGCTGGCCGCGGTGCCCGCCCGTCCCCCGGTCTTCCTGGCCCATATCCTCGGGCCGACCCTGATCGTCGGCATCGGCCTGGGCTTCCTGCTCCTGTCGATCACGCTCACCGGCACCTCCGACGTCGACCCCGAGGACGCCGGCGCGGCCTCCGGGCTGCTCAACACCTCCCGCCAGGTCGGCGGAGCCGTCGGCCTCGCCGTGCTGACCACCATCGCCGCCACCGCGACCACCGACGCGGTCGGCGACTCCGATCCCGTAGAGGCGCTCGTTCACGGGTACAGCGTCGCCTTCCTGATCTGCGCGGGCGTCATGGTGGTCGCCTCCCTGATCGCGCTGGCCCTGCCGAACGTCAAGTCCCGACCTCCGGGCCCACGGCGCCCCACAGCCGAATACCGAGATATCCGTACGCGTACGACTGGAGAGTGATGAACGCGATCGACGCTGTTGGGGCGGGGGAGCGGTCCACGCCGACATCGGATTCCGACTCCGTGGAGGAGCGGGGCCTGTCCGGGCTGCTGCGTCCTCATGTCCGTACGTTCGTGGCCGTCGCGATCCTTCAGGTGATCGGCGCTCTCGCGGGACTCGCGCCGCTGCTGGCGGTCGTCGAGCTGGGTCGCACCCTGCTGGCGCCGGGCCCGATCGACGAGGGGCACGTCTGGACGGTCGTGATCCTGGGCGCGGCCGGCCTGTTCGTACGACTGCTGTGCACCGCCGCGTCCTCGGGGCTCGGTCATGTGCTGGACGGCCAGGTGCAGCTGACGCTCCGCCGGCAGCTCGCCGACCGGCTCGGCCGCGTGCCGATCGGCTGGTACTCCCGCCGCAAGACCGGTGAGCTGGCCAAGGTGGTGGGGGAGGACGTGAGCGCCGTGCACCCCCTCATCGCCCATGCGCCCGGCGAGCTCGTCTCCGCGTTCGTGGTGCCGCTGGTGTCGCTGGTCTATCTGTTCACCATCGACTGGCGCCTCACGCTGATCACGCTGATCCCCGTGGCGATGGCCGTCCTCCTGGTCCCGCTGCTGATGCTTCCCGCCCGGACACGCGAGCAGGAGGAGTTCGACGAGGCCATGGGGCGGATCGCGAGCTCCGTCGTCGAGTTCGTGCAGGGCATCTCGGTGGTCAAGGCGTTCGGCGGATCCGCGCGCGCCCACGGGAAGTTCCTCACCGCCGTCGACGACTTCGTCGGTACGTTCTTCCGGTGGGTGCGCGGCATGTCCCTGGTCGCCGCCGGGATGCAACTGGCGCTGTCGCCACCGTTCGTGCTGCTGGTCGTCCTGATCGGCGGTACGTCGCTGATCACGTCCGGGAGCCTGGCCCCCGCCGACCTGCTGCCCTTCCTGCTGCTGGGCCTGGGGCTGACCGCACCCGTGGCGGCCCTGGGCCACGGCTTCGACGACATGCAGGCCGCGGGCCGCGCGGTCGGCAGGATCAAGGACGTCCTCGACGTCGAGTCGCTCCCGGAGCCCGCGCACCCGGTCGCGCCCCAGGGACACCGGGTGGAACTGCGTGACGTCCGCTTCGGCTACGAAGAGGACCACGAGGTGCTGCGCGGGATCGACCTGGTGCTGGAGCCGGGGACCTTCACCGCGCTCGTCGGGCCGTCGGGAAGCGGGAAGTCGACCCTGGTCCAACTGCTGCCGAGGTTCTTCGACCCGAGCCGGGGCTCGGTCCTGGTGGGCGGCGTCGATCTGCGGGAGATCGGCAGCCGGCAGCTCTACCGCACGGTCTCCTTCGTCTTCCAGGACGTCCGCCTGCTGCGCGCCTCGGTCGCGGACAACATCGCGCTCGCGGTGCCGCACGCCGAGCGCGACGATGTGGTGCGCGCCGCCCAACTGGCCCACATCCACGACCGCATCCTCGACATGCCGGGCGGCTACGAGACGGTGATCGGCGAAGACGTCAGGCTGTCGGGCGGCGAGGCCCAGCGGATCTCCCTCGCTCGCGCGCTGCTGGCCGGCACACCCGTCCTGGTGCTCGACGAGGCGACCGCCTTCGCCGACCCGCAGACCGAACAGGCGATCCGCCAGGCCCTGGCGACCCTCGGCGGCGAGCGGACGATCCTGGTCATCGCCCATCGCCCGGAGACGGTCGCCGACGCCGACACCGTCGTGATGCTGGAGAACGGGTCGATCGTCGAGCGAGGCAGACCCGCCGAACTGCTGGCGCAGGACGGAAAGTTCGCCGAGTTCTGGCGTTCCCAAGGAGGACAGCCCCGATGATTCGAACCCTGCTGCGCGTGCTCGGACCCGAGTACGCCCGGGCGATGCGCCGCACCGTGCTCCTGATGACGATCACCGCGATGGTCGAGGGTCTCTCCTACGCGCTGCTGGTCCCGGTGGTGCGGGAACTGTTCGGCAGCACGCCGGACGACGCCGTGCCGTGGCTGATCGCGTTCGGGGCGGCGGTCGCGGTCTACGCCGTGCTGCGCTACGTCAGCGACCTCTCCGGCATGCGCGTCGGCACCACGATGCTGCACGGCATGTACTACCGGCTGGGCGAGCACCTGGCCCGGCTGCCCATCGGCTGGTACAACACCGGACGGGTCGGCGAGGTCTCCGTCATGGCCGGCCGCGGCCTGCTTCGGGCGATGGGCGTGGCCGCGCACCTGCTGGCCCCGTACATCTCCGCCCTGGTGACCCCCCTGACGATCGTCGCCGTGATGATCGCCTTCAACTGGCAGCTGGGCGTGGCCGCGTTGATCGCCGCACCCGCCGTGGCGGCGATCCAGAAGTGGACCGCGCGCTCCATGGCCGGCACCGACGCGGACCGCCACGAACGGGACAAGGAGGCCTCGGACCGCGTCATCGAGTACCTCCAGGCCCAGCCGGTGCTGCGTGCCGGCGGCCGCACCGGAGAGCGCTTCGGGCTGCTCGACGACTCGCTCCAGGAGGTCCAGCGCTCCTCCCGGCGTACCGTGCTGGCGATGCTGCCCGGCGCGGTGGGCCTGACGGTCGCGGTGCAGGTGGCCTTCACCGCGGTGCTGGCGCTGGGCACCTCCCTCGCCCTCGGCGGGAGCATCGGTGCGGCGGAGGTCCTGACGATCCTGGTGCTCGCGGCCCGCTGCGCCGATCCGCTGCTGTCGCTGTCGGATATCGGCGCCGGGCTCCGGGGCGCGCAGTCCGAGCTGGAGCGGCTCGACAAGGTTCTGAGCATCGCGCCGCTGCCGGAACCCCGTGAGCCTGTCCGGCCGGTCGACCACGACCTGGCGTTCGAGTCCGTCACCTTCCGGCACGGCGAACGCACGGTGTTCGACGAGGTGTCCTTCTCCGTGCCCCAGGGGCAGCGGCTCGCCGTGGTCGGACTGTCGGGCGCGGGCAAGAGCACCTTGCTGCAGTTGCTCGCCCGGTTCTACGACGTGGACTCCGGCGCGGTACGCGTGGGCGGCGTGGATGTGCGCGAGATCGACACGGAGGTGCTGATGTCGCAGATCGCCATCGTCTTCCAGGACGTCCATCTCTTCGACGGCACCATCGAGGAGAACGTACGCCTCGGCCGTCCCGACGCCGACGAGGCCGACGTCCGGGCGGCGGCGGCCGCGGCCCGGCTCGACGAGGTCATCGAGCGGCTGCCCGGTGGATGGGCGGCGAAGGTCGGCGAGGGTGGTGCGCTGCTGTCGGGCGGTGAGCGCCAACGCGTGTCGATCGCCCGGGCGTTACTGAAGAACGTGCCCGTCGTCCTGCTGGACGAGGTGACCTCTGCCCTCGATCCGGCCAACGAGACAGCCGTGCACGAGGGCATCGAGAGTCTGATGGCCGGGCGGACCGTGGTGATGGTCGCCCACCGGATGCGGACCGTGCAGCGGGCCGACCGCGTCCTCTTCCTGGAGGGCGGTCACATCGTGGAGGAGGGCAGCCACGACGAGCTCCTGAGCGGAAGCGGCCGCTACGCCGAATTCTGGAACATTTCCATGGAGTCGGCAGCGAGTGAATAGGCGGGTGGGCCGATTGATTCCTTGTCGGGGACCCTCCGGCAGTTCCGCGCGGGGTATGCGCCGGGCCTCGGCCTCCGGAGACAACAGTTCGCCCGCAGCCCTGTCCTTGCAGCTCTCGTCTGCCGGGCCCGGTCACGGCGCCGACGGGCCCTCTCCGCGCTAACGTGCCATCAGCTCGACCCGCAGCGTCATGAGGAGACCCGAGGACTGCATATGACAGAGCAGCCACGTGAGCAATGGTCCAACCGCACCGGCTTTCTGCTGGCTGCCATCGGTTCGGCCATCGGGCTCGGCAATATCTGGCGGTTCCCCGCCATCGCCTACGACAACGGTGGCGGCGCCTTCCTGCTGCCGTATCTCATCGCACTCCTCACCGCGGGCATCCCGCTGCTGATCATGGAGTACACCATCGGGCGGAAGTACCGCCTGTCGCCCCCCGCCGCGCTGCGCAGGATGTCCCGGCCGGCAGAGGTCATCGGATGGTGGCAGGTCGCGATCTCCTTCGTGATCGCCACCTACTACGCCGTCATCATCGCCTGGGCCGTGCGCTATGTGGGTTTCTCCGTCGGTCGGCAGTGGGGTGACGACCCGGAGGCATTCCTCTTCGGCGACTTCCTGCGGGCACCGGAGACACCAGGCTTCCTGGACGGCTTCGTACCCGGGGTGTTCTGGCCGCTCATCATCGTGTGGGTGGTCGTGCTCGTCATCCTGGCGTTCGGGATCCGGCGTGGCATCGAGCGGGCCAACAGGATCTTCATTCCCTTGCTCTTCGTTCTGTTCGCCGCGCTGGTGATCCGAGCGCTCATGCTGGACGGGGCGGCTGCCGGACTCGACGCCCTCTTCAAGCCGAACTGGTCGGAGCTCGCCAACGGCAGCGTCTGGGTCGCCGCCTACGGGCAGATCTTCTTCTCGCTGTCCATCGGCTTCGGCATCATGGTCACGTACGCGTCGTACCTGGGCCGCCGGGCCGACCTGTCGGGCTCCGCGATGGTGGCGGGCTTCGCCAACAGCTCGTTCGAGATCCTCGCGGGCATCGGGGTCTTCGCGACACTGGGCTATCTGGCGACCGCTTCGGGGGTAGGCGTCGACGACGTCGCCAGCGCGGGCATCGGCCTGGCGTTCGTCGCCTTCCCCGCGGTGATCTCGGAGATGCCGCTCGGCGGCTTCTTCGGCGTGCTGTTCTTCAGCTCCCTGGTGATCGCGGGACTCTCCTCACTGATCTCCATCGTGCAGGTGGTCGTCTCCGCCGTGCAGGACCGGACCGGTATGCGCCGCATGCCGGCGGTCCTGGGCATCGGCGGTCTGATCGCGCTGGTGTCGGTCCTGCTCTTCCCGACCGAGTCCGGCATCTATCTGCTCGACGCGTCCGACCACTTCATCAACCAGTACGGCATCGCCCTGGCCGCCCTGGTCGCACTGATCGTCATCGTCTGGGTGCTGCGGCAGCTCCCCGGCCTCCAGGAGAACGCCGACGCCACCTCCGCCGTCCGGCTCGGCCACTGGTGGCGAATCTGCCTCGGTGTCATCACGCCGCTGGTGCTGGGCTGGATGATGGTCGACAGTCTGCGGACCGAGTTCGAAGAGAACTACGAGGGCTACTCGACCGGGTTCCTGCTCTCCGCCGGCTGGAGCGTCGCCATCGGAGCACTGCTGGTGGGGGTGATCCTCACTCTGATGCCATGGCCGGCCGGTGGTGAGGACATCGACCTGGACATGGAGTCGCCAGCCGACCGGAAGGACCGCTGATGTCCACCAGCGCCATCATCATGATGATCATCGCCATGCTCATCGTCTGGGGTGGACTGATCGCCGCCATCCTCCGGCTGAGGAAGCACCCGGACCCTCCGGAGCAGATGCCGCCCGGCACCCGCCCGGCCGAGTGACCGCGCCCTGGCGGTAGCGCCGCCCCGCTCACCCGGAACCATGCTCCGGCCCGTGTACGCACGCGGGCCGGAGCCGGGCCCCGACCGCGGCGGGCGCCGCTGTACCGACCCCGGCGGTTCGTGGGACGGGGTGACCAGGGCCCGTACGGACTCCAGAGGGCCGGCCGCGCGGTCAGGCCGTGTAGCCACCGTCGACCGCCAGCGAGGTGCCGGTGATCCACTGGGCGTCCGGACCGGCGAGGAAGGCCACGGCCTTCGCGGTGTCGGCCCCCGCGCCCAGCACCTTCGCCGCCGTCCTCAGACGCTCCTCCTCGGCCTCGTCCGTGCCGTCCGGGTTCATGTCGGTGACGGTGGGCCCGGGGTCCACGATGTTCGCGGTGATCCCCTTGGGCGCCACATCGTGGGCCAGTCCCTTGGTGAAGCCGATCAGCGCCGACTTGCTCATGGCGTACAGCGTCACGTCCGGCACCGGCACGCGGTTGGCCCAGCAGCTGCCGATGCTGATGATGCGTCCGCCGTGTCCCAGGTGCGGGATGGCGGCCTGGGCGGCCAGGAAGACGGCCCGCACATGGACGGCCAGCGTGCGGTCGATCTCCTCCAGCGTCACGCCCTCGATCGGGCCGTACGGGAAGATCCCGGCGTTGTTCACCAGGATGTCGAGCCGGCCGAGCGCGGTCGCGGTCTGCTCGACGGACCGGACGACGGCCGCCGGATCCGCGCTGTCGGCCCGGATGGCCAGGCCCTTGCGTCCGAACGCCTCGATCGACTTGACGACCTCCTGCGCCTTGTCGGCCGCGCTCACATACGTCAGGGCGACGTCCGCGCCCTCCTCCGCCAGTCGGAGGGCGGTCGCGGCACCGATCCCGCGGCTTCCTCCGGTCACCAGTGCCACCTTGCCCGCAAGCTGAGGCATCTCGCTCCATTCATGCTGAGGTGTATATCTAGGTCGGACGATCCAGAAATACTAAACAGGCAGGATGCCCGAGGGGCAACCCTTCCCCGAGGAGGCAGAGATGGCCGAAAGAGGCCGACCGCGCGCGTTCGACCGCGCCGCCGCACTGCGGCGTGCGATGGAGACGTTCTGGGAGTTCGGGTACGAGGGCACGAAGCTCACGGACCTGACCGCCGCCATGGGCATCAACTCCGCCAGCCTGTACAACACCTTTGGCTCGAAAGAGCAGTTGTTCCGCGAGGCCGTCGCGCTCTACGACAGCACCACGGGCTCGGCGACCAACCGGGCGCTGCGCGAGGCGCCGACGGCGCGGGCCGCCGTGGAGGCCATGCTGCGCGGCAACATCGACACCTTCACCGATCCGGCGACGCCCAGCGGCTGCATGATCGTCCTGTCGGCCACCAGCTGTTCGCAGCAGAACGAGCAGGTCGCCGAGCATCTGGCCCGGTGGCGGCGGGCCTCGGTCACGGAGCTGGAGAAGCGGCTCGAACGGGCCGTCGAGGAGGGGGAGCTGGCCCCGGACACGGACGTCCGCTCGGTCGCCGCCTTCTACGCCACGATCCTGCACGGCCTGTCCATCGAGGCCCGTGACGGCGTCCCCCTGGAGCGGCTCCGCTCCACCGTCGACCACGCCGTGGCCCTGTGGGACTCGCTGGTGCGGCAGCCGGTGGGGTGACCCCGGCCCGCCGGGAAGGGGCTGGCTACTATCCCCTGTGACCGAAACGAGCGAACCACCTGTACACCGCACTCATATATTCGCCGACCTGACGCCCCTGCGGACCTCGCCCGACTACCGGCGGCTCTGGTTCGGGAACACCGTCTCCTGGGTCGGCCAGGGCATGACGGCGCTGGCGGTCTCGCTCCAGGTCTACGACATCACCGGGTCCGCGTTCTCCGTGGGGCTCATCGGGTTCTGCTCGCTCGTGCCGCTCATCGTCTTCGGGCTCTACGGCGGGGCCGTCGCCGACACCGTCGACCGGCGCAAGCTCGGACTCTTCAGCGCCACCGGGTCGTTCGTCCTGTCCGTCGTCCTGGTGGCGGCGGCCGTCGCGGGCATCGAACGGGTCGGCCTGCTGTACGCGATCGTCGCCCTCCAGGCCGTCTGCTTCGCCCTCAACGCACCGGCCCGCTCCTCGATGATCGCCCGGCTGCTCCCGGCCGAACAACTGCCCGCCGCCAACGCGCTGACCACCATGACCAGCACGACGGGCATGCTCGTCGGCCCGATGCTGGGCGGCCTGATCGTCGGCTGGTGGGGCTACCGGGCCGCGTACACCGTGGACGCCGTCTGCTTCACCGCGTCCCTGTACGCGATGTGGCGGCTGCCTTCGATGCTGCCCGACCGCAAGGAGGGCGAGACGGGTAAGCGTGCCTCCGTACTGGACGGGCTGCGCTTCCTCGGCACCCGGCCGAACCTGCGGATGACTTTCTTCACCGACCTGTGCGCGATGGTTCTCGCCCACCCCCGCGCCCTCTTCCCGGTCGTCGCCGTCCTCTGGTACGGGGGTGACGCGCGGACCACCGGACTGCTCGTCGCCGCCCCGGCCCTCGGAGCGCTGCTCGGCGGGGTGTTCTCCGGCTGGTTCGGCCGGATCCGGCGGCACGGACTCGCGATCCTGCTGGCCGTCGGCTCCTGGGGCATCGCCATCGCCGTCTTCGGGCTCACCCGCAACCTCTGGCTCGGGCTGCTGTTCCTGGCCCTCGCCGGATGCGCCGACACCGTCTCCATGGTCTTCCGCAACACCATGCTCCAGGCGGCCGTGCCCGACGAGATGCGCGGCCGGCTCCAGGGCGTCTTCATCGTCGTCGTGGCGGGCGGCCCCCGCCTCGGCGACTTCCTGGCGGGCTCCGTCGCCGACCTCCTCTCGCCCGCCGTCGCCGTCACCGGCGGCGGCATCCTGTGCGTGACCGGAGTGGCCCTGCTCGCGCTGAAGTGGCGCGCCTTCGCCCGGTACGACGCCCGCGACCCACAGCCGTGACCACGCCTCCGGCTCACCCGACGATCGAGCGGGCGAAGCCCAGCTCCAGGAGGTCCTGCGGGCGTAGCCGCAACTGGTCGGCGGTGGTGCCGGTCTCGGCCGGCGGCCGCTTGAGGATCGCGGCGGCCAGTTCGGGCGCGATGACCGAGAAGTAACTGTCCGCCGTGACATGGGTGTTGTCTGGAGCCGCGAGAGCCAGCGCCCCGCCCGAGCCGCCCTCGCCGATCACCAGAGTGGTCACCGGCACCCGGGCCGCCGCGATCGCCGCGAAGGTGTCCGCGATGGCCGCGCCCGCGCCGGCCCGCTCCGCCTCGGCGTCGTTGGCCGCGCCCGGGGTGTCGACGAGGGTGAGGACGGGGATGCCGAGCCGGTCCGCCAGTCGGATGGTCCGGGCCGCCGCGCGGTATCCGGCCGGACGGGTCGGCGTCCCGCACTGGGCGACGTACGCCACCGGCCGGCCGTCCGCGCGCAGCCCGAAGCCGCACAGCAGCCCCGGGTCCGTGGAGCCGCTCCGGTCCCCGTGGAGGGGGAGCCGTACGGCGAAGTAGTCGGCCAGATACGCCTCCGCGCGCGGCCGACGCGGATCGCGGGCCCGCGCCACCGCCTCCCGGCCGGTCTCCGGGAGCCGGGCGGGGGCCGACGGTGCGGAGGACAGGGCGCGGGGCACGGGAGCGGCGGGGACCGCGTGGTGCGCGCCGGCCACCGTGTGCGGGCCGGTGTCGGGCGGGGGTTGTGCGCCGGCCACCGTGTGCGGGCCGGTGTCGGACGGTGGCTGTGCGTCGGTCGCCGCGTGCGGGCCCAGCGCGCGCAGCCAGTGCGTCACCGTAGTTGCCAGCTCCTCGCGCGGTACGACCGCGTCCACCTGGCCCGCCGCCAACTGCCCCTCGGCGCTGTACGCGTACGGATCCGCGTCCGGCGGCCGCACCCGGGAACCGGCGAAGCCGACCTGCGCGCCCGGCAGCGCCAGCACCACATCCGCGCCCGCCCCCACCGTGGCCCAGCCGCCGCCGGTCGTCGGGTCGCGGACCACCGCGATCTGCGGGAGCCCGGCCGCCCGCAGCCGGGTGGAGGCGGCGGCCACCCGCTGGAGCTGGGTGAGCGCGACCATGCCCTCCTGCATGCGGCTGCCGCCGGTGGCGACGAGCGCGAGCAGGGGCAGCCGGCGGGTCAGGGCCAGCTCGTACGCGGCCGCCAGCCGGTCTCCGGTCGACCGGCCCAACGAGCCGCCCAGGAAGCCGAATTCGAAGGAGAGCAGGACGCATGCCCGGTCCCCGACGACCCCGCTGCCGTACACCACGGACTCCTCCTCGCCGGTCCGGGCCGCGGCCCGCTCCCGCGCCGCGTCGTACCCCGCCCAGCCGAGCGGACCGTCCGGCGGCAGGGGGCGCGGCGGCGGGCGGTGCTCGGTGAAGCCCGCGGTACCGACGAGCAGCGCGATCGCCTCGCGAGCCGTCGCGCGGGCACGGTTCTCGTCAGGCATGGAGCGACCTCTTCATGATCTTGCCCAGGTCGTTGCGGGGCAGGGCGTCCAGATAGCGCACGGTGCGCGGGCGCTTGTGCGGGGCCAGCTGAGCCGCCACATGGTCCGCCAACTCCTCGGCCGGGGGCGGAGAGTCGGGGTCGGCCGCGACCACCCAGGCCACGACCCGTTCGCCGAGGTCGGGGTCCTCCTCGCCGGTCACGGCCGCTTCCCGGACCCCGGGGTGGCCGAGGAGCACGTTCTCGATCTCGCCCGCGCCGATCTTGTATCCGCCGCTCTTGATCAGGTCGGTGGCCTTGCGCCCGACGATCGTGACGTATCCGTCCGCGTCCACCGTGCCGACGTCCCCCGTACGGAACCAGCCGTCCGCCGTGTGCGCGGCGGCGGTGGCGTCGGGCCGGTTGAGGTAACCGGTGAACAGATTCGGCCCCCGCACCTGGATCTCGCCGACCTCGCCGATCGCCCCGGCCGGGTCGAGCACCGTGCCGTCCTCCTCCGCCAGGCGCAGCTCCACCCCGGCGAGCGGCGGGCCCACCGTGCCGGGGCGCGGGGCGCCGTCCGCCCGGATCCCCGTGTTCATCAGGGTCTCCGTCATCCCGTACCGCTCGATCACCCGCCGCCCGGTCGCCGCCGCGATGCGCTCGTGGTCGTGCACGGGCAGCGCCGCCGACCCGGAGACCAGCAGCCGGGCCCCTGCCAACGCCCCGGCCAGCACGTCCCGTTCGGCGGAGCCCGCGGAACCCGCGGGTGCGTCCAGCACCTCCGCCAACCGGTGGTACATCGTCGGCACGCCGAACAGCATGGTGCCCCCGGAGCCCAGCTCGCGGGCCACACCGTCGGGCGAGAACTTCCCCAGGTGGCGCAGGGAGCCGCCCCGGCGCAGCGGGCCGAGGACGCCCAGGATCAGCCCGTGGACGTGGAACAGCGGCAGCGCGTGGACCAGGACGTCGTCGCCGGTCCACCCCCAGGCATCCTCCAGGGCGTCCAGCGAGGCGGCGATGGCCCGGCGGGGCAGGACGGCTCCCTTGGGCGGGCCGGTGGTGCCGGAGGTGTAGACGATCAGGGCGGGTGACTCGGGGCCCGGCTCGACACCCCCATGCTCCACGTGTCCCGTCGGATTCTCGGTCTCCACCCGCGCGTCCACCGTCACCCGCCGCAGCTTCTCCAGCGCGGCCGGCAGTACGTCGTCCGGCCCCGCCAGCACGACCGTGGGCTCACTGTCGGCCAGGATGTGCGCCAACTCGCTCGCGCCCGTGCGGGGGTTGAGCGGCACGGCCGGGACTCCGGCCCGCAACGCCGCCACCACCGCGATCACCGTCTCCGGTGTCGGGGTGGCCCAGACGGCGACCCGGCCGGCGTCCGCGATGCGGGCGGCCAGCGCGGCGGAGGCCCCGGCCAGCCGGCCGTAGGTCAGGGAGAGGTCACCGAAGCGGACGGCCTCCTGGGAGGCTGCCGGGCCGGTGGGGGACTGGAGCGCGGGAAGAAGGAGGGTCACGCCGGAAAGCCTAGGGCTTCGGGGTGGGCCGGGCCCGGTTCGGGCCCTTCCAACTCGCTGCACGGAGCACCCAATCGCAATTTTGACACGACCTTGACAAATTAAATGTGCGTTGCCAGCATGCAAAAAGCCTTCCTGGCGGGAGCAGTGGAGCGCTCTCCAGGAGAAAAAAGCTGCCTGCGCCCGTGCACCGGCGCAGTCCTCGCACGTCTGCACCCCGCACGCCGCACGCCCGTCCACAGGGACCCCGCACGCCGTACGCCCCCGCCCGCCGGGGGCCCGTACGTCGCAAAGCGCGACAGCGCCTTGCCTGACAGACCCCACGTACCGTCAGGAAGGAACGACCATGTCACCCGCACCCCCACGGTGGTCCAGATACGCCACCGCCCTCGCCGCTCTCCTCGCGGCCACGCTCGCCGTCCCCGCCGCAGGACCGGCCCTGGCCGCCGATCCCGAGGCCCGCGCCCCGCGCATCGCGGCCGACATACCCGCCGCCGACTACCAGCAGGTCCAACTCGCCCTCGGCGCCGCCGAACTGGGCGAGGCCATGTCGCTCGCCGTGCTGCCGGACCGGTCCGTGCTGCACACCGCCCGCGACGGCACGGTCCGGCTGACCGACGCCGCGGGGTCCACGAAAACAGCGGGAAAGCTCGACGTCTACACCCATGACGAGGAGGGTCTCCAGGGCATCGCCGTCGACCCGGACTTCTCGGCGAACCGCTATGTCTACCTCTACTACTCGCCGCTCCTGAACACCCCGCCCGGCGACGCCCCCACCACCGGGTCCGCGGCCGACTTCGAGGCGTGGAAGGGGCACCTCAACCTCTCCCGCTTCGTCCTCAAGGCCGACGGCACCCTCGACACCGCCAGTGAGAAGGTCGTCCTCGAAGTCGAGAGCGACCGTGGCCAGTGCTGCCACGTCGGCGGGGACATCGACTTCGACGCCGAGGGGAACCTCTACCTCACCACCGGCGACGACACCAACCCCTTCGAGTCGGCCGGCTACGCCCCCATCGACGAACGCACCGACCGCAACCCGCAGTTCGACGCCCAGCGGTCCTCCGGCAACACCAACGACCTGCGCGGCAAGCTGCTGCGGATCACCCCCACGGCGGACGGCGGCTACACCGTCCCGGCGGGCAACCTCTTCGCCCCCGGCACCGCGAACACCCGCCCCGAGATCTACGCGATGGGCTTCCGCAATCCCTTCCGGATGTCCGTCGACCAGAAGTCCGGAGCCGTCTACATCGGCGACTACGGCCCCGACGCCGGAACCACCGACCCGAACCGGGGCCCCAGCGGCCAGGTCGAGTTCAACCGCGTCACCGAGCCCGGCAACTTCGGCTGGCCGTACTGCACGGGCACCAACACGCCCACGGAGACGTACGGCGAATACACCTTCCCCAGCGGCCCCGCCGGAGCGAAGTACGACTGCGCCGCCGGCCCGGCCAACAACTCCTTCCGCAACACCGGCCAGGACACCCTGCCTCCCGCCCAGCCCGCCTGGATCCGGTACGCCGGTGACGCGGGCTCCCCGCCGGAGTTCGGCGGCGGCTCCGAGTCCCCGATGGCCGGACCCGTATACAACTTCGACGCCGATCTCGACTCGGCCGTGAAGTTCCCCGCCTCCCTCGACGGCCGCTTCTTCGCCACCGAGTACGGCCGCCAGTGGATCAAGCCGGTCGAGGTGAAGGCCGACGGATCACCCGGGACCATCGACACCTTCCCGTGGACCGGCACCCAGGTGATGGACTCCGCGTTCGGACCCGACGGCGCGCTGTACGTCCTCGACTACGGCACCGGCGCGAACAACCAGGCGCTCTACCGCGTCGAGTACCTCGCGGGCAGCAACCGCTCCCCGGTCGCCAAGGCCGCCGCCGACAAGACCTCCGGGCCCACCCCGCTCGCGGTCTCCTTCTCCTCGGCCGGCAGCGCCGACCCCGAGGGCGGAAACCTCACCCACGCCTGGGACTTCGGCGACGGGACCACCTCCACCGACGCGAACCCGAGCCACACCTACACCACCGCCGGGACCTTCAACCCGACCCTGACCGTCACCGACCCCGAAGGGCTCACCGGCACCGCGAGCCTCGTCGTCACGGCGGGCAACAGCGCCCCCACCGTCACCCTCGACACCCCGGCGGACGGCTCGCTGTTCTCCTTCGGCGACTCCGTCCCCTTCACCGTGACCGTCAGCGACCCCGAGGACGGCACGATCGACTGCTCCAAGGTCAAGGTCACCTACCTCCTCGGCCATGACAGCCACCGCCACCAGATCACCTCGAAGAACGGCTGCTCCGGCACCATCGACGTCCCCGTCGACGGGGAGCACGACAGCGCCGCCAACATCTACGGGGTCTTCGACGCCGAGTACACCGACGCGGGCGGGCTCACCACGCACAGCGACTCCATCCTCCAGCCCCGCCACCGCCAGGGCGAGCACTTCGCCGCCCAGAACGGCATCGAGGTCGCCCCGCACGGCGCGGCCGAGGGCGGCGCGAGCGTCGGCTACACGGACGACGGCGACTGGGTCTCCTTCGAGCCGTACGTCCTGTCCAACGCCACCTCCATCACCGCACGGGTTGCCTCGGGCGGCGCCGGGGGCACCCTGGAGGTGAGGGCGGGATCGGCGACCGGCACGCTCCTGTCGTCCCTCGCCGTCGCCCCGACCGGAGGCTGGGAGAACTACGTGGACGTCACGGCGGACGTGAACAACGCCCCGGCCGGATCCACCGAGCTGTTCCTCGTCTTCACGGGCCCGACGGGCCAGGGCAGCCTCTTCGACCTGGACGCCTTCACGTTCAGCACGTCGAGCACGTCGAGCACGTCGAGCACGTCGAGCACGGCGACAGGAGCGACGGGGGTGAGCGACCGATGAGACGATCCCGCATCCGCCGCCTCGCCTGCGCCGTGGCCCTCGCCCTCGGGGCGGCCTTCCTGAGCCCCGGCGTGCAGAGCGCGGCGGCCGCCGCCGATCCGTACCAGGTCCTGGTCTTCTCCAAGACCGCCGGATTCCGCCACGACTCCATCCCGGCGGGCATCGCCGCGCTCCAAGAGCTGGGCGCGGACAACGAGTTCACCGTCACCGCCACCGAGGACGCGACCGCCTTCACCCCGCAGAACCTCGCAACGTACGAGGCCGTCGTCTTCCTCTCCACCACCGGCGACGTCCTCGACGACACCCAGCAGAGCGCGCTCAAGGGATACGTGGACGGCGGCGGCGGATTCGTCGGCGTCCACGCGGCCGCCGACACCGAATACGACTGGCCGGAGTACGAGGACCTCGTCGGAGCCTGGTTCCAGAGCCACCCGGCGATCCAGGAGGCCCGCCTCACCACCGAGGACCACGTCCACCCGGCGACCGCGCACCTGGACGACACCTGGACGCGGACCGACGAGTGGTACAACTACCGCTCCAACCCCCGCGACAGCGTCCACGTACTCCAGTCCCTGGACGAATCCAGCTACAGCGGCGGCGAGATGGGCGGCGACCACCCCATCACCTGGTGCCACCAGCAGCAGGAGGGCCGCTCCTTCTACACCGGACTCGGCCACACCATCGAGTCCTTCGCCGACCCGGACTTCCGCCAACTGCTCCTCGGCGGCGTCCAGTACGCGGCCGGAGCCGTCGAGGCCGACTGCTCCGCCGACGACCCGGGCCCGGACCCGGGCGGCGACAGCGCGGAGGCGGAGGCGTACACCTCCGGCTCCGGTGTCGAGGCGGCCCCGCACGCGGCCGCCAGCGGGGGAGCCACCCTCGGCTACATCGACGACGGCGACTGGGCGGGCTACGCCTCCCTCGACACCACCGGGGCCACCGCCTTCACCGCCACCGTCTCCTCGGCCGGCGCGGGTGGCACCATCGAGGTCCGCTCCGGCTCCGCCACCGGGCCGCTCCTCGGCTCGGCGGACGTCGCCCCGACCGGCGGCTGGGAGACGTTCACCGACGTCACCACCTCCCTGGCCGCCGCCGGGACGGGCCCGCTGTTCCTGCGGTTCACCGGGGGAGCGGGCGCCCTCTTCGACGTGGACCGCTTCACCCTGACCCGCACCCCGGCCACCGAGGCCGAGGGCTCGTCCAACGTGCACCTCTTCTACTACCCCTGGTACGGCACCCCCGAGGAATCGGGGAGCTGGCGGCACTGGCAGCAGGGCGGTCACACCCCGCCCGACTCCATCGGCGCCGACCTCTACCCCAAGCTCGGCCCGTACGACTCCGGTGACATCGCCGGAGCCGTCGACCAGCACATGGAGTGGGTCGAGCGCTCCGGCGCGGGCGTCATCGTCTACAGCTGGTGGGGCCAAGGCGGTTACGAGGACGGCCTGGCCGGTGACGTCCTGGACGCCGCTGCCCGCCACGGCATCGAGGTCGCCTGGCACATCGAGCCGTACGGGGACCGCACCGCCGCCTCCGTCGTCGACGACATCGCCTATCTGGAAGGGAAGTTCGGCGACCACCCCGCGTTCTACCGGGACGCGGCCAACGGCGACCGCAACGCCTACTACATCTTCGAGAGCCTGAAGATCCAGGACTGGTCGGCGCTGGACGCCGTCAAGGACACCGCCATCGTGCTCGCCCAGACCACCGACACCACCAAGGTCGACCACTTCGGCGGGATCTACACCTACGACGGCATCGCCGGGGCCACCGCCCCGGGCTGGAAGCAGGCGGGGGAGTACGCCAAGGCCAACGGCCTGGTCTGGGCCCCCTCGGTCGCCCCCGGCTACGTCGACGACCGAGCCGTCCCCGGCAACACCACCCCCACCCTGGGCCGCGAGGACGGCGCCTCCTACGACCTGGAGTGGACCAACGCCCTCGACCCGGCCATCGGCGGCGACCCCACCTGGGTCTCCGTCACCTCGTTCAACGAGTGGCACGAGGGCAGCTCCATCGAACCGGCCTCCTCCAGCCCGCCCCCGGGCCACGGTTACGAGACCTTCGACGGCGCCTACGGAAAGACCGGGGAGGCCGCCGAGACGGCCTACCTCGACCGGACCGCGTACTGGGCGGACCGGTTCGAGCAGCAGCTGAGGCAGCGCCGGTAGCCCCACGGGGACACGCGCCGAGACACGCACCGGGGCACGCACACCGGCGCACGCACACGAACGGCCGCGTTCCGGCGGGAACGCGGCCGTTCTCCCGTCCCCGGGGCCTACCCGTCGCGCTGGATGTTCCGCATCCGCCCGTACGCGTACACGCACCCCGCCAGCGCCAGATCGGACAGCAGCATGAAGCCGATCGCGTAACTGTCCTTGGCGCTGTAGATCGCGCCCATCACCAGCGGCGGCACGAAGCCGCCCAGTCCGCCCATCGCGCCGACGATGCCCGTCACACTGCCCACCTTCGGCTGCGGCGTCACCTGCGAGACCAGGGCGAACACACTGCCGCTCGCGGTGCCGAGCCCGGCCGCCATCGCCAGCAGCGCGATCGTGCCGACCGGGTTCAGCGGCGGCTCGAAGGCCTGCACGATCGCCATCAGCGCGGCCAGCAGCAGCGCCACCGACGTCACCAGCGCCGGATGGATCCGGTCCGACAGCCAGCCGCCGATCGGCCGGAAGACGACCGTGACCAGGGCGAACCCGGCCGCCTTGGTGCCCGCCTCGGTCGGCGACATCTCGTACCAGGTCTTCAGATACGTCGGCAGATAGACCCCGAACGCCACGATGCCGCCGAAGCCGATCGCGTACAGCGCGGACAGCTCCCAGGTCACCCGCAGCTTCCCGGCCTCGCCGAGCCGGTGCACCAGGGTGTCCGTGGGGATCTTCCGGCCGGGGTGGTCACTGACCAGCACGGCGGCCAGCAGCGCGAACACCACCAGCGCCCCCGCGACCACGAGGAAGGGCAGATTGTCGCCGTGCTTCGCGATGCGCGGCGTGAAGAAGCCCGACAGCGCCACCCCGCCCATGCCCATCCCGAACACGCCCAGCGCGAAGCCCCGCTTGGCGGGCGGGAACCACGAGTTGACCAGCGGAACACCGATCGCGAACGTCGTCCCGCCGAGCCCGAGGAGGAAGCCGACCGCGAGCATCGCCCCGTAGGAGTTCTTCGCCGGGATCAGCAGCAGCACCGGAACGACCGTCAGCGCGGACACCAGCGGGAACATCAGCTTCGCGCCGTACTTGTCGGTCAGCGCCCCCACCGGGATCCGGCCGAGCGACCCGACGAGCACCGGCACGGCCACCAGGAACGACTGCTGGAACGAGCTGAGCCCGAGCCGGTCCTTGTAGTCCCCGGACATCGGCGCGATCAGGTTCCACGCCCAGAAGGTCAGCGCGAAGCCGACCGTCGCCATGACGAGATTGCGGTACGCGGCCGGGGACGGCGCGGCTGCCGCCGGGGCGGGCGGCTCGGGGGGCTGCTTGACGGAGGTGTCCACAGCAGCAAGTCAAGAGCGCGGGGCACCGCACGGCCCGCCGGACTGCTCCGACCGGGGGACGGCGGTCGCCCCTCGGGTCCGCTCGGCTTCCCTCAGCCGATATCGCCGCAAGCTGGGACAATCGCGGTATGGATCGGCTGGACAGGGAAATCCTCGGCATTCTCCAGGAGGACGCCCGGATCTCGTACCGGGATCTGGGCGTACGCGTGGGGCTCAGCGCCAACGCGGCGGGCGACCGGGTCCGCCGGATGCGCCGTGACGGGGTCATCCGCGGCTTCACCGTCATCGTCGACCCGGCGGCCGACACCCGTTCGGGCCTGGTCGTCTTCATCGATGTGACGCTGCGCCTCGACACGACGAACGAGGAGTTCGAGCGCTCGGTGCTGATGCTGCCCGGGATCACGGAGGTGGTGCACGTGACGGGCGGCCACGACTACCTCGTACGGGCCACCGCCGCCGACCCGGGAGCACTGGACACCCTGCTGCGCCGGCTGAAGCGGGAGGCGGGCATCGCCCACTCCAACACCCGGATCGCGCTGCGGGCGGCCCCGAAGCACTGAGGCCGGGGCCCGCCCGTTCTCAGACCGGGGCCTGCCAGGTCACCGTCGTCGGCCGGCCGTCCTCGCCGCGCCCGTCGTCCGAGACCACCAGCCGCACCCCGGTCCGCCCGTCCGGCAGCCGGACCGTGGCGTCCACCTCCACCTCGATGGCCGAGACCCCGGGCCTGCGGTGCGCGGCGGCCAGCGCCCCGCGCAGGGCGGCCAGCAGCTCCCGGCCCGTCTCCTCGCCCACCAGCGCGTCCACCGCCCCGGTGAACCGCACCGACGGCGGGAAGCCCAGCAGGGCCGCCGCGCCCCCGGTCTCGCGCAGCACCCGGCCCCGGAAGGTGCTCGGGGCCTCGGCGGGCGGCTGCTGGAGGGCGAAGATCGCGGTGCGGACCTCCTGGATGGTGGAGTCCAGCTCGTCCACGGCCCGGCCCAGCAGCACACCGGCCTCCGCCTCCCCGCCGTCGCCGGCGCCCTGGGGCTCCTCCGGCTCCTCAGACTCCGACGTGGCCCGCCGCCGGGTCGACTCCAGCATCATCTCCGTGGCGAAGAGCCGCTGGACCACCAGATCGTGCAGGTCACGGGCGATCCGGTCGCGGTCCTCGTACACCGCGAGCTGCTCCCGGTCGGCCTGCGCGTCCGCCAGCACCAGGGCCAGCGCCGCCTGCGAGGCGAACTGGGTCGCCAGCAGCCGGTCCACGTCCGTGTAGGGGCGCTCGCCGCGCCGCCGGGGCAGAGCGAGGGTGCCGATGAGCCGCCCGCCGCTCTGCAGCGGCAGCATCATGCTCGGCCCGAACCGGGAGCGTACGCCGGTGGTCATCCGGGGGTCGGTGGCCGAGTCGTCGATGAAGACCGGTTCGCCGCCGAGCAACTGCACCAGCACGGGGGAGCCGGGCTCGATCACCGTGCCGACGATGCCCGCCGGATCGTCCGGCGTGGAGGCGGTGACGATCTCCATCCCGCCCTCCTCCGTCGGCTGGAGGATCACCCCGGCCGACGCGCCCGCCAGCGCCCGGGCCCGCTCGGCCACCGTCATCAGCGCGTCGGCCGCGTCGGTACCGGTCAGCAGGGCCGTGGTGACGGCCGCCGCCCCCTCGATCCAGCGCTCGCGCTGCCGGGCGCTCTCGTACAGCCGGGCGTTGCCGATCGCGATGCCCGCCTGGGCCGCGAGGACCCGCAGCAGGGCCAGGTCGGTGTCGGTGAACGGCCCGGACGGTTTCCCGCCGAGGTAGAGGTGGCCGAACACCTCGGTGTGCACCCGGATCGGGGCGCGCAGGAAGCTCCGCACCGGCGGGCAGCCCCGTGTCCGGCCCGGTGCGCGGCCCGGCGTGCGGCCTTGCCGGGGCTCCTCGATCAGGGCGGCCGGTTCCCCGGAGGGGCCGTCCGGGAAGAGGTCGAGGTGGCGCCGCTCCGCCTCCGTCATCCCGGCGGTGTACAGCGCGTCGATCCGGTCCCGGTCCGGGTCCAGCACCCCGAGCGCACCGTGGCGGGCCCCGGTGAGGGCGGCGGCGGTGTCCACGATCTGCTGGAGGGTGGAGCCCAGCTCCAGGTCGCTGCCGACGTTGAGGACCGCCTCCAGCAGCATCGGCAGCCGCCCGGCCGCGGCCGGACCGGGCTCCAGGGGCCCCTTCACCCGCGCCGTCCGCATCGGCCGTGCCACCGCCGGGTCCGTACCGACGGGCTCACCCCGCCAGCGGGTTGAGGACCATCGGCTGCACCTTGCCGTCCAGCATCGCGCCCAGGCCGAGCACCGAGCAGACGTCGGGGCGCTCCGCGATGTGCACCGGCATCCCCGTCGCGTCGCGCAGCATCTGGTCGAGGCCCGGGAGCAGCGCGCTGCCGCCCACCATCATGATCCCGCGGTCCGCGAGGTCGGCCACCAGATCGGGCGGGCAGTCGCGGAGCACCCGGCCCACGCCGTCGAGCACCGCGGTGAGCGGGGTGTGGATGGCCTGCCGTACGGCGGCGGTGTCGACCTGCACCGAGCGGGCGAGCCCGGTCGCCACGTCGCGGCCGTGGATCTCGGTGAGGGCGGGGCCGGTGAGCTGGAGGCCGTTGCCGTGCAGCGCCAGCTGGAGCGGGCGCACGGACTGGCTCGGCAGCAGCAGCTCGTGGTGCTGGCGCAGATGCTGGATGATCGCCTCGTCGATCGCGTTGCCGCCCACCGGGATCCGGACGGCGGTCACGATCGAGCCGAGCGAGAGCACCGCGATCTGGGTGGTGGCGGCCCCGCACACCATGATCATGGTGGCGGTCGGCTGCTCGACCGGCAGCCCGCAGCCCACGGCCGCCGCGATCAGGGTGTCCACCAGCTCGACCCGGCGGGCGCCGAGCCCGACCAGGGTCTCCACCGTCGCGCGCTGGGCCAGCGGATCGGCGTCGTGCGGGGTGCAGGCGGCGGCGCGCAGCCGGGGCTTGCGGCGCAACTGGCGGCGGAGCTTGTCGCCCAGCAGATGACGCAGCATCCGCTGGGCCATCTCGATGTCGACGACGGTGCCGCCGGAGACGGGGCGGGCCACCCGGATGTAGTCGGGGGTGCGGCCGGTCATCTGCTCGGCGAGCGCGCCGACGGCGATGAGGGAGCCGGTACGGGTGTTGACGGCGGCGACGCTCGGTTCGTCGACGACGAGCCCGAGCCCCTTGACGTACACCCGGGTCCTCGCGGCCCCGAGATCGACGGCGACATGGCAACGCTGCAACTGCTCAAGGCTGACGGTCACGGCGATTCTCCCGAGCGCGCGGACGGTGGGCACCGGCGGCAGCCGGTCTCTCCTTGCATGGTCGCGCCGTCCGGCCCGTCGCGCGCGTTGAGCTGCGCCGTAAGGGGAGCGGGAGCTGACGGCTCCTCAGCTCACCCGGTCGGCAGCAGCCGCTGGAACAGACCCCAGGTGAACTCGGCGACGCGTTCCTGCCCGCCGGCCGGGTCGGTGACGGCCAGCGCCCACCGGGTCGGGGCGCTGCCCTCCATCGGCCGGGCCGGGGGAAAGGCACGGGCGGCCTCGTCCACGGTGCACGACCAGGGGAGCAGATCCGTTACGGAGGTGAGCTCCGGGCCCGCCGCGCCGGGGGCCCGGACCAGCCACTCGTTCCACACGGCCCCGCCGGGACCGGCCATCACCTCGAACCGCAGGTCCGGCCAGAGCGGCACCGGCCACAGCAGCGCCTCGCACTCCAGGTCCCCGACCCGGCGCGGCAGGGTCAGCTCCGGTTCGCCGAGGACCGAGCGGTAGCGCCGCAGCGATCCGCGTCCCCGGGGCGCCCGCACCATGGCCTGCCAGCGGCGGTTGGCCTCCCGCATATCGGCGAGGGAGGCGCTCAGTTCGTGCCGGGCCTCCTCGACCAGGTCGGGCTGGTGGTCGGCCATCCGGCGCAGCAGGACGAGCTGGAACTGGAGGGGGCCGAAGGGGGCGGGAGCGGTCATGTGGCCCATCCTCCCGCGTGCCCGACGTATCGGACCGGGCGTACCTGGAATTCGAGCTTCCTCACAGGATCCTCACCTGTGCGGCTTCCCCGGTTGTTCTGTGCACGCCTAACCTGCGGGCGCCATGGATTACTGCCACCCGTGCCGACGGCATCTCAACGGAGCCCTGGCCTGCGCCGGGTGCGGAACTCCCGCCGAGGCACTGGGCCCCTACGCCGTGCCCGCACCCGCGTCCGCCGGGCCCGCTCCGGACGGGCCGGACGGGCTTGCCGGGACGGCCGCCCCGGCCGACGCGCCCGAAGCCCGACGCGGCACGCGACGGGATGCGCGGCGGGATGCCCGGCGGGATGCCCGCCGGGGCGCCCGGGCCGGAGGGCGGCCCGAAACCCGCCCCGGTTCGCGGCGGCGAGCGGGACGGTCCGCCCGCGGCAGCCATCGTCGGCGCGGCCGCACCGTCCTGCTCGCCGCCCTCGGGCTGCTCCTCGCGGCCGGTGCGCTGAGCCTCGCGGAACTGGCCCTGGAGCCCGGGCGGGACGACACCGCCGCCGACTACGTACGCGAGACGCCGGGCGGCCCCACCGACGCCGCGCCGAAGCAGCCGTCCGCCGAAGCACCCCGCGACCCCGGCCCGGTCGGCTCCCGGGCCGGCGCGACCACGGGCCCCGGCACGGACGCCTCACCGGCGGACGACCGCAGCGGGAGCCCCACGGATCCGACCGGGTCGCCGAGCCCCGGCCCCTCCGCCACGGACGAGCCCACCGCCTCCCCGGACCCCGACGACGCGGACCCGTCCGACGCCCCCGACACCCCGCCCGCCGACCCGCCGGGACCGGGCGACCCGGAGGAGCCGACGACCGCGCCCGCGCCCCCGCCGCCCCCGGCCGAGCCGACGCCCACCCCGACACCGTCCCCGACCTGCACGTGGTTCCTGTGGTGGTGCACTTAGGCGCGACGCCTACGGGGTCTCCTCGCCCAGCATCCGGCGCAGCAGATCCCGCAGCACCGTGCGCTCGGCGTCGGAGAGCCCGGCCAGCGGCTCCCGGGCGAAGTCCAGCGCGTCCCGCAGCTCGCGGGCCGTGCGCCGGCCCTTCTCCGTCGCGGCGGCCAGCTTCACCCGCCGGTCCGCCGGATCGGGCCTGCGCTCGACCAGCTCCCGGGTCTCCAGCCGGTCGATGATCCCGGTCACGTTCGACGGCTCGCACTTCAGCCTGAGGGCGATTTTCCGCATCGGCAGGGGCTCCAGCGAGAGCAGCCCGAGCACCCGTGCCTGTGCGCCCGTGAGGGAGTGCTCGGCGGCGGCCCGGTCGTACTCCTCGTGGTAGCGCGCCACGACGGTGCCGATGAGCTCGACGACCTCGAGGGTCAGGGTGTCTGTGCGAGTGGCCATGGACGACAGCGTACCGATTTACTTGACATCATGAAATATTCAGGAGCATGGTTGTTTCATGTCATGAAGCTTTTCGTGCCGTAGCCAGTACGGCGCGGAAGCTCCCCCCCCGTAGGACATTGAGGAGAACCCGAGCCCATGTCTGCAGCACTTCCCACGTCCAGCCGTGAATGGCACCTGGTCGCCCGCCCGCACGGCTGGCCCAAGGCCGAGGACTTCGCGCTGCGTGAGGCCGCGGTCGCCGCTCCGGCCGAAGGCCGCATCCTCGTCCGCAACAAGCACTTCTCGGTCGACCCGTACATGCGCGGCCGGATGAACGACGTGAAGTCCTACACCCCGCCCTTCAAGCTCGACCACCCCATGGACGGCGGCGCGGTCGGCGAGGTCATCGCCTCGAACGCCGAGGGCTTCGCCGTCGGCGACCACGTCCTGCACGGCCTCGGCTGGCGCGAGATCGCCGACCTGCCCGCCAAGCACGCGGTCAAGGTCGACCCCGACATCGCCCCGCTCTCCGCCTACCTCGGCGTGCTCGGCATGCCCGGACTCACCGCCTACGCGGGCCTGTTCGAGGTCGCCTCCTTCAAGGAGGGCGACGCGGTCTTCGTCTCCGGCGCGGCCGGCGCCGTCGGCAGCCAGGTCGGCCAGATGGCCAAGCTCAAGGGCGCCTCCCGGGTCATCGGCTCCGCCGGCTCCGACGAGAAGGTCAAGCTCCTCACCGAGGAGTACGGCTTCGACGCCGCGTTCAACTACAAGAACGGGCCCGTCCGCGACCAGCTCAAGGAAGCCGCCCCCGACGGCATCGACGTCTACTTCGACAACGTCGGCGGCGAGCACCTCGAAGCCGCGATCTCCTCGCTCAACGTGCACGGCCGCGCCACCATCTGCGGCATGATCGCCCAGTACAACGCCACCGAGCCGACCCCCGGCCCGAACAACATGGCGATGATCATCGGCAAGCGGCTGCGCCTCCAGGGCGTCCTCGTGAGCGACCACGCCGACCTCCAGCCGCGGTTCGTCCAGGAGGTCGCCGGCTGGCTGGCCTCGGGCGAGCTGAAGTACGGGGAGACGACGGTCGAGGGCATCGAGCAGGGCTACGACGCCTTCGTCGGCCTGCTGCGCGGCGAGAACACCGGCAAGATGATCGTTTCCCTGGTCTGACCCACCTCCTGCCCTCACCGGCCACGCGTTAGGCTCATCCACAGGCCGTCGCGATCGTGGGCGCGAGTCGCGGCGCACCAACCGGAGGAATCGTCACACCATGACCATCCAGAAGATCGATGTCGCCTACACCGCCGTCGCCACCGCCGAGAACGGCCGCGACGGCCGGGTCTCCTCCGACGACGGTCAGCTCGACGTCGTCGTGAACCCGCCGAAGGCCATGGGCGGCAGCGGCGCGGGCACCAACCCCGAGCAGCTCTTCGCGGCCGGCTACAGCGCCTGCTTCCAGGGTGCGCTGGGCGTCGTCGCCCGCCAGGAGAAGGCCGACATCTCCGGCTCGACGGTGACCGCCTCGGTCTCCATCGGCAAGACCGAGGCCGGCGGCTTCGGCCTGGAGGTCGCGATCAGCGCCTCCATCCCGAACGTCGACGCCGCCACCGCGCAGGCGCTCATCGAGAAGGCCCACCAGGTCTGCCCGTACTCGAACGCCACCCGCGGCAACATCAGCGTCGAGCTCTCGGTCGCCTGACCGGGCAGGCGCCTCTGCGCGAGGACCGTACCCCTTCCCGGGGTGCGGTCCTCTCCGCTTTCCGCACGCCAGTACGCTGACGCCCATGAGCGATCTCGGCGCAGGCTTCGGCTACTTGATGAAGGGGCAACGCTGGGTCCTCCAGCACGGACGGTGGTTCGGCTTCGGGCTGCTGCCCGGACTCATCACCCTGGTCATCTACGCCGGTGCCCTCATCGGACTCGGTTACGGCGCCGACGACCTCGCCGGCTGGGCGACCCCGTTCGCCGACGACTGGTCCTCGCCCTGGCAGGGCCTGCTGCGCACCGGACTGACCGCGCTCGTCTTCGTCTTCGGCCTGTTCCTCGCCGTCATCACTTTCACCGCCGTGACCCTCCTGGTCGGCCAGCCGTTCTACGAGTCGCTCTCCGAGGAGGTCGAGCGCGGCGAAGGCGGCGAGGTCCACGAATCCGGACTGCCGCTCTGGCAGGAGCTGTGGATCTCCGCCCGCGACTCCGTACGCATCCTGCTGCGCGTCGCCCTCTTCGGGATCGTCCTCTTCGCCTGCGGCTTCATCCCGGTCGTCGGCCAGACCGTCGTGCCCGCGATCGGCATCTGCGTCTCCGGCTACTTCCTGGCCGAGGAACTGACCGGCGTGGCGCTCCAGCGCCGGGGACTGGTCCTGAAGAAGCGGCTCGGCCTGCTGCGCCGCCGCCGGTCGCTGGTGCTCGGCTTCGGCGTCCCGATCGCCCTCTCCTTCCTGGTCCCGTTCGTCGCGGTGTTCCTGATGCCCGGAGCGGTCGCCGGAGCCACGCTCCTCGCCCGCGAGCTGGTCGATCCGGACGCGGGCCCCGCCACCGGCCCCGCCGGGCCCGCCAGCACGGAGGTACGGGCCGCATGACCGAACTGCTGGCGGTCGCCGCCATCACCGTCCTCGCGGTCGTCTCCCCGGGCGCCGACTTCGCGATGGTCGTCCGCAACAGCTATCTGTACGGGCGTACCACTGGCGTCCTCGCGGCCGCCGGGGTCGCCGCGGGCGTCCTGGTCCACGTCACGTACACGATGCTCGGCGTCGGGCTGCTCATCGCCTCCTCGACCGCCCTGTTCACCGCGGTCAAACTGGCGGGCGCCGCCTATCTGATCTACATCGGGGTGCGCACCTTCCTGGCCCGCGCCGACCTCGACATCGACCTGACGGACCGGCCGGGGCTCTCCAGGTTCGGGGCGCTGCGCAGCGGGTTCCTCACCAACGCCCTCAACCCGAAGACGACCCTGTTCGTCGTCGCGACCTTCACCCAGGTCGTCGGTCCCGGCACCGCCCTCTGGCAGCAGGCGGGTTACGGCCTGTTCATGTCCCTCGCCCACCTCGGCTGGTTCGCGCTGGTCGCGTTGTTCTTCTCGCACTCCCGGCTGCGCGGCGCGATGCTCCGCCGCCAGAAGGCGCTGAACCGGTCGATCGGCTCGGTCCTGGTCGGCCTCGGTGTCACCCTGGGCCTGGCCCGCTGAACGGAGCGCCGCGGGAGGTAGGGCCTCAGCGCACCGAGAACGCGTACGCGGTGCGCGAGACGAACTCCTCGCCCGGCCGCAGCACCGTGGACGGGAACTCCGGCCGGTTCGGGGAGTCGGGGAAGTGCTGGGTCTCCAGGGCGATCCCGGCGCACGGCCCGAACGGCCGCCCGTCGAAGTGGTCGGCCGTGTACAGCTGGAGCCCCGGCTCGGTGGTCCGTACGGTCAGCACCCGCCCGGACCAGGCGTCGTACAGCTCGGCGGCGACACCCTCCGCCCCCTGGGCCCGCTCCTCCAGGACGAAGTTCTGGTCGTACCCCGCGCCCACGGCCCGCATCCGCCGGAAGTCGAACCGGGTCCCGGCCACCGGCGCGAACTCCCCGGTCGGCACCGACTCCGCATCCACCGGGGTGAAGTGCCTCGCCGCGATCCGCAACTGCTGCCCCAGCGCGCTCCCGCTGTCCGCGCCCGCCAGGTTCCAGTACAGATGGCTCGTCGGGTTCAGCACGGTCGGCGCGTCGGTCACCGCGCGGTAGCCGATCCGCAGCTCCCCGCCCGGCCCCAGGGTGTACGTCACCGAGAAGTCGAGCCGCCCCGGATATCCCTCGTCGCCGTCCTCCGACACCAGGGACAGCCGCACCCCGTCCGCCACGGCCTCCGCGTCCCACACCCGCTTGTCGAAGCCCCGGGCCCCGCCGTGCAGATGGGTGCCGCCCTCATTGGCGGTCAGCCGGTGCGTACGCCCGTCCAGGACGAACGACGCGCCCCCGATCCGGTTCGCGTACCGCCCGACCACCGCGCCGAAGTAGGGGGCCGGAAACTCCTCGTAGCCCGCGACCTCCGGCAGCCCGAGCGCCACCGGGGCCCGGGACCCGTCCCGCCCGGGCGCCTCCACCGACTGCACGATCGCGCCGTACGTCAGGACCCGCACCCGGACCCCGTCCCGCTCCAACGTCCACCGGCGCACGGGCGACCCGTCCGCGAGAACACCGAAGTCTTCCGTGTGCGTAGCCGTATCCGCGCTGGTCGTCATGGTCATCGACCCTACGCGGGCGGTGCGGCCGCCGTGACGTTGCGGTAGGCGATCTCCGCCAGCCGGGCCTGGCCGTCGCGGCTCGGATGGAACCAGTCCCATGAGCTGAGCTGCGCCCCGGTGAAGCGGAAGTCGAACACCGCCCCGCCGTCGTACCGGCAGTGCCGGTCCTTCGCGCACACGTCCCTCAGCACCTCGTTGTACGCCACCACCCGCTCCCGCACCGCATCGCGCCGGGCCACCGCCGCCGGGCCCAGATCGTCCGCGTCCGCCAGCATCGACTTGCAGATCCCGAGCTGCCAGATCTTCTTGCCCAGCTCGTTCCCCCGCCCCGTCGACCAGAGCCGCTTCAGGTCCGGCACGCTGGACACGTACACCTGCGCCTTCGGCGCCCCGGCCCGCAGTTGCCGCATCGACGCCTCGAACGACGCCCGGAAGTCCGCCACCGGTGTCATCAGCCGCACCGAGTCCCGGCACGCGTCGTTCGCGCCCGTCATCACCGTCACCAGCTCCGGCCGCTCCTTCGCCGCCAGCGCCATCTGCTCGGGCAACTGCACCATCCGGGACCCCGACACCGCGTGGTTCCAGCTGCGGTCCACCGCCTTCGACGGGCCGAGCAGCCGGACCGCGAGACTGCGCACCGCGTCGTCCGTGCCGGTCGCCCACGACACCTCGGGGCAGTCGGCCAGCACCGAACACGCGTCGAACCCCCGGGTGATCGAGTCCCCGACCGCCGCGACCGACCGGGGCCGGGGGTTCCAGTCAGGGGTGGGGGTGGGGGAGGGCGACGGCGGGGCGGAGCGCGTGGCCGCGGGCGCGTTCCGCGACACGCCGCCCTCCGAGCCGCCCCCACCGCATCCGGCCAGCGCGGCGACACCGACGAGCGAGAGCGCGCTCAGCGCCGCGACAGCGTTACGCATTCGTGGGCGTGTCACACGCTCCGGCATCGGTCGGATCCCCTCCGGTCAACCCCTGGCTTATGCCTCTGGACATGCCCCCGGCAAGCACATGATCCCCAGGTCGGGGCGGTGCGCGCCCTGCCGGGTGAAAGCCGGCGAATCAGAGGCCTGAGACCGACGGTACGTCACACGGACGGCCCCTGCGCACGGTAGCTTTTCCCCGTCGAACCAGTGGCGTTCCGCCCGCCCGCGCACACACGGGCGGCTCCGGTACATTACGTCACGTCACATACTGTCCCTTTTCAGGAGATTAACTCCCGATGCTGTTTACTGATGACAACCTCGGGATCCGGCCGAAAAGAGGCGGTACGGGCGCGAGGCCGCTGGGGAAGGCGTACCTCGTCCCACACGGGAGGTTCCGGTGACGACACGTGGAGTCCTGTACGTTCACTCCGCACCGCGCGCGCTGTGCCCACATGTCGAGTGGGCAGTGGCGGGCGTCCTCGGTGTGCGGGTCCAGCTGGACTGGATCAGACAGCCGGCCGCGCCCGGCACCTGGCGGTCCGAATTCTCCTGGAAGGGCCGCGCCGGCACCGCCTCGCAGCTCGCCTCCGCCCTGCGCGGCTGGGACCTGCTGCGCTTCGAGGTGACCGCCGAGCCGTGCCCCACCGCCGAGGGCGAGCGCTACAGCTCCACCCCCGGCCTCGGCATCTTCCATGCCGTCACCGGCATGCACGGCGACATCCTGATCCCCGAGGACCGGCTGCGCGCCGCGCTGGCCCGCTCGGTGCGCGGCGAGAGCGACCTGGAGGCGGAGATCGCCTCGCTCCTCGGCAAGCCGTGGGACGACGAGCTGGAGTCCTTCCGCCACGCGGGCGAGGGCGCGCCGGTCCGCTGGCTGCACCAGGTCGTCTGACCCAAGCCCCTCCGGCGCTCCTCATCCAGCGGCGACCGGGAGCAATTCAAGCCTCTCCGGGGCTCCTCACCCCGCGGTGACCGGGGCGCAATTCAAGCCCCTCCGGCGATTGAGGAGCGGGGTCCGGGGCAGCGCCCCGAAGAACGATGAAGCCCGCCTCCCGGACCCCGGGAAGCGGGCTTCACTGCGTACAAGCGGCCGGAGGGCCTGGCGTTACACGGACCGGAACGCCAGCACCACGTTGTGCCCACCGAACCCGAACGAGTTGTTGATCGCCGCGATCGGCCCCTCGGGCAGCACCCGCGGCTCACCCCGCACGATGTCCGCCTCGATCGCCTCGTCGAGCTCGTCGATGTTGATGGTCGGCGGAGCGATGCGGTGGTGCAGCGCCAGGACGGTGGCGACCGTCTCGATGCCGCCCGCGCCACCCAGCAGATGACCCGTCATCGACTTCGTCGCGGAGATCGCGACATGGTCGAGGTCGTCGCCCAGCACCTGGCGCAGCGCCTTGATCTCCGCGAGGTCGCCCTGCGGCGTCGACGTGGCGTGCGCGTTGAGGTGGACCACCTCGGACGGCTTGAGGTCGCTGGAGTCCAGCAGGTTCCGCATCGCGGCGGCGATGCCACGCCCGGTCGGCTCGGGCTGCGCGATGTGGTGGGCGTCGGCCGACAGGCCCTGGCCCAGCACCTCGCAGTAGACCCGGGCACCGCGCGCCGCGGCGTGCTCGGCGGACTCCAGGACGACGACGCCCGCACCCTCGCCGAGGACGAAGCCGTCCCGGCCGGTGTCGTACGGACGCGAGGCCTTCTCGGGCTCGTCGTTGCTCTTGGACATCGCCATCATGTTGGCGAACGCGGCGATCGGCAGCGGGTGGATCGCCGCCTCGGTACCACCGGCGACGACCACGTCGGCACGGCCGGTACGGATCATCTCGACGGCGTACCCGATCGCCTCCGCGCCCGAGGCGCAGGCGGAGACGGGCGTGTGGACACCGGCCTGGGCGTTGACCTCCAGGCCGACGTTGGCCGCCGGGCCGTTGGGCATGAGCATGGGAACGGTGTGCGGGGAGACGCGGCGTACGCCCTTCTCCTTCAGCACGTCGTACTGGTCGAGCAGGGTGGTCACCCCGCCGATGCCGGAGGCGATGACCGAGCCCAGGCGCTCGGGGGCGACGGTCTCGTCCTCACCGGCCTTGGCGGTGAAACCCGCGTCCGCCCAGGCCTCGCGGGCCGCGATCAGCGCGAACTGCGCCGAGCGGTCCAGCTTGCGGGCCAGCGGGCGGGGAAGTACGTCGCCCGGGTCGACGGCCGCGAGGGCGGCGATCCGGACGGGCAGTTCGGCGAAACGCTCGCCTTCGAGAGGCTTGACGCCGGACCGGCCGGCCATCAGACCTTCCCAGGTCGATGCGGAGTCGCCACCCAGCGGAGTGGTTGCGCCGATACCGGTGACGACCACGGTGCGATTGGTCGAGTTCACTGGAAAATCTTCTCCACGTGTAGAGGGTCGTGAATCAGCGGCGCCACCGCCGGGTGGCGACACAGCCGGGCTGGGATCAGCCCTGGTGCTTCAGGATGTAGTCGGCGGCGTCGCCGACCGTCTTGAGGTTCTTGACGTCCTCGTCGGGGATCTTGACGTCGAAGCGCTCCTCGGCGGCGACGACGACCTCGACCATGGACAGCGAGTCGACGTCCAGGTCGTCGGTGAAGGACTTGTCCAGCTGGACGTCCTCGACCGGGATACCGGCGATCTCGTTGACGATCTCGGCGAGACCGGTGACGATCTCTTCCTGCGTGGCGGCCATCTTGGCGCTCCTTCGGTGGGTTTATTCAGTGTTCGTGCGTACGGACCAAAAGGTCCGGTGTGCCTAGGGGAGGGTAACGACCGTCGCGGCGTAGACGAGACCCGCCCCGAAGCCGATGACGAGCGCGGTGTCGCCGCTCTTCGCCTGACCGGTCGCCAGGAGCCGCTCCATCGCGAGCGGAATCGAGGCGGCGGACGTGTTGCCGGTGGACTCGATGTCACGGGCGACCGTGACATGCTCCGGCAGCTTCAGGGTCTTCACCATCGAGTCGATGATCCGCATGTTGGCCTGGTGCGGAATGAAGACGTCCAGGTCTTCCGGGGCGATCCCGGCCGCGTCCAGCGCCTGCTGGGCGACCTTCGCCATCTCGAAGACGGCCCAGCGGAAGACCGCCTGGCCCTCCTGCGTGATGGCGGGGAACTTGACCTCGCCCTTCGAGTCGAGCGGCAGCTTGGAGACGTCGCCGATGTGCAGGTCGTTCCAGGCCACCGTCTGCTTGATGGTCTCGGACTTGTCGCCCTCGGAGCCCCACACGGTCGGGCCGATGGCCGGTTCCTGGGACGGACCGACGACGACCGCGCCCGCGCCGTCGCCGAACAGGAAGGCCGTCGCGCGGTCCTCCAGGTCGGTCAGGTCGCTGAGCCGCTCCACGCCAATCACGAGGACGTACTCCGCGGAGCCCTCGACGACCATGCCCTTGGCGAGCGTGAGGCCGTAACCGAAGCCCGCGCAGCCGGCCGAGATGTCGAAGGCGGCGGGCTTGCCCGCGCCGATCTTGTGCGCGATCTCGGTGGCGACGGCCGGAGTCTGCTTGAAGTGCGAGACGGTCGAGACGACGACCGCGCCGATCTGCCCGGGGTCGATGCCCGCGTCCGCGATGGCCTTGCCGGACGCCTCGATCGACATCGCGGCCACGGTCTCCTCGTCGGAGGCCCAGTGGCGGGTGACGATGCCGGAGCGGGAGCGGATCCACTCGTCGGACGAGTCGATCGTTTCGAGGATCACCTCGTTCGGCACGACCCGGGTCGGGCGGTAGCCGCCGACCCCGAGGATCCGTGCGTACGGGGCGCCCTTGCTGGGCTTGATCTTCGACATGCTCGCTCCTTAGACGCCTGCGTGCTCGGAAATGAGCGCGCGGGCCGCGTCGAGGTCGTCGGGGGACTTGAGTGCGAGCGTCTTCACGCCGGGCAGTCCGCGCTTGGCGAGCCCGGTCAGCGTGCCGCCGGGGCTCAGCTCGACGAGTGCGGTGACGCCCAGGGACCGGAAGGTCTCCATGCACAGGTCCCAGCGGACCGGGTTGGCGACCTGTCCGACCAGCCGGGCGATGACCTCGGTGCCGGTGGCCACGGTGTGGCCGTCGGCGTTGGAAACGTAACGCACGGTCGGGTCGGAGACCGTGAGGTCGCCGACCGCCGCGCGCAGCTTCTCCACGGCCGGGGCCATGTGGTGCGTGTGGAACGCGCCGGCCACCTTCAGCACGACGACCCGGCGCACGCCCTCGGGCATGTCGGCCTCCAGGGCGGCGATCTGGGCCGCGGTGCCGGCGGCGACGATCTGGCCCGCGCCGTTGACGTTGGCCGGGGTCAGCCCGAGCTTCTCCAGGTGCGGGACCGTGACGTCCGGGTCGCCGCCGAGGAGGGCCGCCATACCGGTCTCGGTGACCGCGGCGGCCTCGGCCATGCCGAGCCCCCGGGTGCGGACGAAGCGCAGTGCGGCCTCGTCCTCGATGACACCGGCGAGCGCGGCGGCGGTGATCTCACCGACGCTGTGGCCCGCGATGACGTCGGGCGACGCGGCGTCCAGGGCGGTCGCCGAGAGCAGTCCGGCGGCGACCAGGAGCGGCTGGGCAACGGCGGTGTCGCGGATCTCGTCCGCGTCGGCCTTCGTGCCGTAGTGGGCAAGGTCGAGCCCGATGGCGTCCGACCAGGCCGCGATGCGGTCTGCGGCACCGGGGAGGTCGAGCCAGGGAGTCAGGAAGCCGGGCGTCTGAGCGCCTTGGCCGGGAGCGACGAGTACGAGCACCCTCACACTCTCTCTTGTGGACGGCTCCGCACGCCCGTGGGGACAGGGACGAAGAACCGTCGGGGGAATTGTTGAAGTCCAACAAAAGTCTAGGACTGAGGATCCGCAGCCGCCAAGCGCCCCAGGATGAGGGCGATCCGCAGCGTGAACGCGGAGCGCACATCGGAGGGTGACCATCCGGTGACGTCGGTCACACGTCGCAGCCGGTAGCGCACGGTGTTGGGGTGCACGAACAGCATCCGGGCGGCGCCTTCCAGACTGCTCGCCTGCTCCAGATAGACACTCAAGGTTTCCAGAAGAGCCGAACCGGCCTCCTCCAGCGGTCTGTAGATCTCCTCCACCAACTGATCCCGCGCGGCCGGGTCTCCGGCCATCGCGCGCTCCGGGAGGAGATCGTCCGCCAGGACCGGGCGCGGCGCGTCCTGCCACGCCAGGCACGCCTTCAGCCCGGCGGCCGCCGCCTGCGCGGACCGGGTCGCGGCCAGCAGGTCCGGGACGACGGGTCCGGCGACGACCGGCCCGGCGGCGTACGGCCCGATCAGGCCCTTCGCGACCTGGAGCGGATTGTCGCTGCCGCCCGCGATGACGACGAGGCGGTTGCCGAGGACTCCGGTGAGGACCTGGAGCTTGGCGTGCCGGGCGGCGCGCCGGATCGCCTCCACGGTCAGCTCGCTGTCCCCGTCGGGCGCGGTGCCGAGGATGACGCAGACATGCTCGGGCGAACTCCAGCCGAGCGCGGCGGCCCGGGAGACGGCCCCCTCGTCGGCCTCGCCGGAGAGCACCGCGTTCACCACCAGCGACTCCAGCCGGGCGTCCCAGGCGCCCCGGGCCTCGGCGGCCTGGGCGTAGACCTGGGCGGTGGCGAAGGCGATCTCGCGCGCGTAGACGAGCAGCGCCTCCCGCAGCACCGACTCGTCGCCGGGGGCGGCCACCTCCTCGATCGCGGCCTCCATGACCTCGATCGTGGTGCGCACCATCTCCACGGTCTGCCGCAGGGTGATGGCCCGGGTCAGTTCGCGCGGAGCGGTGCCGAACACATCGGTCGAGATGGCCTGCGGCGTCTCGGGATGCCGGAACCACTCGGTGAACGCGGCGATACCGGCCTGGGCGACCAGGCCGATCCAGGACCGGTTCTCCGGGGGCATCGCCCGGTACCACGGCAGCGATTCGTCCATGCGGGCAATCGCGTTCGCGGCCAGTCGGCCGGAGGACTGCTCCAGCCGTTTCAGGGTCGCGGCGTGCAGGTGGGCGTCGTGGGCGGGGGGCTGCTCAGGATCGGGTCGGGGCACGAGGACAAGACTGCCTTATCGGGCCGGTGGTTCGGTGGGCCGGGGCGACGGTGCCCCGTACCGGCGGGTAGGCGAACACCTGCCGGACTCCCGCGCCGTACGGGAGCTCCCGCCGCCGGAGCCGTACGGGCGTCCCCCGGGCTACCGTGGCCGGGTGATTTCCGTGCACCGGTCGGACGACCGCTACCGGGGCGGGGACGAGGCCGCCGGGATCGACACCCGGCACGCCCTCTCCTTCGGCCCCTTCTACGACCCGGACAACCTCCGCTTCGGCCCGATCCTGGCCTGCAACGAGGAGCGCCTCGCCCCCGGCGCGGGCTTCGAGGAACATCCGCACAGCCATACGGAGATCGTCACCTGGGTCGTCGAGGGCGAGCTGACCCACCGCGACTCGGCCGGCCACTCCACCGTCGTCCGCGCCGGGGACGTGGCCCACCTGAGCGCCGCATCCGGGGTCCGCCACGTCGAACGCAACGACGGCACGGACCCGCTGACCTTCCTCCAGATGTGGCTCGCCCCCCTGGAGCCGGGCGGCGAACCCTCGTACACCGTCGTGCCCGGCATCGCCGACTCCACCCCGTACGCCCTGCCCGGCGCGGGCGCGATGCTCCATGTCCGCCGGCTGACCGGGGGCGAGCGCACGGCGGTCCCGGACGCGGTGCGCGCGTACGTCCACGTGGTGCGGGGCCGGGTCGCCCTGGACGGCGAGGAACTGGGCCCCGGCGACGCCGCCCGGATCACCGGTGCGGAGGGCCTGGAGGCGGTAGCGGTGACGGACCCGGCGGAGCTGCTGGTGTGGGAGCTGGCGGGCTGAGGCCTACCGGCACTTCCCGGTACTCACCGGTACTGGCGGGCCCGCCACAGGTCGCGGAGCAGCGCGATCTCGGCCATGTGGTGGATGAGCTCCAGATTGGCGTTGGCCAGCGTGCCGACGTACGCGTCGTCGGGGTCGGAGCCGTACGGATACTGCGAGAGGCCGACCGTGTCGAGCTGCTCCTCGGTGAGGGTGCCGATGCTCGCGCGATGGAGGTCGAGCGTCGCCCAGAACCGCTCCAGCGCGAGCGAGGCGGACGGTGTGAAGTCGACCAGCTGATGCGGGTCCTGCCGCCGCTCACCGAAGGTCCACTCCCAGCGGCCCGCGAAGTCGGAGTGCAGATGCCCCAGCCGCCACGCGATGGTGGTGATCGGTACGACATCGGGCTCCGGCTCACCGGTGAACGCGAGGACCTCCTCGACCCGTTCGACGCTCACGCTCCAGTCCTCGGCGATCTTCGCGACGGACATGCCGTCCGCCGCCTGCCGCGCGACCTCCGCGTACTCACTCGCCGGAATCTCCGGCGCCCCCTTGTCGAGCACCCATGCGCCGGGACCGTACGCCCGGGGCGTCACCGCCTCCTCCCGCCGCCGGATCGACCAACTGCCGGGCGCGGGCTCCCACAGATACTCCTCGTCCCCGAGACCCTGCAACCGGACCTGGGCCATCTCCCGCGCCTGGTCGAACTGCTCGGTCAGAATGCTCAGTCGGCCGGTCCGCGGACCCTGGCTGCTCATATATACGGCTCCCTCGTCGTGATGCGGTCAGTTCTCGGAGCGCTTCTCGCGCTCGTCCGCCAGCTTGTCCAGTTCGCGCATCGCCTGGGAATGCCCGCTCAGCCGCCGGCTCACATGACCGGTCGTGAACAGCGCGGTCCCCACGAGCGATACGGGGATGGAGAGCCCCAGGACGGCAAGCGCCTCGGGCCAGTCGCGTTCATCGGCGCAGTAATCGCCGCGCCACACACCCTCGTTGGCCGTGCCGCCCTCCGTGAACAGGCGCGATGCGCACTCCCGGGTGCCGCCGCGATTCGTTTCGACCGTGTAGTCCGTCAGCAGCAGAATGGCGCACCAGCCCCACAGCAGCGCTCCCAGGATCAACAACCCGGACCCGCAGTCACGTATGCGGGTGGCGCGCTCCCGGAATTCCCTGTCGTACTCGCGTGATCGCATGGCGGACGAATCTAGCAGCGCACCCACGAGCGGGTCTTTCCGGTTTCCGCCCTACCGGTTCCGTCCTACCGGCTTCCGCCCTACCGATTTCCATCCTTCCGCGCACGGACGGCCAGAACGGCGACCAGCAGTGGCGGTACGAGGAGGAGCGAGAAGGTGATGGCGTAGCCGCCGAGCCGGCTTGTCCCGGCGGCCAGGCCCGCGTTGAGGACGGCGGTGGCGAACGCCAGGACGACGACCTGCCCGAGGTTCATGTTGGTCTGCATGGCACTGGTGGTGTGGCCCAGCCGGTCCGGCGCACTGTGCGAGAGCGACAGCACCGTGACACAGGGATCGAGCATCCCCATCCCGACCGCCGCCAACGGCATGGCCACCATGGCGAGCACCGGGGACACCCCGGAGAAGCTGCCCACGACGGCGAAGACCACGGACACCGCCATGACCAGCGCGCCGACCGTGACGAGCCGGTGCCGGGCGACATCCTGGAGCAGCTTCCCCTGCACCCACGACGCGACCGCCCACAGCACGGCGGAGGCCGTGAACGCCACACCGACCGTCACCGCGGCGACTCGCCGCTCCGTGATCAGCATCAACGGCACCAGCGCCTCGACGGTGAAGTACGTACCCGACGTCAGCCCGCGCAACAGGACCGTGGTGGGCAGGCCGCGGGCGCTGCGCCAGGTGCCGGCCGGCAGCAGGCGGGGCGCGAAGACCACGAGCAGAGCGACCCCGGCGACGACGAACAGCAGATGGCGTGTGTCCCACCCGGAGACCCCGTACTGGCCGAGCGCCGCGCCCAGGCTGAGCAGCGCCGCGATCATCAGCGGTGGCCGGGAGGCGCGTTCCTCGGCGGGCGGGAGATCGTCGGGTACGGCGGCGGCCCGGTCCCCGCCCCCGTCGTTCGCGGGGGCCCGGCGCAACACCGCCACCAGGGCGATCGCGGGCAGTGCCGTCAGCGCGGCCAGGCCGTAGAAGACCGCACGCCAGGACCACACCTCGGCGACCACTCCGGCGATCGGCGGCCCGACCAGGGACGGGATGATCCAACTCGCGCTCATCATCGCGAGCATCCTGGGCCGCAGATACTCCGGATACGACTGCCCGATGGCGGTCGTCACGGACACCGCCACCATCCCGGCCGCCAGACCGTCGACGAAGCGGCCGATCACCAACTGCCAGACGGACACGCTGGATGCCGACACCAGCAGCGTCACCACGGAGAGGACCATGCCCAGGGCCAGCGGCCGCCGGGCGCCGGAGCGGTCCGCCCAGTGCCCGCCCAGCACCCCGCCGAGCAGACTGGCAGCCACAAAACTGCCCGCCACCATGGGGAACAGCGACACCCCGTCCAGATCCTCGGCCGCCGTAGGCAGCGTGGGCACGACGGCCAGCGCGGCGAAGCCGGTCAGGAACATCACGGTGGCGAAGGTCAGCGTGGCTGCCGCGTACGGCCGGGAGAAGATGCCCGGCAGGGTGTCGCTCGGCGGTCGGAGGGTCTGCTCCTCGGTCATCGGTTCCCGTTGCGATAGATCGGCGAGGCAGGCTTGGTCCAGACCACCTGGGGTTCAGCGGGAAGCTACGTCACGGCCTGAGGCCGGGCAACCGTATTAAGGCCAACTCGGCACCGGGGAAGGTGAGTCGCGGCACCCGACCGCTGGTCGGGTGCCATGGTGAACGGGACCCGTCCGGTATCCGCGCTCTATCCGCTCTATCCGCTCTGCTCGCTGGGTGATGCCTCACGGGGAGGCGTGTCATGCGGGGGCGTGCTGGGGATGCGGCCTTCACGTATCCGCCTCTCCCGCAGTACGCGCCCCCAGAACATCCCCACTGCCAGGACCGTCATCGGACCCAAGGTCTTCACCCAACCGCCTATCGCGTTGGCGGTGACAGTGACAATCGGTGTGAGGACCACCAGCACTATGGCGGGTTTGATGAGGTCCTTCTGTGTCCAGGCCATGCTTCTTTCCTATCGCCCTGCGGAGTGCCGCCAATGCTGACACAGCAAGACATACTTTGCTTCGAATTTGGCATCATGATGACTGCTCGTGAACGCACCCGGGACGGTAAAGGACCGCCCGCTCGCACAGGTGAGGCGCAGATCCCACCATGAACTGCTGCGCGCCGCATGATGCCGCTTCTCGATGTTGGTGACATGGCCCCACGGGATCGACCTTTTCCCGAGGAAGCCATTGAAGAGGACAATGTCATCAGGAGTGAGCAAGGCCCGGCCGTATCCCCTGTTGATTATGTAGACCATCGAGATGATCCACGCGCATAGGATCGACAATGCCCACCACCAGGGTGAGCCGGTTTCCCCGGACAGCGTCACCGCGAGCACTACGCCCGCACAGATGGCTGTGAAGTAGCCGGCGGCCCTCGCATTCTTGCGCCGATCCATCAAATCCAGGGAAATCCAAACCTCAGCCATGATGGATTCCTTTCCTCGATGAGTTCGAGCTTCGCGATCATTCACCATCGATGATTCAAGCTGTCTCCGGCCAGGCCACGCTTGACTGCCACTCCCACCCCTCCCGTTTGATGTCACGGTCCGGACTTCCTCCAGTGGGAGTACGCCATGGCCAAACCCCAGGAAATCACCAGAAATGCGCAGGCCATGAAGCTCTCGGACAGGAGAGTGAGGAACGTCCCCTCCTTCGAAGACACTCCACCCAAGGTGATCGACACCACCAGGAGCGCAACACCCACGGCTTCCAACTCCAGCCATCCGCGCGCAGAATCGGGACGCGCCGGTGCCGACTGTCTCCTGCGCTGAGTCATCACTATCGCCCACGGGAGAATTGGAGCGGCTATCCCTGCAGCAGCGGCGGCTCGCCACGGAAAGTCGAGGTAGAGGAAGATCGCCCCTCCTAGCGACAACCAGCCCGTCATGAACAAGACCGTCACCCACCAGAGGAAAGTCTCGCGCAGTGGGCCTTTCGATGTGCTCACCAGTTTTCACCGACTAGAAGGGAGTGCGGTCCATGACGATCAAACCAGCAATGATTGCAAGTCCACTCGCGGCCACTCCCCATCGGGATGAGGTGCTCCAGTTCTCCCACCCGCGTTCTCCTTTGCTCGCCGCGAGGAGCGAGATTATTCCAAGCCCAAAAATCGATACCCCAAGATATTTCGTCACCTTGACGCCTTTCGGCACTTCAGAAACGCAGGAAAAGTGAATATGCCGCACAAGCTGCGGAAGCTATCAGCATCAGCTCCGCAACCCAGTCCGCCACCAAGCGTCGGGTTATTGAACCAGGATCGTCGGTCGAGCCTCTTCCCTTCCGTTGGCGCCTCCTTATTTCGACGGCTGCCGCGTCTGACGTCTTGAACATGCGGTCCAGTAGAGATCCCGCGAATCCGACAACGAAGTACCCGTCGGTTTCGGCACCTCGCAAGCTACGCTTGGGGAAGACGATCAAGCTGCCCGATGGGTTGACTTGGACCTTCCCGATCGCGGCGTATGGAAGCTCATGGCTCATCATTGGATTCACGATGATTATCGAGGAATCCGTCAGGTGAACTCTACTTCGCATAACTCGATAGAAGAGCGACCCAAGTCCCAGGGAGATGGCCGCCCCGAACATCGCGCCCGGCTCATCTCCGGAAACAGCCGCCCACGCCGGAAAGGCGGCTCCACCCCCGAAGAGGAGGGTGGCAAGTGCGGACAGAACTCGAAAGGAGCGGCGTCGAAGCACCTGACCACCCGTAACGCGTCTGTATTTCATCAAGCCGACGTGCGATCTCACTGCAATCCCGTTCGGATTTCAACCACAAGTCCAATGGTGGATATGAATGCCATGACCCAGCCGGGAAGGCGGAGGGACCTTGGCGACGCCCGGTCCACGGGGCCCGGAAGAACAGTCAACAGAAATCCGTGCACCCGATCTGCGGAATGCGCGATATTGGCCCCTATGAGAACGCCTATCGGAAGCATGACTCCGAAAAACACGAGACCTGCAACACTTATCTCGGTCGGCCCGCGGCCTGCCAGTTCGAGTATTTCCACGTGACTCATCGGCCTTGATTCCCCCGTGCCTCGGTAGTCACGCGACTAAAGTGCTGCGCAACTTTCTTGCCCTTGTCGGCGAACCAGTCGCCGATTTTTTTGGATGAAATTACCCTCGGGCGGCGGGTTTCGCAATGCTTCGAGTTCCGCTTCTCGCAGGTCCTGGGAGTGCCCGTGCGAGTCCGGGCCGCTGACCGTGCTCGCCGAAGGGGTGGCAGCGCAGTTGTCCGTGTGCGTCCAGGGTGAGGCACTGGGGCCGTGACCCGCCGGTGAGCCGGCAGAACGGTGCGCCAGCCTCACAGGAAGGAGCGGCCGCAAGGAGTAACACGCCGATCCTCAGCCGGAAACCACGAGAGCCGCGACGGCGACGCAGACGGTGCCGAGGAGGCAGAAGTCGGCAATCCACGAAACGGTGATGGTCCGCCGCGACCGTTCCTCGGTGCGCGGACCCCTGCGCTGTCGGGCGGTCTCTTTGATCCGTACAACGGCCCGGTCCGATGTCCCGACGAAGTGGTCCAGAAGCGATCCCCCGAACGCTGTCGAGTAGATCTCCTCGCCCTCGGTGGTGTGCACGGTCAGGGTGCCATGCTTTGACGTGTCGACTTCCATGACAAGGCGGTAGGGAATCCGATAGGTGAAGACCGGATTCACGACCTTCAGTTCGGATTCTCCCAGCACGACACGAGCGGTCCCGATGCGTCGAGCCAGAACGGTCGTGCCCAGGCATGCGGCGACCCCGATGAGCGGCCCGCGAGCGGCACCGGAAGATACATCGCTGGCTGCAAGCGCCGCGAAGAACCCCATCGCGGCCAGGATGGTCCAGGACAGCATGACGAACGATTTCCTGCGCAGGACGACCGTGTCCCGGGTCGTTTTATTCATTCCTTCACCATTTGGCGAGGGCCCTCCCAGGTTCTCTCGAAAGTCTCCACCACGATTCCCACAAGCGATAACAGGGCGGCACACGGATAGGCGGCGGCCGGAGCCCGCGAGGCCCCGGCTGCCGCCCCACCGGGACCTGATGTGTCAGCGCAGCCCGTCCACGAACGCCTGCCAGGCGGGGCCCCGAGGACGATGGCGGGGCCGGTCGGGTTCTTGCTGTCGCGGACGGGGACGGACCCGCAGGTGGAGTTGGTGGCGACCTCGACGCAGTCGCCGCCTGTGTTGCCGCTGTACGAGGGCTTCCGCCAGTGCGCTCCTGTGAGGTCATGACTGGTTCCCATAGCGTTCCTCAGCGGGCGGGAGGTCGTCGGGCACGGGCGGCGGCCGCCTCCGGGTCCCGGGCGCCCGCCCGCCGAGCGCAAGACCGCCACCAGGGGGAAGCAGGGGCACCCCGTCGAGATCCTCGGCGGCTGCCAGCAGCGTCGGCACGACGGCCAGCGCGGCGAAACCGGTCAGGAACATCACAGCCTGTTCCGCAGCCATGGATGTCCCGTTGACGTAGCTCGACACCCCGAGGCTTTGTCCAGACTGTCTTCGCCGTTGCGGGGGCCTCTGCGCTGTCGGCCACCTCCCGGATTCGGTCGACGGTCCGGTCGGACGTCCCGATGAAGCGCTCCAGAAGTGACCCGCCAAACGCGGTTGAGTAGATCTCACCGCCTTCCGAGGGGCGAATGGCCGGGTGTCGTCCTGCGAGGCTTCCGTTTCCGTGTCATCTGGTGGGCTTCTCTTAATTTTCCGCGAAGCCTTACTGATGTGCGTGAGGCATTCGCATCAAGAGTGTCAAAGTGTGGAGATTTCCAGCACGATTCCCACGAGTGACAACAGGGCGGCGCAAGCTCCCACGAAACGCGCGACGCGCACATCCACTCCCTCGGCGAACCCGAACAGCATTTTGGAAGTGAGATCGAGGAAGCGCTCGGCTATCTGACGCAGATTTATTGCCAGGGCAAAACCAAATCCGCCGAAGATCAAGAAAAATGCGATCGAAGTGAGAGTGCCGGACAGTGAGGCGCCTCCGTCGGCCAGGAAGATCTCTGGTTCGATTTTATTCATGTCAAAGCTCGATTCAACTCAATTTTGGAAGTGCGTACAGGAGTAGGGCCGTGGGGCTCGCCAGGGCCGGCGAGCCCCACGTGCGCTACCAGGTGAACATGTGCCCGATCATGGTTCCGTGACTGGTGGTCGCCGCTGCCTCGATACCTGCGCCGACACCCACGGACACCGTCGTCGCCCCCACTGGCTCACCACGATAGTTGACCGCGCCGATGGCTCGCTCGTGGCTGATGCTGGCTCCCGGTCCCCAGGCCCCGGCAACGGAAGCGCCCCAGCCGTCACCGCGGAGCTGGCTGAAGTCCGTGGCGTTGCTGCCCATGAGCCCAATATTGGCGTTCAGTCCGACAGAGGGAGTTTCGCTTCCCTTCGAGAAACTGGCCCCATAGGTCGTCTTTCCGTCCTCCCTCGTAGTGGCCAAGAGGCAGCCTTCTATTGTGCCTCCGAAGCCGACTCCGATCGATACGCTGCCGCAAAGCCCAGTGGTGTCGCCAGCCATGTATGCGCCCAGGATCTTACCCGCCTTGTCTGCGAACCAATTATCGCTCCCCTTGAGGAGGGACTGGCCTGCGCCGGATATGTCTCCGCTAGCGATATTCTTCCAAAAGCCCTCGTCCTTCTGGTTTTGCTTTTGCTGAGCTTCGGCGGCCTTGCGTTCGCGCGCTGCTCTTTTCTGGCGTTCGACCTCCGCGGAGGCGGCCCGCTGCGCTGCTGTGGGCGCGGTCACCCCGGCACCCTTCGTATACACGTGCTTGTAGCCCGTGTTCTGCTGAATTGTGTAGTTGGGAGACACGTTGCCCCCGACGGACTTGGTGACCTTCTTGTAGTTCTTGCCGAACTCGACCTTCTTGAGGTCGCCCGTTCCACCCTTGCCGTATGTGCACTTGTACTGACCGCTCACGCATTCCTCGTATGCCTCGCCTGAGGGGTCTGCGAACGTGGCGGGATTATTGTTGCCGTAGAGGTAGGGGTTGAGCTGGGTCGGGTCTCCGGTGATGAGCAGGGGATCGACGGAGAGGAACCGGCCCAGCTGAGGGTCGTACTCGCGAGCGCCCAAGTGGGTCAAGCCTGTCGGGTCATTAGTGCCGCCGACGAAGCCGCGGTCGCCGGGCCAGCTGGTGCCGGTGCCCGCGCGGTTCTTCCCGAAGGGAAGTTGCTTACGGCGACTGATTGCCTGCCCGGCCGCGAAGCCTACTGCCGTCATGCCGGTGCCTTGGTGGTCACTGAAGAGAAAGCTGAGACCTGATCCGGTGCGGACCGCGATCGTCTCGCCGGCGTGGGTGTAGTACCGGATCGCGCTCTTCGCACCGGCTGCGGTGATGGTCAGTTGATTGCCTCCCGGCAGGTACGCCGTCGTGGTGGTGTCCGCGTTGCGGGCCAGAATGCGGTTGCCGGACGAGTCGTACACATACTCGGTGGACTTGGCGTTCTCCGTGACCTTGGCGAGGTTGCCCTCGGCGTCCCAGATCATGTGCTGATCGCGGGCCCCTCCGGCGCGGGTCTCGGTGTTGCCGACCGCATCGTAGGTCAGGTTCTCCTTGTCCCCATTCTCAGGACCTCCTGCCGTGGCTATCGAACGCAGTGCGTGCGGTTTGGATTCGCCGGCTTTGCCCGGCGTGTACGTGCGGGTGACGGCGGGGGCTCCCGAAGCTGTTGAGTGCTCGACGTCCTTGATGCGGTTGCCGGAGAGGTCGTAGCTGTAGGAGTGCCAGTAACCATCCGGACCGCCCACCGTGGCGACCGACGGTCCTGTCGCGCATGTGTCGGAACCGGACTTGGTGGTCCAGGCCTCGGTCATGCGACGCAGTGCGTCAGTGGTGAAGCACTGATTGTCAGTCGTGGCAGACGCGTCCTGTCCGGACGTGCTTGAGATCCGGGTGGTGGTGCCGACAGCGTCGTAGGAGTAGAGAGTGTCCTCGATCCGCAGAGCCTCGTCGCCGTGGAGGGAGCGCTGGTTCAGCCGCCCGGTGTGCTCGTCCCAGACCCGGGTGTCGTACACCTTGCGTCCGAAGGCACCGAGTTCCCTGCGGAGCGGCCGGGCGAACATGTCATAGGTGACGTTGCCGACCAGGGGAACGCTGCCCGCTGTGGTGGAGACGGGCAGCCCGAATGAGTTGAAGCCGGTGGTGACCCGCTCCGAGGGGAGGTTGCCTATCGCCGGGTGCCTCAGCCATTCCTGGGCCCCGGTGTGCTCGTTGTATCCGAAGGACCAGGTGTAGGAACCCGCCAGTCCGCGCTCGGAGGACGGGAACGTCGTGGTGGTCGATGTGGGCTGGTACCGGTCGGTGTACCCGTCGATCTTCGTGGTGTAGGCGTCGCTACCCACATAGCGGGTGTCCGATGTCGGCTGCCCCTTGGCCAGGGTGTCGTAGGTCCAGGAGGCCCGCAAAGTCGATCCCTGCTTGAGGCTCTTCGTGCGGCCCAACTCGTCATAGATGGTGGTGAGTTGGGTGCCCCGGGCATCGGTGGAAGTGACCGGACGGTCAGCGTTGTCGTACGTTGTGGTGCTGACCCCCTTGTCCGGGTCGTGAGCCTTGGTCAGGAGCCCTCTCGCGTCGTATGTCCACTCCCATTCGGTGCCAGCAGGATCGGTGAGTCGAGCCAACTCACCGCGTTTGTTGTTGGTGTAGAGAGTCGCCTGGAACTCGGTGCGCGCACTGTTGGTGTAGGAGCGAGTCTCCGTCTTGCGCCCCAGCGCGTCGACGACGGTCGTCGTAGCCGTACCGCCCAGGGGCGGAATGACCGTCGTACGGTCGCCGCCGTGGACAGTCGTGGTGCGCTTGGTCTCGTCGCCGTACTTCAGCGAGATCTCGGCCACCGGCCGTCCGGCTCCGTCGAATCGCGACTCCACCGCGGACGGCACCTTCGAGTCGTCGCCGGCCACCAGGGTGGCCGACGGCGCTCCGGTGGCGTGGTAGGCGTCGTAGCTCTGCCAGGCCTGCCCGCGGGTGTCGTACCGGGTCTCGGTGACGACCCGGCCGCTTCCGGAGGTTCCGACGGCCGGGCTTTGCGTCTGCCTGGGCCGCAGCAGACCGTCGTACAAGGCGTACGACGTCAGGTACTCACCCTGATGGTTGAGCTGCTTGGTGGTGACGACGTTGGGCAGGGTCCTGGAGAGGGTGTAGGAGTACTGCGACGCGGGGGCGTTCGGATGGTCGGCCCTGGAGCGGCCGGGGCCCCAGACCTTGGTCACCCGGCCGAGCGCGTCGTAGTCGATGTCGCTGCGCTTGCCGTTGGCGTCGACCGTGGAAGTGGTCACTCCACGGACCGGATCCGTGTGGACGGTCGTGGCGTGCCCGAGCGCGTTGGTGGTGACGGTCTTGGTCGCTGCCTGGCCGGTGCCGGGGGTGTACTCGACCTTGGTGTCGGCGCCGGACGCGTCGGTGGCGCTGGTCTGACGCCCGTAGGCGTCGTAACCGGCGGTGTTCACCGTGATGAAGCCGGTGCCGGCACCGTCGTTCTCGTCACGCCGGGTTTCGTTCGCCTTGACGGGGGCGGCGCCCAGTGTCGTGGAGCCGTCGTAGTAGTGGCGTTCGGTGGAGATCAGGTCTGAGGGCAGTTGCGGCGTGGTGCCGCAGGCCTTGGCGACGGTCCGTGTCTCGGCAACTGTGGTGAGGATGTTCGCGTCGGTGTTCCGAGCGTAGGAGACGGTGGTGCACTGCTCGTCACCGCTCTTGGCCGTGTCCCCGGCTTCGCTCTCCGTCCGGACGTGACCGTAGGAGTCGAAGGTGCGCTCGGTGGCGGTGCGCCGGAATGTTCCCCCGGTGACGGCTGTGCGGGTCTCTTCCTTCTTCACACCGGTCTGGTACGCGTGCACCGTCGGCAGCCCGTCCGAGGCCCGCGAGTGGGACGCGGTGGCGGACGATCGCCAGGGGACCGAGCTGGTGGCGGAGACCAGGGCACCGCCCGAGCCGTTGTACGTGGCGGTCTCCCGGGGCATACCGGCGAACGCCTCGTGGTCGTCCACCTTCACACCCTCGCCGTCGGCGACCTGAGCCCCGGCGATTCCACGGAAGTAGCGGTTCTCGGTCAGCGTCTGCTTGCCCTCGGCCGGGTCGCCGGTACGCGTCTGGACATGGCCGTACCCCTTCGACTGGCCGTAGGTCCGGTGCTTGGCCTCGGTGAACTCGTCGTCTCCCTTCACCCAGGCGATGCCCCCGAGGTAGGTGTAGTCGTTGCGCTTGACCGGGGCGCCGCCGGTGTTGTCGGACTCCAGGATCTGGTCCACCACATAGGTGTGGAACCAGTCCTGGTACGGCTCGTAGCCCGCTGCCGGAGCATCCGGGGGCGACCAGATCACCGGGTAGCAGCGCTTGGTATTACTCGCCGGGTTCGGGAGGCTGCCGGCCTTGCACTCCGCTGTCGAGTAGGTGACGCCGAGCGTGCTGCCCGTCTCGTTCTTGATGGCGTAGACGCGGTAGCGGTTGTACGCGGGGATGGTGTCGACGGCTCCCGCGACGCGGTTGGGGAGCTGCTGCCCGGACACCTCGACCGGCGGCAGGGTCACCGGGGTGCCGGAGGTGTGCCCGGTCCGGGTGATGGAGGCCAGCCACAGCGGCGGGGCCGTACCGTCCCCGGTCGACGGGAAGGTCTGTTCCAGCTGCCAGGAGTCAGCCTTCTTGTACACCCCGCCGTCCAGAACGGACGTGGTGATGCCCGTCAGCCGCTTGCGGGTGAAGTACGACGCCGAGGACTTGCCGACGCAGGGGTCGCTCGCACCGCACACCTGGTCGAAGGGGACGTCGGGCCACTTGGCGGCGTTGGCCGCGGTGAACTTGTCGGCCGCGCAGTCGAAGGAACTGGTCTTCAGGCACCGCTCGTCCGTCGTGAAGTCGACCTTGGCAGCGGCCTTGGCGCCGTAGAGGGTCCCGGACCGCAGCCCGTACTCGATCCGCTTGAGGTGTCCGCCACGGGTGTAGGGGGTCAGGGTGCCCTTGTAGGCGGCGTCGACATTGCGCTGGTAGTGGTTGGACTCCTTGGCCCAGTAGTAGGCCATGGCGTTGCTGTGCGGGTCGACGACGTAGTCCAGGTTCCATCGCCAGGCCTGCTGGCACCAGGAGTCCTTGAACGCGGTTGCGTGGCACGGCTCGCCGGAGTGGTTGCCGAAGACCGGCACGGTCCAGGTGGAGCCGGTCTCCGACTTGCCCTCGGCCCAGCCGGGCAGCCGGTTGTACCCGAAGTAGTAGCGGGTGCCGTCGGGAGCGGTGACACGCCAGTACTCGCCGTCGCTGTCGCCGTTGGCGCGGTTGGTGCTCTTCAGCTGCGCGATGCGCGTGCCGTCATCGGACTTCTTGCGCCACTCGCCGGAGGTGTCGTCCTTGACCAGTTCACTGGACGATCCGCCCAGTGACAGGGTCGCGTTGTCCTTCTTCCAGCACTGGTCGCCCACCTTGTGGGACGGATTGTTGCCGCCCTTCTTGTCGCTCTCGCACGAGGTGTAGCGCCGCTCGATGGACCCCGGCGACATGGACCAGCCGTCCCCGATCCAGTTGGCCTGATTGTTGGTCGCCGCTGTGCGCCCGTCGACCGCGCGGGAGGAGTACGAGAGCCCGAGGCTCGGCTCCAGTCCGCCCGGCACCCCCGGCGTATCGATGTCGTACGACCAGGAGAAGCCGCCGGACGACCCGCCCGCTTCCCAACTCGCAGATGCCGAAGTGGTGGTGGCGGTGAAGTCGCCCGCCGCGCCGGACGGGGCGGCGGTCAGTGCGAACAGCGTCGCGGCGGGCGCTGCCCGCACACCCGCCGCCGAGCGGGCCGCGGGAGCGGCCGCCTTGACGGGGCGCCCGGAGCGCTCGGCGCTCGTAGCCGTGACATCGAGCGGGATCTCGGCCGACAGCGTCGCCTTCGCCGTGTCGTTGACGGTCTCGACCGGCTCGCCCGGCCGGCAGTCCTTCCGTTCGGGGGTGACCAGGGCGCAGTCCGGGACCTTACGCAGGGTCAGCCGGGAGGCCCAGTCCCCGCCGTACATCCCGGCGAAGTCCGCGTAGTCCAGCTTCATGCCGACCCGTGCCCGGCCCTGCTCCTCTCCGTGGCCCTGCACGGCGAGGAGCAGGCCGTCGACGCCGACGGCCGCGGCTGCCGACCGGTCCAGCACCTGCACCTGTACCTGCTCGGCCACCTGGCCCGTGCGTCCGGTGTCCTCGGGGGTGTCCACCGCCACGGGGAGCGAACCAGCCTCGGCCTTCCGGGGGCCGTCCGCCCCTCCCAGGACGTTGAGTGTCGCTACACCCGGATCGGGCCAACGAGCCTTACCCGAACGGGCCTTCACCGACGCCGTTTCGTCCGGCTTGTCCAGGGCAGTGCCCACGAGCTTGGAGACGGGCACGGGGTCCGGTTGTTCCACATCCCGCAGCTCCAGTTCGGCGGCCGCGGCCACCGGTCCCCCCAGGAGCCCGGCCACGAGATATACCGTCAGCAGCAGCGCGATTGGCCGGCCGCGTGCGCCGGCCGCACGTCTGGATCGACGGAAATCCGAAACTCGCAAACCGGACACAAATCCCCCTCGGTGAAGTGAAGACATGGAAAAGCGACGGTAAAGCTAGCATCAAGATCCGTAGCCGAAGGGGAGGGGGTTAATTGTTGTCCGAGTCGTTATCTGCGCCCGGTTGTCGAGTGTCTGCATACCATTGAATATCGGGCCATAAAGGGCTCTGAACTGCTCCATTCCGAGGGTAAGTTGCCCTCCCCGCTGGAACGGTGATGCCGTTTCGGGGTGGGTCGAGACGGGGCGAATCGGTCAAGAGCTGCAGGGAGTCATCGTGTCAATGGCACGATCGACTCATGGAGAAAATGAAAAGCATGCCGACGGGTAAATCCCGTAGAGAAAGACGGACCTCCACCCGATGGCGCTCCAGATGGGTGGGCGCGGTCGTCGCTCTCGCTCTAGCGGCTCCGCTCGTCACTGCGCTGCCCGCGGTGGCGAACGAGCAGGCCCCGGCGACGCCGAAGGCCGGGGCGGGGCCGGCCGCGGACGAGGCGGCCGCTCTTGCCGAGGCCGCGGATTCAGGCCACCCGGTGGAAGTGCTGTCCCAGCGCACTGAGGTCTCGCAGACCTTCGCCAATCCTGACGGCCAGTTCACCGAGAACACATATGCGATGCCGCAGTGGGTCCGTCAGGACAACAAGCTGGTGGAGATCGATACTGCCCTGATGGAGAACGAGGACGGGACGCTCTCGCCCGGGGCGACAGAGGTCGGCATCCGATTCTCCGGCGGCGGTGACGGCCCGCTCGCCACCGTTGCACGGAACGGTCGCTCGATGTCTGTGGGCTGGCCGCGGCCGCTCCCGACGCCGTTGGTCGAGGCGGATTCCGTCACGTACTCGGAGGTCTTCGACGGCGTGGACCTGAAGCTCAAGGCGCACAACGGCGGCTACAACCAGGTCTTGGTCGTCAAGAATGCCGAGGCCGCGAAGAACCCCGAGCTGACCGAGCTCGACTTCGGCCTGGAGACCAAGGGCCTGAAGGTCGAAGCCGACGAGCACGGCAACGTCCGGGCACTGGACCCTGCCGGGCAGGAGGTGTTCACCGCCCCCACGCCGCGCATGTGGGACAGCGGCGACGCGCCTGCCCCGGCATCTGCGGCCCGTACTCTCGGCCCGGCGTCGGCCCCGCCGTCCCCGCCTGCCACGGAGGCGTTCGAGCCCCCGTTCGGGGCCCGCGACGCCGCCATGGAGGTCAAGGTGGCGGACGACAGCTTGACGATCCTCCCGGACACAGAACTGCTGACCGGCGAGAACACGCGGTACCCCGTCTACATCGACCCGGCCGTCCAGGGGTCACGGCACTCCTGGGGCATCATGTACAAGAAGCACCCGAACTCGTCCTTCTTCAACGGGGCCGGCTTCAACGGCGGTACGACCACTGCCCGCGCCGGATACGAGAACGTCACCAACGGCCTGGCGCGTTCGTACTTCCGCATGAACACCAAGAACCTCCAGGACAAGAACCGGGTCATCAGCTCTTCCCGCTTCCAGATCAGGAATACCTGGTCCTGGTCGTGCGAGAACCGCGGCATTCAGCTGTGGCACACTCAGTACCTCCAGTCCAGCCACACGTGGAACAAGCAGCCCGGTAAGCTCTACACCCTGGACACCGTCAACGACTCCAAGGGATTCAGCAGCAGCAGCTGCCCTGCGGGGAACCTCGCCTTCGACACCACGCGCGCGGCGAAGGATTCCCAGGCCGGCACCTGGAACACCCTGACGCTCGCGCTGGCGGCTTCGAGTGAGACGGATGTGTACGGCTGGAAGAAGTTCGACGCCAAGACTGCAGTCATGTCGACCACTTACAACACCCGCCCCGCCGTTCCCTCGGCGCTGGACACCATTCCCAGCACCAAGAACAGCAAGGGCTGCGGCAACGTGGCGCCCTACGGTCTCATCGGGAACACGGACATCTATCTCACCGCCAAGGGCAGCGACGGCGACGGGGGCTCCGTGAAGGTGAAATTCCACCTCTGGCCCACCGGCCACCATCCCAACGATGATCCCAAGGGAGTCATTGTCGTCGATGAGACAGTCACTGTCACCTCCGGCACAGTAGCCAAACTCAAGGTCGCCAAGACCAAGTTGACCCCCCACATAGCCAAGGCGAACGGCAACTTTTCTTGGAAGGCGCAGACGAACGACGGCTCCCTGTTCTCCGACTGGAACCCCACGCAGGGCGCGCCCGGGTGCCGTTTCGTGTTCGACCCCAACCGGCCCAGCAAGCCCCCGGGGGTCACCTCTGCCCAGTTCCCCGACGGCAGCGACGGCTGGCCCGCCATCACAGGTAAGGTGCGCACGGAGGGCACCTTCACCCTCTCCAGTGGTGGAGTGGCGGACGTCGCCTCGTACCAGTACTGGACCGACACCGACGGCACACGCCGGACAGCCACCCCGGGCAGCGTGGGCGGCTCAGTGAACATCAAGCTCACCCCGACTGCCACGGGGGCCAACCAGCTGTACGTCATCAGTCGTGACAAGGCCGGCAACTCCTCAGACACCGCCACCTACCTCTTCTACGCCAACGGCCCCACCACCCGGGACAAGGCCGGAGACATCAACGGCGACGGCAACGCCGACCTGTGGGCCATCGACAAGGACGGTACCCTTCGCCGCTTCTACGGCAATGGCACCGGCTCTGTCGCCGAGGCGTCCGCTCCCGCGAGTGACTTCACGTGGAACGCGACCGCCATCACCCACCGCGGAGACTGGAACAACGACGCGTACGAGGACCTCATCGCGCTCAGGCCGGACGGGACGGGCAGCGCGCACCGGCTGTGGATGTACCCCAACAGCGGTTTTGGGTTCGCCTGCACCGACTGCACGGACCTGGCGCGGCAGGAGCTGACCGTCTACGACCCTGCCAACAACCACTGGAAGGACGGGGTCAAGCAGATCCTTGCCATCGGCGACGTCGACGGCGGCCTGGACGTGGACGGCGACGGGGTCGAGGACGTCGCGGGCCACCCGGACCTGCTCGTCAACGACGGTGAGTTCCTCTGGCTCTACTACGGCAGCCTCGATCACCGGCTGGACAGCGACCGGGACCCCGTTCTTCTGGCCGGGCCCGACGACCCGATCGCCGAGAGCGCGTCCACGTTGAACGAGGTGACCTTGGCGGCCACCGGCGATTACAACGGTGACGGGCGGGAAGACCTGCTCGTGCGCTACGACCGTCCGGACATCGGAGGTCTCTACGTGTTCCACGGCAGGGAGACGGACGAGGGCTTCGACATCAGCCTCACCGACCGGACCGCCATCGGCAGCAACTGGAGCGTCAACACCGTGCCCCGCTTCACGGCGGCACCCGATGCCAACAACAACGGGAAGTTCGACCTCTGGGCCACCACTCCCGGCAACGGACGCCTGCGCTTCTTCGCCGACTACACCGCTAGCGGACACACCACCGTGTCCGGCGTTTCGGACGCGTTCCTCGACTACCAGTCCATCGGCTGACAGGTTGTCGGCGACGACCGGCTGACCCCGGAGGCGGGGGGGGGGGGGCCGCCCCGCCCGGGGGGGGGCGGGGTCTCCTCCAGGAGCGGGATGACCTGTGTCGCGCCCGCTTCGTGCCCGTGCCC
>NZ_JBIVUT010000015.1:0-220349 GCF_044757365.1 Streptomyces sp. NPDC091289
CCGACGCGGGTGGCTTCGACGACGAGGCGGCCGCCGGCGTTGAGGGTGGCTCCGGTGACGGTGTCGCCCACGGCGACCTCCACGGGCACGGACTCGCCCGTGAGCATCGAGGCGTCCACGGCGGACGAGCCCTCGACCACCGTCCCGTCCGTCGCGATCTTCTCCCCGGGACGCACCAGGAAACGGTCCCCGACCTGCAACGCGGCGGTCGGGATCGTCGTTTCGACGCCGTCGCGCAGGACCGTGACCTCCTTCGCGCCCAGCTCCATCAGCGCCTTCAGCGCCGCCCCGGCCTTCCGCTTCGAACGGGCCTCGAAGTACCGCCCGGCGAGGATGAACGCCGTCACCCCGGCTGCGGCCTCCAGATAGATGTTCCCGGCGCCGTCGCTGCGGGCGATGGTCAGCTCGAAGGGGTGCGTCATCCCGACCATGCCCGCGGTCCCGAAGAACAGCGCCCACAACGACCACAGGAACGCGGCCGACGTGCCGACGGAGATCAGCGTGTCCATCGTGGCCGCGCCGTGCTTCGCGTTCGTCCAGGCGGCACGGTGGAACGGCCAGGCGGCATAGGTGACGACCGGTGCGGCCAGGGTCAGCGAGAGCCACTGCCAGTAGTCGAACTGGAGCGCCGGGACCATCGCCATCGCGATCACCGGGACGGACAGGAGGACGGCGGTGACCAGGCGCTGGCGCAGGGTGGTGAGTCCGTCGTCCTCCGCGCCCTCCGCCGCCGCGGCGGTCGTCTCCGTACCGTTGCTGCCGTTGCTGCCGTTGCTGCCGGGGGAGGCGGGCGGTGCGGGTGGCCGGGCGGTGTAGCCGGTGGCCTCGACGGTCGCGATCAGGTCGTCGACGGACACGTCGGTGCCCTGGTAGGTGACCTTCGCCTTCTCGGTGGCGTAGTTCACGGTGGCCTCGACGCCGTCCATCCGGTTGAGCTTCTTCTCGATCCGGGCCGCGCACGAGGCGCAGGTCATCCCGCCGATCGCGAGCTCGACCGCGGCGGTGTCGGCGGCGGAGCCGGCAGCGGTGGTGGCGGTGGTGGCGGAGTGCGCGGACACGGGGTCCTCCCTGAAGCCGTCCGGATACCCCTGGGGGGTATCCCTTTCTCTCCCCATGTATACCCCCCACCCCTATGAAGCGCAAGGCGCGACCGGAAGGGTGCCGAAGGGGGTGCCGCGGGGGGTGCCGCAGGGGTGCGTCACTCGTTCGCGGGGCCGGGTCGCGCGTCAGCGTCGTTGTGCGTTGAGATAGAGGGCTGCGCCGCCCGTCTACCGACCCGTAGGCTGGCCATTGGACTAGACCTATAGCTGTGTATCGGAGGAATGGGGACCCATGAGCAACCGTGCAGTCCTGGAGGTGATCGCTCTTGACGCGGAGGACGCGGTCGCTGCCCAGGCCGGTGGTGCAGACCGCCTCGAACTGGTCACCGACATGGCCGCCGACGGTCTGACCCCGTCGCGGGAGACCTTCGCGGCGATCAGGTCCGCCGTGGACATCCCGCTGCGCGTGATGCTCAGGGTGGCGGACGGCTTCGCCGCCGGTGACATCGATGTACTCGTCGGCAAGGCCCGCGAGATGCGGGAGGCGGGGGCCGACGAGTTCGTGCTCGGCTTCCTCGACGCGGAGGGCCACGCCGACCTCGTCGCCGTCGAGCGGCTCGTCGCCGAGCTGGACGGCTGCCGGTGGACGTTCCACCGGGCGATCGACCGGGCCGCCGACCGCGACGCCCTGCGCAAGCAGCTCGCGGACCTGCCCGGCCTCGACACGTTCCTCACGGCGGGTTCGCCGGCCGGGGTCGACGCCGGCATCCCGGTGCTCCTGGCCGAGGCGGCCCGGGCCGGCGAGCCGGGATACGAGGCGCAGGTCCTGGTCGGCGGTGGCCTCCACCTGCACCACCTGCCGCAGCTGCGGGCGGGCGGGATCGACGCGGTCCACATCGGCGGCGCGGCCCGGCCCCGAGGCTGGTCGGCCCCGGTGGACGCGGCAGCCGTACGGGAGTGGCGCGAGGCGCTCGACGCCTGACGGACCCCGGACCCCGGGCCCCGGGAGCCGGGAGCCGGGAGCCGGGAGAGAGGGGCGGGAACCACCGAGGTTCCCGCCCCTCCCCACGCCCCTACCCCTTCAGCGCCTCCGGCAACGGCGCCGCGTGCAGCACGGTCAGCCCCGACACCGCACGGGTCAGCGCCACGTACAGCCGCCGCAGCCCGGTCCGCTCGTCCGGCTCGCCGTCGACCACGGCCGCCGGTTCGTCGAGCACCACGTAGTCGTACTCCAGGCCCTTGGCGAGCGACGCGGGCACCAGCGTCAGCCGGGACGCGGCGGTCGTCTCCTCACCGGGGGAGAGATACGCGTGGCCCGCCGCCGTCAGGGCCGCGCCCAGCGCCGGGATCCGGGCATCGGCGGCGATCAGCCCGATCGACCCCTCGTGACGCAACGACTCCTCGCAGGCGGCGACGACGGCGGAGTCCAGCGCTTCCGCCTCCGGAACCTCCCGTACGGCCAGCGAACCGGGCGACTCCCGCACCGACTCCACCGCCGCGAGCCCCGGCGAGATCGCGGGCAGCAGCCGGGAGGCGTACGCGATGACCTCGCGCGGCACGCGGAAACCGGCCGTCAGCTCCTCCACCAGCGCGTCCGCCTTTCCCAGATGGAACAGCGCCTCGCTCCAGCTCTCCGTGGACCACGGCGTCGTCCCCTGCGCGAGATCGCCGAGGACGGTCGCGGAACCGGTCGAGCAGCGCCGCCCCACCGCCCGGTACTGCATGGGGGACAGGTCCTGCGCCTCGTCGAGCACGACATGGCCGAGCGAGTGCGTACGGGCGATCAGGTCACCCGCCTCGTCGATCAGCACGGCGTCCGCCGCCGACCACTTGGCGGACTTCACACTGCGGGCGGGCTTCGCCCACAGGAGCCGCTTCTGCTCGTCCTCGCTCAGCAGCCCTTCCGCGTGCGCGGCCAGGAACTCCGCGTCGGAGAGCAGCCGCAGCACCAGCTTCGCCGGGTCCACGGCGGGCCAGACCGCCTTGACGGCCGCCTTCACGGCGGGGTTGCGGGCCACGGCGTTCTGCACCCGGTCGTCGGGCGCCTCCCCGGCCTCCTCCATCCGTACGAGAACGGCGTGCGCGATCCGCTGCGGCAGCGCCTCGTGCGCGGCCCCGTACCGCATGTCGCGGGCCAGCAGCTCGTCGACCATCTCCTGGATCTCGTACGCGGGCACGCGCCAGCGCCGGGACCCGCGCACCACGACGACGGACTCGGCGGGGGCGGTCACATGGGAGCGGATGGCGCGGCGCAGCACCTCGGCCATGCGGGCGTCGCCCTTGACGACGGCGGTGGCCGCCTCGTCCTCGCCCCGGACCTCGACGCCGGTGCGCACCAGGTCGTCGACCGTGGCCTGCTTCACCTCCAGCTCGCCGAGGGCGGGCAGGACCTGCTCGATGTAGTGCAGGAAGGAACGGTTCGGCCCGATGACGAGGGTGCCGGTGCGGGCGAGCCGCTCGCGGTGCGCGTACAGGAGATACGCCACCCGGTGCAGGCCGACGGCGGTCTTCCCGGTGCCGGGCCCGCCCTGCACGCAGACGGTCCCGCCGAGGCCGCTCCGTACGATCTCGTCCTGTTCGGGCTGGATGGTGGCGACGATGTCGCGCATCGGGCCGACGCGCGGCCGCTCGATCTCCGCCTGGAGCAGCCGGCTGGTGTGCTCGGCCCCGGGGCCGGCCTCGGAGCCGTCCTCGCCCGGTTCGGTGAGGTGCTCGTCCTCGTACGCGGTCAGCTCGCCGCTCGTGTAGCCGAAGCGGCGGCGGAGCCCGACGTCCTGGGGGTTGGTGCGGGATGCCTGGTAGTACGGCTGGGAGACCGGCGCACGCCAGTCGATGACCATGGGGTCGCCGGCGGCGTCGTGGACGTGCCGGCGTCCGATGTAGAACCGCTCGCCGTCCGCGCCCTCGGCCAGCTCGCCGCCGACGGCGTGCAGATAGTCGAGGCGGCCGAAGAACAGCGGGGTGTGGGAGAGGTCGGCGAGCGCCTTGATGCGGTCGTCGATCTGGGACTGGAGCACTTCGGCGTTGACCCAGTTCGCGGTGACATCGCGGATGTCGAGGGCCTGGACGTCCTCGCGCATGCCGCGGAGGGCGGCGCGGGACGCGGCGAGATGGGCGCGTTCGCGGGCCAGGGGGTCGCGGGGGTCGAGGGGGTCTGGGGGATCTAGAGGGGAATCGCTTTCTGCTACGTGCGCGGGCACGGTGTTGCCTCCGGCTCATCGACGGCTCTTCAACGCAGGACGGCGGACCGCGCGCCGGTGCCGGCCGGGAGCCGGGGCGGGGCGGTCCGCTCGGAAGGTTGGTTCGCGAAGGTGTCGACCGGTTTCCGTCCGGTCGGCGGCGCTCCCCCGGCTGCCGGCAGCGAAAGGCCGGTACCACGGTGCGGGAGGCGGGCAGACCGGCGATTGTAGCCACAGCGGGCGGCACGGTCGAAACGGAATACGGGCTCCGCCGGAGGTGGCGGTGCCAGGGGGACCCGTAGGGGACGCCGGGCCCCGGCATGGCACCGCAGACCTACCCGCCCGCTCACCGGCTTCCGTCTACGGACCGACGCGGCCGAACGGGTGACGGGAGCACCATGGATACATGAGCACAGCCACCCTGAACCCACGCAGGACCGGCCCCGCGCACGGCGCGACCGCGGCCACCGGTCACCACCGACCCCACCGCGTCGGCAACGCGGTGCGCGCCGTGAAGGTCTTCGTGACGACGGCGTTCGGCGTCGTCGTCCTGGGGGAGTACGCGGAAGAGGCGGGCGTCGTCGGCCGGAGCCGCTGACCGCCCGCCCCTTCCGGAGGAGTCAGTTGCCGGCGAGCAGCTCGTCCGCGTCGACGATGCGGTACGCGTACCCCTGCTCGGCCAGGAACCGCTGGCGGTGCGCCGCGAAGTCCTGGTCGATGGTGTCGCGGGCGACGACCGAGTAGAAGCGGGCCTCGTGCCCGTCGGCCTTCGGCCGCAGGACGCGCCCCAGCCGCTGCGCCTCCTCCTGACGTGACCCGAAGGTCCCCGAGACCTGGATGGCGACGGTCGCCTCGGGCAGGTCGATGGAGAAGTTGGCGACCTTGGACACGACCAGGACGCTGATCTCGCCCTGGCGGAACGCCTCGAAGAGCTTCTCGCGCTGGGCGTTGCTGGTCTCGCCCTTGATGACGGGCGCGTCCAGGTGCTCTCCCAGCTCGTCGAGCTGGTCGATGTACTGCCCGATGACGAGGGTCTGCTCGCCCTGGTGCTTGCGCACCAGCGCCTCGGTCACCTTCCGCTTGGTCGCGGTGGTGGCGCAGAACCGGTACTTCTCCTCCGTCTCGGCGGTCGCGTACGCGAGCCGCTCGGCGTCGGTGAGATTGACCCGGACCTCGACGCAGTCGGCGGGCGCGATGTAGCCCTGCGCCTCGATCTCCTTCCACGGGGCGTCGAACCGCTTGGGCCCGATGAGCGAGAACACGTCGGACTCCCGCCCGTCCTCCCGCACGAGCGTCGCGGTAAGACCCAGCCGCCGCCGGGCCTGGAGGTCGGCGGTGAACTTGAAGACGGGCGCGGGCAGCAGGTGGACCTCGTCGTAGACGACGAGCCCCCAGTCACGGGAGTCGAAGAGCTCCAGGTGCGGGTAGACGCCCTTACGCCGGGTGGTCAGCACCTGGTAGGTGGCGATGGTGACCGGCCGGATCTCCTTGCGGGTCCCGCTGTACTCCCCGATCTCCTCCTCGGTCAGCGAGGTCCGCTTCACCAGCTCGTGCTTCCACTGCCGGGCGGAGACGGTGTTGGTGACGAGGATCAGCGTGGTGGCCTTGGCCTCGGCCATGGCACCGGCCCCGACCAGCGTCTTCCCGGCCCCACAGGGCAGCACCACAACGCCCGACCCACCGTGCCAAAAGCCCTCCACGGCCTGCTTCTGGTACGGCCGCAGCGACCAGCCGTCCTCGGCCAGCTCGATCGGATGGGCCTCGCCGTCGACGTACCCCGCGAGGTCCTCGGCGGGCCACCCCAGCTTGAGCAGGGTCTGCTTGACCTGCCCGCGCTCGGAGGGGTGCACGGCCACGGTGTCCGGGTCGATCCGGGCCCCGACCAGCGGCTGGACCTTCTTCGACCGGAGGATCTCCTCCAGCACGGGCCGGTCGGTGCTGGTGAGGACGAGCCCGTGGACGGGGTGCTTGGACAGGGTGAGCCGCCCGTACCGCGCCATCGTCTCGGCGATGTCGACCAGGAGCGCGTGCGGCACGGGGTAGCGGGAGTACTCGACCAGGGCGTCGACGACCTGCTCGGCGTCGTGCCCGGCGGCGCGGGCGTTCCACAGCCCGAGCGGGGTGACCCGGTACGTGTGGATGTGCTCGGGCGCACGCTCCAGCTCCGCGAACGGCGCGATGGCACGACGGCAGGCGTCCGCCTGGTCGTGGTCGACTTCGAGGAGCAGCGTCTTGTCGCTCTGGACGATGAGGGGTCCGGTCACGCGCTTCGGCCCTTTCTGCGGGGTGCGGCCACGGATGCGGCCAAACGTCCAGTGTGCCGCATCGGGGGGCGGGGCGGGGTGGGCGTGCGTGGAGGTGCCCGGGAGCCCGGCGGCGGAGGACGCGGGGGAGGGCCGGCAGGGGGGGGCGACCGGGAGGCCGACAGGTGGCCGACAGGGAGGCCGGATGTGGCCGCAGGGAGGCCGGAAGTGGCCGGTGGCGGTGGACCGGTGGCTGATACAAAGAAGTGGCGTGCCGGCAGGGCGCCGGTGCGGGGGAGGTCACGCGTGTCCCAGCCGTACGACGAGCAGCAGCCGCCGACGCCATCGGGGGCCCAGCCGCCGGGGCCCTACGGCGCACCACCGCCTCCGCCGCTGCCCCCGCAGCCGGGGTACGGCCCGCCGCAGCCGGGCCCCGGGAGCGGACAGCAGCCGGTCGCCGGAACCGGACAGCAGCCGGGCCCCGGAACCGGGCAGCAGCAGCCGGTCGCCGGGAATCCGTACGCGCAGCCGGTCCAGGACGCGCCCCCGCAGGGATACGGATACGGCGGCGGCGCGCAGCCCGCTCCGTACGGGAGCGGCCAGGCACCCCACGACCCGTACGGGACCGGCCAGGGGCAAAACGGCTCGTACGGAAGCGGTCAACCGCCCCAAGGCCCGTACGGGACTCCCGGGGCCGGGGATTTCCCGCCGCCGCAGCCGGGCCCGCCCGCGCCGCGGAAGAGGGCGGGGCTCATCGCGGTCGCCGCCGTGCTGGCCGTGGCGGTCATCGGCGGCGGGGTCTGGTTCGCCGTGGACCGGGGGAGCGACAGCGGCAGCGATGACGCCAGGCCGCCGACGACCGTGGGGACCCCGAGCGCGTCCGGGTCCGACGGGAGCACCGGGGAGAGCCCGCCCGTGAGTGACCCGACGACGGACCCGGCCGGTGAGCCGTCCGCCTCACCGCCCGCACGCTCGGACAACCCGTTCGTGCCCCAGCCCACCGGCACCGGGCTCCAGGCGGTGTGGAAGAAGCCGGACTCCACGATGCTCGGGCTCGGCGAGGCGTACACCGACGAGCCCGCGAGGATCAACGCGATCCTCAGCATCCGCGACGGGATGGAGTGCAAGGGCCGCTGGCAGAAGGACGAGAGCGGCGACTTCCTGGAGATGGCTCTGCTGTGCGAGGAGGACGGCGTCCGGGTCGAGAGCAAGGACCGGGTCGGCGAACTGCGGCAGAGCGGCGACACGTTGACCGTCACGTGGAAGAAGGGCGCCACGGGGACGGACACGTTCGAGCGGTTCTCGGACATGAGCCCTCCCACCTGACGGTCGCACCGGGGCCGGGGCCCGCTCCGGCCTCAGGCCCCGCGCCGCTGCGGCCCGAAGCGCACGGGAACGCCGGGCGAGTACAGCACGCTCACCGGATCCCCAACCGGCGCGGGCAGCCCCCCGGTCGCCACCAGGTCCTCGTCGCACTCGACCAGCTCCGCCCGGTGCAGGGGCCACCGGGGATGGACGTTGGGCAGATGGACGGTCCGCCCGAAGAACGAGGTGTGCAGGGCCCAGCGGGCGGTCAGGAAGTGCTCCAGCGGCGTGGGTTCGTCGATCACGCCCCCTGTACGCAGCACGATCCTGCTCCGCGCACCGCGCGGACCGGGCCACCGCCGGGTGCTCGTGTACGTGAGGGTGTCGCCGGAGCGCTCGATGTCCATCCGGGACCACACGTACGGCAACCGGACGGCGGCGCGCGCCACGAGGACCGGGATGAGCCGCGAGGCGTCGAGGGACCGGAAGACGACGCCGCGCCGACCGCGTTCGTCCACGGAGTACAGCCGGACGTTGGTCTCGGGGAACGTCCCGAGATACGGAATCCCCGGCAGTCCGAGCCCGCCCACCCGGTACATCCGGAACGCCACGAGCCCCACGTACGTCGTCGTCCCGTCGAAGGTGTCGGGCACGGTGCCGCGCGGCAGCAGCGGTGCCACGTCCGCCGGATCGACGGCCCAGTGCAGGAAGGCCAGATCCAGCCAGGACTGCATGAGCAGCGGCGGCATCGGCGCGGCGGGCGGGGCGGGCGACACGGGCTCGGGCGGCAGCGGCCGGGGGGTGCGGGCGGCGACGGACATGCCCGCAGCATCGCAGACCGGACGTCCCGAGGCCCAGCAGAGCTGCAACTCCGGCCGCGGCATACCATCGACGCGCTCAAGCCGAAGGTCCAGAACAGGAATCCGGCCCGGAAGCAGGATCAAGACAATCAGGATCAAGGCAAGCAGGATCAAGGCAATGAAGAACAAGAAGGCGATCGCCGCCGTCGCGAGCGGCACGGGCCTGTCGGTCCTCGCCGGGCTGTTCCTGTGGTGGGACACGAACGTGTTCGCCGCCACGGAACTGTGCGCGGGAAAGCTGACCGGCGAGCAGGCCGAGTCGCTCCTCGACAGCCGGGGCCGTATCTCGGACGTGACGGAAGGCATCAGCGACGACGTGTCGTTCCGCTGCACGGTGAGCCGCACCAGCAGGATCACGGGGGCCGAGGAGCTGGAGATGGTGATGAACACCGCCGTCTATATACCGGATTTTCCGTTCAGCACGTACACCTGGGACAACTCCTCAAGCAGGTCCTTCCTGTCGGGGGACGTCACCGGGGCGGTCTCCGGGAGCCGCGGCTGGGTCATGCTGCCCGAGAAGTGCCGGTACAAGGTCCGCGGGGTTCTGGACGGCGGCGTGAAGTTGGCCCCGGTACCCGACAACGCTCAGGTCGTCCAGGTGGAACTGAAAAAGGGAACCGTGGACCCCCAGAAGCTCGCGCGCGTGCTCGTGGACGCCGCGCAGAAGGTCGCCGCCGCTGCCGGGTGCTCCAACGACGCCCCGTTGCAGGCACCCAAGGTTCGGCCGCCCACGAGCCCGGAGGCGATCACAGCCGATTCGCTGTGCGGGATCCCCGGATTCCGTCTGCCGGGCACCGCCGTGGCCAAGGGCGATGCCAAGCTCGAAGTGCAGCGCACCAGCGGAGCACCCTCGGACTCCTGGGCCTGTGACCTCTACCGGTCCGGCGGTCAGGACGAACCCCAGTTGTCGTTCGGTTCCAGCTTCGACCCGAACATCGTCGACGAACGTCTCAAGTCAAGCGTCGGCTTCGAGGACCTGGCGGACGGCACGGGTGTGGTGGACGCAAACAGCCGGGCCATCCTGAAGTGCGGAGGCAAGGACCTTTACCTCGGCGTGCACTGGGACTATAGCTACCTGAGGCCGTTGTACCGCAACCGCTCGAATCCGTCGGACTCGGCCACCCGAGACGTCTTCCAGGCCTTCTTCGACGCCGCCGGGAAGCAACACGGCTGCCCCTCCGTGAAGCTTCCGCCCGACTCGTCCGGCCCGTCCGGCCCGTCCGGCTGACCGGTTCCATGCCGCCCCGCGCCTACCCCTTCCCGTCCTCCGCGAGCTCGGCCACTCCCGTGATCCGGTGCAGCGGGTAGGTGCGGACCTCGTCGGCCGTGTGGTCGTACGCCGTGACGAAGCCGCCCTCCACGCGGACCGGGGCGATCACGCGCTGGCTGGCCGCGCCGTCCGCGTTGACGTAGCCGATCCAGACCGCCGAGCCCGTCATCGCGGCCGCCTGGACCGTGGCCAGGGTCTCGGCGGGGGTGGTGCGGGGGAGGGAGCCGGAGGGGGTGGTGGAGGACGCGTCCTCGGACGTTTCCTTGCGGACCACCGTGGCGGCCGTGTCGCCCGCGCGGATCGCCCGTACCGCCGCGCCGAGCAGCGTGGCGTCCGGGACCGGCGGGCCCTCGGGGACCGGGGCGGGCGGGGTGCGGGGCGGGGTGCGGCGGGCGCCGGCGCGGGTGATCAGGACGTCGCCCTCGGCGGACTCGGCGGCCGGTGCGTAGCCCATGTCGCGCAGGGCTTCGAGGAGGGAGCCGGGGTCGGACTGGGAGGCCAGGACCGTGGGGGCGAGGCGGCGCAGGCGCAGGCCGGTCGAACGGCGGTCGGCCAGGATCTCGTTGAGGACCGCCTCGTCGTCGCAGCGTACGTACGCGGACGCCGAGCCGATCCGCAGATGGCCGTGGCGGCGGGCCACGTCGTCGATCAGATAGCTCAGCGGCTGCGGCACCGGCGTACGGCTGTGCGCGGCGAGGAACGCGTGCAGGTCGGTCGCCGCCTGCCCGGCGTCCAGGGCGCGGCGCACCGAACCGGGCGTGAAGCGGTACACCGTCGCCCCGCCCTTCGACTCCACGTCCGCCAGGACCGACAGGGTCTCCGCCAGCGGGCGTTCCAGCGGGCCCGGCGCCACCGCCGTCAGGTCGGCCTGGAGGAGGACGTGGTCCAGGGGGTCGGGGATCAGCGGGGCGAGGAGCGCCGCCGCCGCGTCCGGGCCCTCGTCCAGCAGGGCGCGGGCCTGCGAGGAGAGCGCGCCCCGGCCCGTGATGCCCAGCAGCTCCGCCTCGTTGAGCGTCCACAGGGCCAGGCGGGAGCGGAGGTCCGTCCCCTCCGTCGAGGCCGGGCCCGCACCGGTGGCCGTCGCGGTCGTTCCGCCGCGCAACGGGCGTTCCCAGCGCAGCCGTCGCAGCAGCGTCTCGGCGTCCGGTGCGGTGCCCGGGGGGAGTTCGGCGAAGAGGGTCAGGACCCGGCGGCGTACGTCGGGGGCGGCCGAGCGGTCCAGCTCCGGGCCGAGCGCGGACAGGGCCCGGCCCTTGGCGTCCTGGCCGCCGACCAGGCCCGGGGTGCGGGTGGCGGCGAGCCAGGCGGTGGCGAGGTGCGTCCAGCGGTCCTCGGTGGACAGGTCGAGCCACTCGTCGGACGCGGGCGTCGGCGCGTACCGTTCGTCGGTCTCGCCGTCGGTGGCCAACAGGCCCGCACCGTAGGCCAGTTCGATCCAGAAGGCGGCGATCGGCTCCGACACGTCCAGGGCGTTCGCGGCGCGCTTCAGTTCGCGGACGCTCAGCCCGCCCGCGCGCAGGATCGCGGGGCCGCCGCCGTTCCAGAGCTTCAGCAGCTCCTCGATGGTCGACAGCGCGGTGAACGCCTGGCCCGCCGCCGCTCTGTCCACAGCCTGTGGATCGCGTTCGGCGGCCGCCGCGACGGCCGGGGGGACCGGTTCGGGTACGCGGTGCGCGCGTCCGGCGCGCAGATGGAGGGCCGCCTCGCGCGGCAGGACCACCGTGCGGGTGGAGACCGGCAGCAGTAGGCCCCGGTCGCGCAGCCACTTCACGGGGGGAGTGGGGTTGGGCGTGACCTCCCCGTACGGCGGGCCCCACACCAGCCGGTCCAGGACCGAAAGGGCCTCCACCGGGGCGGTGTCCAGCAGCTCCGCCATCCGCGTCCGGTCCGTGAAGAGGGACGAGAGCGCCGCTACCGCCGAGACCGGGTCGTGCGTGGCGGGCAGGCCCGTCGCCGTCAGGATCTCCTGGAGCCGGCCCGGCGACATGCCCGCCGTCGCCTCGGAGACCGTGGGGCCCAGGCCCGTGGGGGAGGGGTGCTGCGGGGACGGGGCGAGCAGTTCGCGGGCGGTGCGCACCAGCCGCAGCCGGTCGTCCTCGCCCCAGACCAGGGCCTGTTCGCGCAGCGTCGCCAGGGCGCCCGGCAGGGCGGCGGTGATCGCCGCGCCCGCACCGTCGCGCTGTTCGCCGTCGTCGAGCCCGTCGCCGGTGAGCAGGGACAGGAGCGTGTCGTACGGGGCCGGGTCCGGGGCCACCGCCAGCGCCTCGGCGGTCTGCAGCGCGAACCGGTCCAGGTGTTCCAGCGCGCGGACGACGGACGCCCGCGTACCGGCCCGGGTGGCGAGCTGGGTGATGTCGTTCGGCACCGGGTTGAGGAGGTCGGGGCGGGCACGCAGCAGCCCGGCCAGCGATTCGTCGCCCCGGGCGCGCAGGGCTTCGGCGAGCGTGCGCGGTGGTGTGGTCGTCCCCATCCGTCCCACGGTAGCCGCTGGAACGCTACCGTCGGGGCAGGGCCGGTAGAGGGGATGCACCGCGTGGGGATCGAGAGCGACCAGCTCGTCTACGACTACCTGAGCCGGGTCGGCGACCTGGCCCAGCAGCAACAGCTGTCGTCGGGCGCCCGGATGCGCCTGGTTTCGACGCTCCGGGGCGAGATCGACCGGCAGCGCGGCACGGCGGGCGCGGACTCCCCGGCGACCGTGCGGCGCATCATCGGCAGGCTGGGCAGCCCGGACGAACTGGTCGCCGCTGCGGCGGAGTCGGCCGACGGCACGGTCCCGCTGCCGTCCGCACGGGCCGGGACGGGGGCCGGCGAGCAGCAGCGGCGGACCTCCCTTCCCCGGCCCCGGGGCGGGCTGCTGCGCAAGGAGCCCAAGGAGGCGAGGAAGCCGAAGGAGCCTGCCCCGGGGCCGGACACGGGCCGCGAGACCGAGGCCGTCAGGAAGCCGAAAGCCGGTTTCGGGCGGGGCGCGTCGCGCCGCGCTCCCGAGGACACGCCGGAGAGCCGTACGGAAGGCGCCGACGCGGCCGCCGTCCCCCGCCCCGGACCCGCCCCCGACGACGACGTACCGGTCCAGGCCTGGCCCGACCCCTCCGCCCCGCACATGCTCGGCCAGGACCAGCAGGGGGACACGGACGGCGCGACGGACTGGTGGCGCCTGGAGCCGGGCCCCTTCGACGAGGGGACCGCCATCCCCGGGTTCTTCGGCGGCATCGAGGCCCCGGAACTGCTCGGGAGGCGACCGAAGCCCCTGGAGAAGGACGAGAACGGCGAGAAGGAGGACGAGGAGAACGAGGAGAACGGGGAGGCGGACGAGGAGGGCGGGGCCGACGCGGCCGCCGCCGGGACCGCCCGGCGTCGCCGCGCCCTGCGCCTCGTCAAGCTCCGCCGCCGCAAGGCCGCGACCGTCGCGGAGCCCGAGGCCGCCGCCCCCGGCCCCCGCAGCGGCTTCGCGCACCCGCTGCTGCTCCTGGCCGCCGTCCTGCTCGTCGCGGGCGTGGTCACCGGCTCCTGGCTGCCGCTGGCGGGCGGCTGGCTGATCGCGTACAGCTCGCGCACCCTTTCCCGTACGGAGGCGAAGTGGGCGGCGCTGGGGCTGCCGGGCGTGGTCGCGGCCGGGGCCCTCGTATGGATCTGGGGCCGGATGGAGGGGCGCTGGGGCGAGCCGATCCGCGAGGGCGCGATGCGGGACGTCCTGCTGGAGACCTGGCCGGTGGTCGTCCGCGTCGCCGCCGTCGCCTCCGCGCTCTACCTGGTGTGGCGGGCCCGGAGGCGTACGGGGTGAGGGCCGGGCCTCAGCGCTCGATCGGTGCGTTCGGTTCGAGGGGGCTGACGGAGAACGTCAGCCCTCCGGCGTGCGCCACGATGGCGTCGCCCTTCAGGCGGACCGTGGGCGGCCCGGCGTCCGGCTGGAGGCTCGCGCCTTCCCGGGACGGGGTCTTCCACAGGACCCGGCCGTCGGCCTTCGACAGTGCCAGCAGCCGCCCGTGGCCGTTGACGAGGTACAGCGCTCCGTACTTCTCCGACAGCACCGGAGCGGACAGGCCCTCCACTTCCGTGTCGCGCCGCCACCGCGCCTCCCCGGTACGCGCCGAGACCGCGGTGACCGTGCCGTCGGCCCGTACCAGGTAGAGCATCCCGCCGATCAGCGGCGTCCGGTCGTCCGGTGTGACCCGGCCCTGCTTCGGCAGTGCCACGCGGCGGGACTCCCCGGTCGTGGTGTGCACCCTCAGCACGGAGGTGTAGTCGCCGGGTTCGTCCTGGGTGCCGCCGGAGTGTTCCAGCAGGACCAGCTCGGCCCCGTCGACGCCCACCGGGTTCGCGCGCGGCGGGACGGCGCCCACCTCACGCGCCTGGCCGGCCGGGCCGATGCGCCACAGCGTGCCCTCGACGGTCGGGTCGTTCGCCGGGAAGCAGCGGGTGTACAGGGCGCCGCCGCCGGACCACGGTATGCAGCTGTCGCCCTCGGGGATCGTGAAGCGCCAGGCCTCGGCGCCGTCTTCGGCGTTCATGGCGATGAGGTGCCGGCTGTTCACCGACAGGGCCACCACCCACTTCCCGAACGGGACCGCGCGGGAACCGTCGGCGACCGAGTGGGTCCACTCGAACTCGGCGCTGTCCGCGCTCAGGCCGGTCACCCACTGACGCACCTCGGTCGACCAGGAGGGGCCCTTCATGTCGTTGACCACCACGACGCCGTTCCGCACCATCACCGGGGCGGAGGACTCGATCCCCGCCGAGAACCGCCACCGGGTCTTCCCCGTGGCAGGGTCCAGCCGTGCGGCGGTGTAGCCCTGCCCGCCGCAGTACAGCGCCTCGGGTGGGGCCAGGCAGCCGCTGCGGCCGTCACCCCCTCCGGCCATCGGCTCCTGAGCCCGTACGGTGGTCAGCCACGGCCGCCAGCCCTGGGGCAGGGCCGGCGTGGGAGCGCGTGACGTGGTGGGCTCCGCGCGGTCCCCGTCCTCGCCGCCTCCTCCCGGCCGGAGCAGCACGGCCGTCGTCAGACCGGCCGCCGCCACGGCCACGGCCAGTGCGGCCAGCAGCGCCCGCCGCGGCCGTCGTGGTCGCCGTGGTGGGAGGGCGGGCGGCGGTGACGTGTCGCGCGGCAGGACTCCGGTCGGCAGGACTCCGGTCGGCAGGACTCCGGTTGGTACAACTCCGGTCGGCGGGACTCCGGTCGGTACAACTCCGGTCGGCGGGACTCCGGTCGGCACAACTCCGCTCGGAGGGAATCCGCTCGTCCCGAACGACGGCAACGCCTGGAACAGGGGCAGCAGTTCGGCGAGGCCGGGCCGCAGGCCGGGGTCCTTCTCCAGACACCGGGCCAGGATCGGACGCAGCACCTCCGGCACATCGTCCAGCACCGGCGCCGTGTGGACGACGTTGTACGCGGTCGTGTAGGAGCTCTCCGCGTCGAACGGCCCGTACCCGCACGCCGCGAACGTCAGTACGGCGGCCAGCGAGAACACGTCCGACGCGGGGCCGATGTCCCGCGCCGAGGCCAGCTGCTCGGGGGACATGTAGGGCGGGGTGCCCAGGGCCCGCCCGGTCGAGGTCAGCTTCTGGTGGTCCGCGACCCGGGATATGCCGAAGTCGATGACGCGCGGCCCGTCCTCGGCCATCAGGACGTTCGCCGGTTTCAGATCCCGGTGCACCACCCCGGCCCGGTGGATGTCCTGCAACGCCTCGCTCAGCCCGAGTGCCAGCACCCGCAACTCCGCACCGGCGAGGGGCCCTTCCTCCCCGACCCGCTGAGCCAGCGTCCGGCCCGGAACGTACAGCGTCGCCATCCACGGACGTACCGCCTCGGGGTCCGCGTCGACCACCGGCGCGGTGAACGCTCCGCTCACCCGCCGGGCTGCCGCGATCTCCTGCCGGAACCGCATCCGGAACTCTTCGTTCTCGGCGTACTGCTCGTGGACCACCTTCACGGCCACCCGCCGGCCGGACGCGGACCGGGCCAGATAGACCATGCCCATCCCGCCCGAACCGAGGCGGTCCAGCAGTTCGTAGCCGCCCACCATCGCCGGGTCGGCATCACTCAACGGCACCTGCCCCAGCTCCCCCGTCTACGTCCGATCGCACCTGCAACGTGTCCGAGCACACCCTAGAGGAGCGGAAACCGGGCCCGTGCAGGGCCTTCGGGGCGCTCCTGACTACTCCGTCAGGCTCTGGTGGAGTTCGCCGAGGATCTTGTCGGCGGCCGTGTAGCCGATGCCCTGGATCCACAACTGGTCGTCGACCGCGAAGACCTTGCCGTTCTTCACCGCGTCCATGTTCTTCCACAGGCCGCTGCCGGTGGTCTCCGTCTCCTTGGACTTCTTCGGGTCGCCGTACGTCGAGTGGAAGACCACGTCCGCGTCCGCGAGGTCGATCTTCTCGGGGCTGACGTCGTAGGAGAAGCCGTCCTTGGCCTTGTCCGTGATGGCCGGGCGGCCCAGGCCCACGTCGGCCAGGATCGTGGCGATGTAGTTCTGCTTGCCGTAGATGCGGATGTCCGCGCCCTCGACGAAGCGGACCATGTTGACCTCGGTCGCGGCGACCTTGTCCTTGCCGCCGAGCGCCTTCGTCACGTCCGCCACGTGGTTCGCGTAGTCGTCGACGACCATCTTCGCCTCGGTCTTCTTGCCGAGGGCCTCCGCGTGGACCTGGAAGTTCTCCTTCCAGGGGTAGCCGGTGTTCTCCGTCATCACGGTCGGCGCGATCTTGGACAGCTCGGCGTACTTGTCGCCGTGCCGGACCTTGCTCGTGAGGATGAGGTCGGGCTTCAGGGCGGCGATGGCCTCCAGGTTCGGGGTCATCATCTGGCCGACGTCCTTGACGCCGGTGAGCTGGTCCTTCGGCAGGTAGTTCAGGAAGCCCGACTTCACGTCCGCGTGGGTCGCACCGACCGGCTTCACGCCGAGGGTGAGGGCCGAGTCCAGTTCGGCGGTGTCCAGGACGACCACCCGCTCGGGAGCCTCCTTGACCTTCACGTCACCCATCGCCGTCTTGACCGTGCGGGTGGCTCCGGAGGAGGAACCGGAATCGGAGTCGGAGGTGGAGTCGTCGGACGAGCCGCAGGCGGCCAGGGCCAGTGCGGCGACCGTGGTCAGGGACACGGCGGCCAGGGTGCGGGGGCGGAAGCTGCGCGGGGTCATGGTTCAGAGGACCTTTCCGGGAGTCGGGGCAGTGGCGGAGCCGGCGGAGCCAGCGGAGGCGGGGGAGGAAGCGGAAGCGGAAGCGGAAGGGGGTGCGGCGGTCCAGGGGGCGCCCGGGACGACGAGCGGTGAACCCGTCACGGGGTCCGGGACGATCACCGCCTCCAGGCCGAAGACCTCGCGGACGAGCTCGGCGGTGACGACGTCCCCGGGCCGGCCCTCGGCGACGATCCGGCCCTCCTTCATGGCGACCAGCCGGTCCGCGTACCGGGCGGCCTGGTTGAGGTCATGAAGCACGGTGACGACGGTACGGCCCCGGGTGCCGTCCTCGGCCGGGGACGCCAACTGGCGTACCAGGTCCAGGACCTCCACCTGGTGCGCGATGTCGAGATACGTTGTCGGCTCGTCGAGCAGCAGCAGGTCGGTGTCCTGGGCCAGCGCCATCGCGATCCACACCCGCTGGCGCTGCCCGCCCGACAGCTCGTCCACCGACCGGTCGGCCAGCGCCGTCACATCCGTACGGGACATGGCGTCGGTCACCGCCCGCTCGTCCTCGTCCGACCACTGCTGCCACCAGCTCTGGTGCGGCTGGCGGCCCCGCGCGACCAGGTCCGAGACGGTGATCGCCTCGGGCGCCACCGGGGTCTGCGGGAGCAGCCCGATCGACCGGGCGATCTGCTTCGTCGGTATCCGCGCCAGCTCCGTGCCGTCCAGCAGGACCGCCCCGCCGCGCGGCTTCAGCAGGCGGCCGAGCGCCCGCAGGGTGGTGGACTTGCCGCAGGCGTTCGGGCCGACGATGACGGTGACCTGCCCGTCGGGCACGGTGAGGTCCAGCTCGTGGACCACGGTGCGGTCCTCGTACGCGAGGGTCAGGGCGCGTGCGGCGAGGCGGCCGGTCCGCTGTGCTGCGTCGGATGTCGTCGGGCTCATGCGGTGCCTCCACTGCGGCCGCGGTGACCGCGGATGATCAGCCAGATCAGATACGGGGCGCCGACCGCCGCCGTGAGGACGCCCACCGGCAGTTCGGTGGGCGAGAACAGCCTGCGGGCGAGCAGATCGCCGAAGACGACGATCACTGCACCCAGCAGCGCCGAGGACAGCAGGGGGATCTGCGCGGTCCGGGTCATCCGGCGGGCGATCTGCGGGGCGAGCAGCGCCACGAAGTCCACCGGGCCCGCCGTGCCCGTCGCCACGGACGCCAGGACCACGCCGAGGGCGACCAGCCCGAGCCGTACGCGCCCCAGGCGCACACCCAGCGCGGTGGCGGTGTCGTCGTCCATCGTGACGGTGCGCTGCGCGCGGGCCGCCCACGCGATGGCGGGCAGCAGGATCAGCAGCGTCCAGCCGATCGGGGCGGCCTCCGACCAGCCGCGCCCGTTCAGCGAACCGGTCATCCAGATCTGTGCCTGCTGGGCGACCAGGTAGTCGCCCTTGGTCAGGAACAGCGTGGTCACCGACCGCAGCGCGATGGCGAAACCGATGCCGATGAGCACGAAGCGGGTGGCGTGCAGACCGCCGCGCCAGGCGAAGACGTAGACCAGGGCCGCCGCCGCGATGCCGCCGATGACGGAGAGGTAGGGCAGGACGGTGTACGAGGTGATGCCGAAGGTCATCGCGCCGACCGTGAGCGCGCTCGCGCCCTGGCTGATGCCGATGATGTCGGGGCTGGCCAGCGGGTTGCGGGCGACCGTCTGGATCAGCGCCCCGGCGACCCCGAACGCGGCGCCGACCAGCAGCCCGACGACCATGCGCGGCAGCCGAAGCGTGCCCACGACCAGCTCGGCCGAGGACGGCTGCCCGAGGATCACCTTCACGACCTCGCCGGGTGCGACGAAGCTCTCGCCGACGCAGAGGTAGGCGACGCAGACGGCGGCCAGGAGGACGACCAGGACCGCCACGACGACGGAGGCCCGCCGGTGCAGCAGGAACCGGCCCCGCGGACCGGCTTTCACGACGGCGTATCCGGCGGGCCGGACCCGTACGGGCTTCACGGTCTTCTCGGGCGTACGGGTGACGCTCATGCCGGCACCGCCTTCCGGCGTACGAGGGCGACCAGGAACGGCACCCCGATCAGGGCCGTCATCACACCCGCCGGGACCTCGCTCGGCGGGAACACGATCCGGCCGACGACGTCCGAGACCAGCAGCATCACGGGCCCGATCAGCGCCGCCATGGGCAGCACCCAGCGGTGGTCGTTGCCGACGACCGCGCGGGCGATGTGCGGGACGGCGAGCCCGATGAACGCGATCGGCCCGGCGGCGGCGACCCCGACGCCGGTCAGCACGGTCGCCCCGAGGCCGCCGACGATCCGGACCGCCGCGACGTTCTGCCCGAGCCCCTTCGCCACGTCCTCGCCGAGCGCGAGCGCGTCCAGGCCGCGGGCGACGGAGAGCACGAGGACGGTGCCGAGGAGCAGGAACGGCCACACCTGCTGGACGACGTCCGCCTCCCGGCCCGCGATCGAGCCGACCTGCCAGAAGCGGAACTCGTCCAGCGCGGACGCCTTCGTCGTGAGGATCCCCATCGTCACCGAGACCAGCAGCGCGTTGATCGCCGCACCGCCGAGCGCGAGCTTCACCGGGGTCGCGCCGCCGCGCCCGCTGGAGGCGATGGCGTACACCGCGACCGAGGCGACGGCCGCGCCCGCGAAGGCGAACCACACATACCCGGTCAGCGTGTGGACCCCGGCGAACGCGATGGCCATCACCACCGCCACCGAGGCGCCCTGGCTGATGCCGAGGATGCCGGGGTCGGCGATCGGATTCCGGGTGATGCCCTGGAGCACCGTGCCCGCGAGCGCCAGTGCCGCGCCGACCATCAGCCCGATGAGCGTGCGCGGCACCCGCATCGTGCGGATCACCTCGGCGGCGTCGGAGTGCCCGCCGTGCAGCAGGGCGTCGAGGACCTCGCCCGGGGGGATCGAACGCGCGCCCACGGCGAGGCTCAGCAGGACCGCCAGCAGCAGGGCGACGACGGCCGCGGCCGTTGCGGTCGCGCGTCGGGAGAGGCGGGGTGCGCGGGGCACACCGGGTGGCGCGGCGGCCCGCACTGGTGCTGACGCTGACATCTGAACCAATCGAGACGGCCCGGTACGTGAGGGGGGTACGGGGCCGGGGCTGGTAAGGCTTGGCTAAGTACGGGCCTCAGTCTAGGCGGCGGAATTTCCGGTCCGACGGGGGCTTCGGGACCGGACCCGGCCGGTCGGCACAATGGCGGGCATGACGTCCAAGGCTCAGCACCCCCTTCAGCACCCTCTGACGGTCGGCTTCGATCTCGACATGACGCTCGTCGACTCCCGTCCCGGCATCGCCGCCGCCTACCGGGTCCTGGTCGCGGAGACGGGGGTGCCCATCGACATCGACCTGGTGGTGAGCCGCCTCGGGCCGCCGCTGGAGGCGGAGCTGGCCAATTGGTTCCCGGCAGCCGAGGTGCCCGCCGCCGCCGACCTCTACCGGGCGGCCTACCCCGACCACGCGATAGCCCCGAGCACGGCGCTCGCCGGGGCGCGGGAGTCGGTGGCCGCGGTGCGGGCGCTCGGCGGCCGGGCGATCGTCGTCACGGCGAAGAACGAGCCGCACGCGAAGCTGCACCTGTCGTACCTCGGGATCGAGCCGGACACGGTGATCGGCTCGCTGTGGGCGGAGGCGAAGGGCGAGGCGCTGCGCGAGCACGGCGCGCAGGTGTACGTCGGCGACCACACCGGCGACGTGCGCGGGGCACGGGTGGCCGGCGCACTGTCGCTCGGGGTGACGACGGGCCCGTGCGACGCGGCGGAGCTGCGGACGGCGGGCGCGGACGTGGTGCTGGAGGACCTGACGGGCTTCCCGGCCTGGCTGGCGGCCTTCGCCGAGGAACAGGCGGCGTAAGCGGTCGAGGAGCAGCCCGGGAACCTACGGGTTCGCGGCCCGCTTCGGCGAGTTCACCCAGGCCGAACGCACGACGCCCGCCCCGGCGATCAGGAACCCGACGCCCATCAGCATGCAGACGGCGTAGGCGACCGGAGGGAACGGGTCCGTGCCCAGGAACAGGGGGGCGACCGTGACCAGTGTGGCCAGTGCGCCGACGAAAAAGACGATCGCGCCGACCTGAACCAGCCGGTCACCTGCGCCTGAAGGAGTAGTACTCACCCGACCAGGGTAGTTCCCAGCCCGGAGGAACTCTCCGGCGACGTCTTGTCACCGGCCGTAGGGCCATTAGCCTGGAGCGGGCGGGTCACGGTGACCCGCTGTATTGCTATCCGGAGCCGTATCCCGGCTCTTCCGCACACCGACGAGTACGAGGACGAGGACAGACGTGCCCACCGGCAAGGTCAAGTGGTTCAACAACGAGAAGGGCTTCGGCTTTCTCTCCCGCGACGACGGCGGCGACGTCTTCGTCCACTCGTCGGTACTCCCTGCCGGAGTCGACGCACTCAAGCCCGGCCAGCGCGTGGAGTTCGGCGTGGTCGCGGGCCAGCGCGGCGACCAGGCCCTTTCCGTGGTGGTCCTCGACCCCACCCCGTCGGTCGCGGCCGCGCAGCGCCGTAAGCCGGACGAGCTGGCGTCGATCGTGCAGGACCTGACGACGGTGCTGGAGAACATCACGCCGCAGCTGGAGCGGGGCCGCTACCCCGACAAGGCCTCCGGTGCGAAGATCGCGGGCCTGCTGAGGGCGGTCGCCGACCAGCTCGACGTCTGACCCGAAGCGGTCGGCGGGCTCAGGGAAACGCCAGCGCGTCCGGGCCGAGGGGCGGTACGAGCCCCTCGGCGGCCGCGCGGGTCAGCAGGCCGCGGATCGCCGCGTAGCCGTCCTCGCCGAGGTCGGCGGTGAACTCGTTCACGTACAGGCCGATGTGCTGGTCCGCGACGGCCGGGTCCATCTCCTGGGCGTGCTCCTGGACGTACGGCCGGGAGACCTCCGGGTGGTCCCAGGCCATCCTGACCGAGCTGCGGATCGTGTCGGCCAGGTGGCGCAGGGTCTCCTCGCCGAGGGAGCGCTTGGCGATGATCGCGCCGAGGGGGATCGGGAGGCCCGTGGTGTCCTCCCAGTGGCGGCCCATGTCGGCCAGGTTGTGCAGACCGAAGTTCCGGTACGTGAAACGGGCCTCGTGGATGACCAGGCCGGCGTCGACCTTGCCGTCCCGTACGGCGGGCATGATCTCGTCGAACGGCATCACGACGACCTCGCCGACCCCGCCCGGGACCATCTCCGCCGCCCAGAGCCGGAACAGCAGGTACGCCGTCGAGCGCTCGCTCGGCACGGCGACGGTCCGGCCGGTCAGGTCGAGGCCCAGTTCCTTGGTGAGGACCAGCGGGCCGCAACCTCGGCCCAGCGCCCCGCCGCACGGCAGCAGGGCGTAGTCGTCGAGGACCCACGGCAGGACCGCGTACGACACTTTCAGGACGTCCAGCTCGCCGCGCTCGGCCATGCCGTTGGTGATGTCGATGTCGGCGAAGGTCACGGCCGGCGCGGGCGCGCCGGGGATCCTGCCGTGCGCCCAGGCGTCGAAGACGAAGGTGTCGTTGGGGCAGGGCGAGAAGGCGATCTCGATCGCTTCGTCGGCCGGGCCCGGGTTCGCTTCAGTGGTCATGCCGGTTCCAACCTTCCAGTACGGGTGCCGTCTTCCCGAACGCGTCCGTGAGCGCCGCCAGCGCGTCGCCGATGCGCCAGGCGTCCCGGTCGCGGGGGCCGACGGCGTTCGAGACGGCCCGCAGTTCCAGTACAGGCACGTCGGCCCGGGCGGCGGCCTCCGCGACCCCGAAGCCCTCCATCGCCTCGGCCAGCGCCCCCGGGTGCGCGGCGAGCAGGCCGGCGGCGCGTTCGGCGGTGCCGGTCACGGTGGAGACGGTGAGGACGGGGCCGGCGGTGGCGCCCGCGGCGGCCGCCACCTCGCGGACGAGCGCGGGCGGCGGGGCGAAGCGGTCCCGGCCGAAGCCGAGCGCGGTGACGGGACGGAAGCCGTCGGGGGTGTCGGCGCCCAGGTCGGCGGCGACGATGTCGCTCGCCACGACCAGCGAGCCGAGCGGGGTCAGCGGGGTGAACGCACCGCCGATCCCGGCCGAGACGACGAGGCCGTACGGGCCGGGGGCCGGCGGCTCGGCGGCCGTCGGGGCGAAGGCGGAGGCCGGGGCGAGGGCGGCAGCCAGGGCGAAGGCGGTGGCCGCGGCGGCGGCGGCGGGGCCCGCGCCGCCCGCCAGGACGTCGAACGCCCCGCAGCGGTGCACCTCGCCCCCCGGCAGCGCCACGGTCTCCGGGGTGCCCCCGAACGCACGCGTGACCGCGTCCCGTTCCACCGGGACAGCGGTCACGACGAGCACACGCACGGATTCAGCCTCAGGGTCGAGGACGGGGGGAGGAGCGAGGGGGCGCTCTTCGGGCGGCGGCGGTTCAGTCCTTCTTGAACTCGAACTGCCAGATGCCCGTGAGCTTCTTGCCCTTGGTCTCCACGATGGAGATGTTCGTCTTCTCGGCCGGCTTGCCCGTCTGGCTGGCGAAGAAGGCGTTGCCGGGGATCGTCCGGTAGGTCTTCTTGAACGGCTCCTGCTCGGCCTGCTGGCCGTTGATGAAGAGCGTCCAGCCGTTCTCGGCGATCTCGGGGTCGACGCCGAAGCGGACCTGGTCGTCCATGGAGACCTTGATGGTCTTCTCGGCCTTCTTGTTCAGGCAGCCCTGGATCAGGGACTCCTTGATCGCATCGCCGTCGTTGTAGCAGGCGGCCTCGGTGTTCACCGAGTCACTGCCGACCGTCACGGTGGCGAGCGGCGTCGGCTTGTCGCAGGCGGACAGGACAAGGAGTCCCGCGGACACGGCACCAAGAGCGACGCCGATTCGACGGCCCTTACCGGAGAAGAACGCAACGGTCATGGGCCGAAGGCTATCGGTCGCCTCCGCTCATGCCACGCGGGGGTGCGGCGTGCCGCGCCGCGCGGCCCCCAGGAGGCCCCGTACGGACGTGGCCGCGCCGAGCGCGAGAATGCCCGCGGCGACCGACATGCCGAGCACCGCGTTGAGCGGCAGGGCGATGCCGATGCCGCCGCCGACCACCCACGCCATCTGGAGCAATGTCTCGGACCGGGCGAACGCGGAGGTGCGGACCTCCTCGGGCACATCCCGCTGGATCATCGCGTCGAGCGACAGCTTGGAGAGGGCCTGGGTGAAGCCGGCGACCGCGCCGAGCGCGGCGACCAGCAGGGTGGAGAAGAAGACCGCGGCGAGGACCGCCACGCTCAGCGCGAGACCGAGCACCGTCGCGATGATCACCTCGGGCCCGCGGGCCCGGAGCCAGGACCCGACCGCCGTACCGCAGGCGTTGCCGACGCCCGCCGCCACGCCGACGATGCCGAGCGAGACCGCCGCGCTCTGCCCGGCCAGCGGGTGCTCGCGCAGCAGGAACGCCAGGAAGAAGATGAGGAAGCCGGAGAGGGCCCGGTGCGCGGCGTTGGCCTGGAGCCCGTGCAGGACGGACCCGCCGACGGACCGCAGGCCCGGCGGCCGCTCCCTGGCCGGTTTCTCCCCGTTGGATCCCTTGGATCCCTTGGCGCCTCCCTTGCGAAGGCCGGCGCGGGTGCTGCCCTTGCCGGGGGCGGGGCGCGGTACGGCCTCCTCGTCGTGGTGCGGGACGATCAGCCGCGCCCGGCGCTCGCCCTTCGCGGAGTCGACCTTGGGCGGCAGGGTGAAGGCGAGGAAGGTGCCCGCGACGAAAATCGCGCAGGCGCCGTAGAGCGGCCAGGGGGAGCCGATGGTCTGGAGGCCGGCCCCGATCGGGGCCGCCACCCCGGTAGCCAGCAGCCCGGCCAGGGTGACCCGGGAATTGGCCTTCACCAGGGAAAACTTCGGTGGCAGCAGACGTGGCACGACCGCGCTGCGCACCACGCCGTACGCCTTCGAGGAGACCAGGACGCCCAGTGCGGCCGGATACAGCTCCAGACCGCCCGTGGCGACCGCGCCCGACATGGTGATCGCCAGCAGCGCACGGGCCAGCATCGCGCCCGCCATCGCGGCGCGGCGGCCGTGCGGCAGGCGGTCCAGGAGCGGGCCGATCACCGGGGCGAGCAGGGTGAAGGGGGCCATGGTGATGGCGAGGTAGAGGGCCACCCGGCCCCGTGCCTCGTCCGTCGGCACGGAGAAGAAGACGGTGGAGGCGAGCGCGACCGTGATCATGACGTCGCCCGCGCCGTTCACCGCGTGCAGCTCGATGAGTTTGCCGAGGCCGGATTCGCCCGCGCCGTGGGCGTGCGTCGCCTTGCGGATACCGCGCGCCGTGCCGGTGAACGGGGCGCGCAGGGCATGGCCCGTCGCCCGTCCCGCCCTGCGGAGCGGGCCGGGACCGTCGTGCGACCTGGCGGCAGTCACCCCGTCATAGTGCCCCAACCCTGGCCGGAATGAACGGTGATCGGGTGCGGACGCGCGTGTGACGCCCTGTTGGACGCGCCGTCGGACGAGCGGTGCCGGTACCGCGCGCCGCTGTCCCTCCCGCCGCCTCCTGACCGGCGTCGGACCGTTGTCCGACCGATGTCGGACCGGTGTCGGACCGGCGTCGTACGCGCGTCGGCGGGAACCCGGCGGGAACGGATACGGCACGTTTGGGACGGGCAGGTGGGCGCAGAGCGGCGGAGAGGGTAGCGTGCGTAACGCGCCACCGGCGGTTGTTCTTGGCCGCGCGCCTCTCGGCGATCCCGCAGAATGGGTGGCAGAAGGCGCGCCCGAGGCAGGCACAACGGGTGTGGACGTCGACGCGGCCCTCAGGTCCGCTCCGCCCGCACTTGTCTGGCCGAAACGGCAATCGTGCAGCAGCTGGCGCGCTCGTGAGACTGGCGTATGGAGAGAAGCGAAGACCTGTGAGTGCTGCGACGACGACGCGAAGCCGTACGGCCCGTACCCCCGTTCCCGACCGCCTGTGTGCCGAGGCGGTCGGCCTCGCGCGCGCGGCCGCCGAGGAGGCCGCCGCACCCGGTGTGGTCGGTGAGCACATCGGCGTGGTCTCCGAGGGGGACCGGGTCGTCACCCACTACTTCGAGGCCAAGGAGCCCGGCTACCGGGGCTGGCGCTGGGCGGTGACGGTGGCGCGGGCCTCCCGCGCGAAGAACGTCACCCTGGACGAAACGGTGCTGCTGCCCGGCGCCGACGCGCTCCTGGCGCCGGAGTGGGTGCCGTGGAGCGAGCGGCTTCGCCCCGGCGACATGGGCCCGGGCGACCTGCTGCCCACCGAGGCGGAGGACCTGCGCCTGGAGCCCGGCTGGACCGGCGAGGACGAGCCGCCGCCGAACTCCGTGGTCTCCGAGGAGCTGGCGGAGCTGGTCGACTCGGAGGACGCCGAGCTGACCGACCGGCCGGTGGCCGCGACCAGCCGCGGATCCATCGCCGCGGTCGCGGACGAGCTCGGTACGCGCCGGGCGCGGGTGCTGTCGCGGTACGGGCTGTACGCGGCGGCCGACCGCTGGGACGAGGCGTTCGGCCCGAAGACGCCGATGGCCCAGGCGGCCCCGGCGACGTGTGTCAGCTGCGCGTTCCTGATCCCGATGGCGGGCTCGCTGAAGCAGGCCTTCGGGGTGTGCGCGAACGAGTTCGGTCCGGCGGACGGCCATGTGGTGTCGCTGGCGTACGGCTGCGGCGGGCACTCGGAGGCCGCGGTGATGCCGGTGCCGCCGAAGCCGGCGCCGCATGCGATGGACACGATGCGGGTGGACGCGTATTCGCTGCGGCCCGAGCGGGACGGGGGCTCCGTGCCGGATGAGGCGGACGGGGCTTCGGAGGACCTGGGCCACTCCTGAGGGTGCCGCTCACCGATGTCCTCAATCGCCGGACGGGCTTGATTTTCCGCGTGCGGCGGTGACCACGTTTTCAGCCTGTCCGGCGTTTGAGGACGGAACCGTCGACGTGGTGTCGCTTGCCGCTGCGGGGCGCTGTGCCCAAGGTCCCTGTCCTCTGTGCCCGCTCACCTGAGCAAGGGTTCCGTCCTCAAACGCCGGACGGGCTGAGAGTGCCGCCGGACGGGCTGGGGATGGTGCGGTACGGCCGGGGCGGCGGGCGCGGTACCTTCGGGCGCACACTGGGCGGCACGGGCATCCGCGCGCCCGACCGACACAGCGGACGGAGTCGAGACCGTGAGCATGAAGGCGACCGAGGGGGCCGATCCGTTCGGGACGGCACGGCTGCGGCGCGGCGTGCTCGACGCGTGGGGCGCCGGGCCCGCCCGGTTCCGGGAGGACGCCAACGCCGAGGAGGACCTCGCGCTCGGCGGCTACCGCGACCGGCTCGTCGTCGAGCTGGCCCAGAACGCCGCCGACGCCGCCGCCCGCGCGGGCGCCCCCGGCCGGCTCCGCCTCACCCTGCACCCCGCCGCCCCCGGCGACCCGGACGGCCGCTGCGTGCTGGCCGCCGCCAACACCGGCGCACCCCTCGACGCGACCGGCGTCGAGTCGCTCTCCACCCTGCGCGCCTCCGCCAAGCGCGAGGGCCACGAGTCCTCCGTCGGCCGCTTCGGCGTCGGGTTCGCCGCCGTCCTCGCGGTCAGCGACGAGCCCGCGGTGCTCGGCCTCCACGGCGGTGTGCGCTGGTCCCTGGCCGAGGCGCGCGAGCTGGCCCGGGCGGCGTCCGTCGGCAGCCCCGGCCTCGGCGACGAGCTGCGCCGCCGCGACGGACACGTACCGCTGCTGCGCCTGCCGCTGCCCGCCGAGGGCTCCGCGCCCCAGGGGTACGACACCGTCGTCGTGCTGCCGCTGCGCGACGGCACCGCCGAGGACCTGGTGGCCCGGCTGCTGGCGGCCGTGGACGACGCGCTGCTGCTCACGCTGCCCGGCCTGGACGAGGTCGTCATCGAGACCCCGGACGGTACGCGGACCCTGCGCCGTTCGGTCCACGGCCCGTACACGCACATCGACGACTCCGCGCGCGGCCTGGGCCGCTGGCGCACCGTCTTCCACCACGGGCCCGTCGAGCCCGCCCTGCTCGCCGACCGGCCGGTCGAGGAGCGGCTGCGCCCGCACTGGTCGGTCACCTGGGCGGTGCCGGTCGACGAGGCGGGCGCCCCGCTCCACCCCCGTACGGCACCGGTCGTGCACGCCCCGACGCCCACCGACGAACCGCTCGGCATCCCCGCCCTGCTCATCGCCTCGCTCCCGCTGGACACCGCCCGCAGGCACCCCGCGCCGGGGCCGCTGACGGACTTCCTGGTGGAGCGGGCGGCCGACGCGTACGCGGAGCTGCTGGGCGCCTGGCGGCCGGTGTCGACCGGGACCATCGACCTGGTGCCGGGGCCCCTCGGCAAGGGCGGTCTGGACGGGGCCCTGCGCGGAGCGATCCTCGCCCGGCTGCCGCGCGTCGCGTTCCTGGAGCCCGCCGCGCCCCGTGACCCCGAGGCGGAGAACGGCTGGGGCGACGACTGGGACCGTACGGAGAGCGCCGCCTCCGACACCGCCGCCCTGCGGCCCGTCGAGGCCGAGGTCGTCGAGGGGGTCGGGGCCGAGACCGTACGGGTGCTCGCCGAGGTGCTGCCCTGTCTGCTGCCCGCCGGGCTGGAGCGCCGCACCGAACTGCGCACCCTCGGCGTCGCCCGCGTACCGCTGACCGAGGCCATCGACCGGCTCGCCGGTCTGGAGCGCGACCCCGCCTGGTGGTACCGGCTCTACGACAGCCTCGCGGGCACCGACCCCGACCGGCTCACCGGCCTGCCGGTCCCGCTCGCGGGCGACCCGGACGACGAGCGGGCGGGCCGCCCGCCGCGCACCGCGATCGGGCCGCGCCAGATCCTGCTGCCGCTTCCGGACGGGCTCACCGGCCCGGTCCTCGCCCGCCTCTCCCGGCTCGGGCTCAAGGTCGCCCACCCGGACGCCGCGCACCCGCTGCTGGAGAAGCTCGGGGCCCTGCCCGCCACGCCCCGCGCCGTGCTGACGACCCCGCAGGTGCGGGCGGCCGTGGCCGGTTCGCTGGACGCGGGGGAGATCTGGGACGAGGACGCGCTCGACGGCGACGAGCTGGCCGAGACCGTGCTCACCCTCGTCCGGGACGCCGAGCTGGCCCCCGGCGACGAACCGTGGCTCGGCGCGCTCGCCCTCCCCGACGAGGAGGGTGAGCCCGCCCCCGCCGGTGAACTGGTCCTCCCGGGAAGTGCGTTCGCCCAGGTCATGCGGGAAGGGGAACTCGCCCTCGCCGACCAGGAGTTGGCCGACCGCTGGGGCGAGGGCCCGCTCACCGCCTGCGGGGTGCTCGCCACCTTCGCCCTCGTCCGGGCCAACGACGTCGTCCTGGACCCGGACGAACTGGAGCCCCGCGACAGCGACTTCGCCGAACCGGACGACGCCGGGCTGCTGGACGCCGTCGACGTCTGGTGCGAGGACCTCCTCGACCAGCTGCCCGAGACCCCGGTGCCGCCCGTGGCCACCGAGATCGTCGCCGTACGGGATCTCGACCTGGTCGACGACGACGCCTGGCCGCAGGCACTCGCGATGCTCGCGCGGCCGCCGCTGCGCGACGCGCTGACGCAGCCCGTGCGGGTGCTGCTGCCGGACGGGACGACGCAGTCCGTGCGCCCGTACACGGCGTGGTGGCTGCGCGACCACCCCGTGCTCGACGGCCGCCGCCCGGCCGGACTGCGCGCGGCGGGCGGCGACCTCCGGCTGGCCGGGCTCTACGACGCGGTGGACGCCACCGGCTTCGACGACACCGAAGTGCTGCGGGCGCTGGGGGTGCGCACCTCGGTGGCCGCGCTCCTGGACGAGCCGGGCGGTGCGGCCGAGCTGCTGGGCCGGCTCGCCGACGAGGACCGCCCCGTCACCCCCGTACAGCTGCACGCGCTCTACACGGCCCTCGCCGAACTGGACCCGGACCAGGTGACGTTGCCGGACGAACTGCGCGCGGTGGTGGACGGCGAGGTGACGGTGGTCGACGCGGCGGACGCCGTGATCGCGGACGCCCCCGACGTGCTGCCGCTCACGGCGGGCCTGCCCCTGCTCCCCGTAGCGCCTTCCCGGGCCGCCGAGTTGGCCGATCTGCTCCAGGTGCGGCGGCTCGGCGAGACGATCGAGGCGGGTGTGACGAGCGAGGGCGAGGAGCACCGCGTACCGGAGTCGGTCCGGGTCCTGCTCGGCCCCGGCACCCCGGACACGTACATCGAGCACCCCGAACTCCGGGCGGGCGGCGTCGAACTGGACTGGCGCCGCACCCCGGACGGGGTCGTCCACGCCGCGACCCTGGAGGGCGTGGCGGCCGGTCTGGCCTGGGCGGCGGGCCAGTGGCCCCGCCGCTTCGAGGTCGCGGCCCTGCTGGAGGACCCGTCCCGTACGGAGGAGCTGGCCCGGGACCGCTGGTTCGACTGAGTCGCCTCCAGGGGCCTCCGGGCTTCCCCGCTCTCCGCATCCCTACATCCCGAAGCGTCGCCCCACCCAGCGCCAGGTGAACTCCAGCAGCGCGGCCGCCGCCACCGCGATGCCGACCGCCGTCCACGGCATCGGCGCGCCCACCAGCTTCAGCGCGAAGAAGTCCTGGAGCCACGGCACCACGAGCACGATCAGGAAGCCGAGCCCCATCGCCGCCACCAGGCCGATGCGCCACCAGGTGTACGGGCGGGCGATGATCGCCAGGACCCACATGGAGACCAGGAACAGCGTCAGCGTCGCCGCGCTCGTCTCGGCCTCCAGCGCGCCCTCGCCGCTGTAGTAGTGCCGCGCCACGAGGTACGTCGTGAAGGTGGCCGTCGCCGCGATGATGCCCGAGGGGATCGCGTACCGCATCACGCGGCGTACGAAGTGGGGCTGGGCGCGCTCCTTGTTGGGCGCGAGCGCGAGGAAGAACGCCGGGACGCCGATGGTCAGCGTCGACAGCAGGGTCAGATGCCTCGGCAGGAACGGGTACTCCACCTGGGTGCAGACCACCAGGATCGCCAGCAGCACCGAGTAGACCGTCTTGGTCAGGAAGAGGGTGGCGACCCGGGTGATGTTGCCGATCACCCGGCGGCCCTCGGCGACCACCGAGGGCAGCGTCGCGAAGCTGTTGTTCAGCAGCACGATCTGCGCCACCGCGCGCGTCGCCTCCGAGCCCGAGCCCATCGAGACGCCGATGTCGGCGTCCTTGAGGGCCAGCACGTCGTTCACGCCGTCGCCGGTCATCGCGACCGTGTGGCCGCGTGACTGGAGGGCGGCCACCATGTCCCGCTTCTGCTGCGGGGTGACCCGGCCGAAGACCGCGTTCTGCTCCATGGCCGTGGCCATCTCGTCCGGGTCGGTGGGCAGCCGGCGGGCGTCCAGGGTGTTCTCGGCGCCCGCGAGGCCCAGCTTTCCGGCGACCGCGCCGACCGAGACCGCGTTGTCGCCGGAGATGACCTTGGTGGCCACGTTCTGGTCGGCGAAGTAGGCGAGCGTCTCGCCCGCGTCGGGGCGCAGCCGCTGCTCCAGGACCACCAGGGCGGTGGGGGCGGCTCCGGCGGCCGCGCCGGGCGCGTTCAGGTCGCCCCGCACCCGGGCCAGCAGCAGTACCCGCAGGCCCTGCTGGTTGAGGTGCTCGATCTCGGTGAGGGTCGCGTCGTCCTCGGACAGCAGGACGTCGGGGGCGCCGAGCAGCCAGGCGGAGGCCGTTCCGTCGGCCTCCTCGAACGCCGCGCCGCTGTACTTGCGGGCGGAGGAGAACGGCATCGCGTCGGTGACCGTCCAGGCGGCACCGTCCCCCTGCGGGTACGCGTCGATGATGGCCTGGAGGCTGGCGTTGGGCCGGGAGTCCGAGGCGCCGAACGTCCGCAGTACCTCCTTGACGTACGCCTCGTCGCTCCCGTTCAGCGGCCGGACCTCGGTGACGTCCATGCCGCCCTCGGTGAGGGTGCCCGTCTTGTCCAGGCAGACCACGTCGACCCGGGCGAGGCCCTCGATGGCGGGCAGCTCCTGCACCAGGCACTGCTTGCGGCCCAGGCGTACGACGCCGATGGCGAAGGCCACCGAGGTCAGCAGGACGAGCCCCTCGGGGATCATCGGGACGATGCCGCCGACGGTCCGGGCGACGGAGTCCTTGAAGTTGTTGTCCTTCACGACGAGCTGGCTGATGATCAGCCCGATCGCCGTCGGCACCATCATCCAGGTGACGTACTTCAGGATCGTGCTGATGCCGCTGCGCAGCTCGGAGTGGACGAGCGTGAAGCGCGACGCCTCCTCGGCGAGCTGGGCGGCGTACGCCTCGCGGCCCACCTTGGTCGCGGTGAACGCGCCGCCGCCCGCGACGACGAAGCTGCCCGACATCACCGGGTCGCCCGCCCGCTTGAGCACCGGGTCGGCCTCGCCGGTGAGCAGCGACTCGTCGATCTCCAGGCTGTCGGCCTCGGCGACCGTGCCGTCCACGACCACCTTGTCGCCGGGGCCCAGCTCGACCAGGTCGCCGAGGACGATCTCGGAGGTGGAGATCTCGGCGGCGACCCCGTCGCGCCGCACGGTCGGCTTCGCTTCGCCGATCACCGCGAGGCTGTCCAGGGTCTTCTTGGCCCGCCACTCCTGGATGATGCCGATGCCGGTGTTGGCGACGATCACGAAGCCGAAGAGGCTGTCCTGGATCGGCGCGACGAACAGCATGATCACCCAGAGCACGCCGATGATCAGGTTGAACCGGGTGAAGACATTGGCCCGCACGATCTCGGTGACCGAGCGCGAGGACCGCACGGGTACGTCGTTGACCTCACCGCGCGCGACCCGTTCGGCGACCTCGGCGGTGCTCAGACCGTCGGGTCGGTGGGGCGGCGGCGGTGGCTCCATGGGGTGCACGGGATCGAGTTCCGCCCCCGCGTCGATCATGGCCGGCCGGGAGGGTCCGGGGGTCTGCTCCCCGGAGGAATCGAGTGCCCGCTGCGTCATGGGTCAGACGTTACGGGGGTGCGTGTCGGATCACCCACCGGGAGGGGCGAAGATCCGACCAGGGGAGGACCAAGTCGGTCCCGTGGTCGTACGGGTCGGCTCGTGGTCGTACGGGTCGGCCCGTGCTCGTACGGGTCGGTCCCGCCGGCCGGCACCGGAAACGGGCCGGTGGGTTCAGCGGCCCAGCGCGTCGTCCGCCGCCTCGGCCCCGGCGGCGTCCTTGGCCTCGACCCGGGCCGCGTGCCGCTTGAGGGCGGCGTCGCGCCCGCGGACGTACCAGATCCCGATCAGGCCCAGTCCGGCGCCGGCCAGCGGCGTCCACACCCACCAGGTGTGGCCGCGGTCGGCGAACCAGCCGTAGAAGGGGAGCTGGGCGAGGAAGAGGACGAACCAGAGGATCGTGCCGCCGACGACGGTGGCGACGACGGGGCCCTCCAGGGGTTCGGGCGCCTCGTGCTTCGGTGTCCACTTCTCCATGGGTTCAGTCTATGGGGCCGCGTACGGGTCACCCGATCGGTGGGTGGCGGGCCGGTCGGCGCAAGGGTCTACGCGCGGAGATAGCGATCTTCGCTTGATGTATTCATACTGAATCTGCTTTGGGCTGGCTCGAATTGTTCGTCTGAACATCCAATTTCGATCACCTTTTGCTCCTCTGCTCCTCTGCTCCTCTGCTCCTCTGCTCCTCTGCTCCTCTGCTCCTCTGCTCCTCTGCTCCTCTGCTCCGCCCCCGCGCCTTACCTCCCTACGTACGACTGAGGTCACCCATGCCCCCCTCGGCCACCGCTCCGGTCGACTCCCCGCCCCCCTCGGCTCCGCAGTCCCAGGGCAGCCTGGACCGGTTCTTCAAGATTTCCGAGCGGGGGTCGACCGTCGCCCGTGAGTTCCGCGGCGGGTTCGCCACGTTCTTCGCGATGGCGTACATCATCGTGCTCAACCCGATCATCCTGGGCAGCGCGAAGGACATGTACGGCAACCAGCTCGACAACGGGCAGCTGGTCACCGCCACCGTGCTGTCCGCCGCGTTCTCCACGCTGCTGATGGGCGTCATCGGCAATGTGCCGATCGCGCTCGCCGCCGGCCTCGGCGTCAACACCGTCGTCGCGCTCCAGCTCGCCCCCCGGATGAGCTGGCCGGACGCGATGGGCATGGTCGTCCTCGCGGGCATCGTGGTGATGCTGCTGGTCGCGACCGGGCTGCGGGAACGCGTGATGAACGCCGTGCCGAAGTCGCTCCGCAAGGGCATCGCGATCGGTATCGGCCTCTTCATCCTGCTGATCGGCCTCGTCGACTCGGGCTTCGTCTCGCGCATGCCGGACGCCGCCCACACCACCGTGCCGCTCCAACTCGGCGGCGACGGTCACCTCACCGGCTGGCCGATCCTCGTCTTCGTGCTGGGCGCGCTGCTCACGCTCGCGCTGATCGTGCGCAAGGTGCCCGGCGCGATCCTGATCTCGATCGTCGCCATGACGGCCCTCGCCCTGGTCATCGACGCGGTGGCCGGTCTGCCCGACGGGGCGTGGGGTCTGACGACGCCGTCGTGGCCGGGCAACCCGGTCTCCGCGCCCGACTTCGGGCTGCTCGGCGAGGTCAGCCTGTTCGGCGGGTTCGGGAAGGTCGGTCTGCTGACCGGCATCCTGTTCGTCTTCACCGTGTTGCTGTCCTGCTTCTTCGACGCGATGGGCACCATTCTGGGCGTCGGCGACGAGGCGAAGCTGATGGACCAGGACGGCAACTTCCCCGGCATCAACAAGGTGCTGTTCGTGGACGGCATCGCGGTCGCCGCGGGCGGTGCGAGCTCCTCCTCCGCCACCACGTGCTTCGTGGAGTCCACCGCGGGCGTCGGCGAGGGCGCCCGCACCGGACTGGCGAGCGTGGTGACCGGTCTGCTCTTCTCGGTGGCGCTGTTCCTCACACCGCTGGCGACCATGGTCCCGTCGCAGGCGGCCACTCCCGCCCTGCTGGCGGTCGGCTTCCTGATCATCGCGGGCTCGGTGCGGGACATCGACTGGAGCGACTACACGCTCGCGGTCCCGGCGTTCCTCGCGATGGTGATGATGCCGTTCACGTACTCGATCACCAACGGCATCGGCATCGGCTTCGTCGCCTTCTCCGTGCTGCGCCTGGCGGCCGGCCGGGGCCGTGAGGTCCCGATCGCGATGTACGTGGTGTCGGCGGTCTTCGTCTTCTACTACGCGATGCCGGCGCTCGGCCTCACGTGATCGGTGGCGTCACGCTCCTCCTGGAGTCGATCGGGGGCGTCACGCTTCCCCCGGAGTCGCCGTAGAACTTCTCCGTCTCCTCGACGGCCGCCTTGAAGCGTTCGTCGAAGTCGTCGCGAATGAGCGTCCGGACCACATAGTCCTGGACGCTCATTCCGCGTTTCGCGGCGTGCTGCCGGAGCCGGTCGAGCAGCTCACCGTCTATCCGCAGGCTGAGCACTGTCGATCCCATGTCCAGCAGGGTCGCCGCCCCGGAGCGCTCCGTGCGTCACTTTCCGCTTCCAACTCACTCGTTCGGGTGATCGGAATTTACGGGAGGTGTAAGCGAGTGGTATTTAGGTTGGGTAATGAGTTACGCTAACGAACATGCCTGACCTGATCCACGACGGCGACAGTGCCGCCGCCGTGAGCTCCCTCCGCTCCGCCGTGATGCTGCTGGGCCGGCGCCTGAAGCACCAGCGTGTCGACGAGTCGCTGAGCCCCACCGAGATGTCGGTGCTCGGCACCCTTGCCCGCTGCGGATCGGCCACCCCCGGTGAGCTGGCCCGCAAGGAGCATGTGCAGCCCCCGTCGATGACCCGCATCGTCGCGCTGCTGGAAGCGAAGGGGCTGGTCAGGCTGGAACCGCACCCCGATGACCGTCGGCAGAAGAGGGTCAGCCAGACCGAGCAGGCCGAGGCCATGCTCGCGGAGAGCCGCACCAAGCGGAACGCCTGGCTGTCCCACCTCGCCGAGGGCCTGGACGAGGACGAGTGGGAGACGCTTCGGGCCGCCGCGCCCGTGTTGGAGAAGCTCGCCCACCTGTGACCCCCGCGGGCGCGTCGGCGGTGACCCGCCGCCGTACCGGAGCACGCCATCCGGTACGGCGGCGGACCACCGCCGGAGCGCCCGTCGTCACGTCCTCGTCGGACCGAACGCCGCAGACGCCCGAGGAGGCGAACCCTTTTGAGTACGGGATCCGGAGCAGACTCCGCCCCCGCACCGACTTCCACCCACGAGAGCAAGACCGGCGGGACCTTCTCGTCGCTGAAGATCCGTAACTACCGCCTGTTCGCCACGGGCGCCGTGATCTCCAACACCGGTACCTGGATGTCCCGCATCACGCAGGACTGGCTCGTGCTGAGCCTGACGGGTTCGGCAACGGCCGTAGGCATCACCACGGCCCTCCAGTTCCTTCCCATGCTGCTCTTCGGCCTGTACGGCGGCGTCATCGCCGACCGCCTCCCGAAGCGGCAGATCCTGCTCGTCAGCCAGGCCATGCTCGGCCTGTGCGGCATCGCGCTGGCCGTCCTGACCCTGACCGGGGTCGTCGAGGTCTGGCACGTCTACCTGGTCGCCTTCCTCCTCGGCATGGTGACCGTCGTCGACAACCCGGCCCGCCAGTCGTTCGTCTCCGAGATGGTCGGCCCCGCGCAGCTCCGCAACGCGGTCAGCCTGAACTCGGCGAACTTCCAGTCCGCCCGGCTCATCGGCCCCGCCGTCGCGGGCGTCCTGATCACCACGGTCGGCAGCGGCTGGGCGTTCCTGCTCAACGGCCTCTCCTTCCTGGCCCCGCTCGTCGGCCTGCTGATGATGCGGACGAGCGAACTGCACGCCTCGGTACGGGTGCCCCGCGCCAAGGGGCAGCTCCGCGAGGGCCTGCGTTACGTACGCGGCCGCCCCGAGCTGATCTGGCCGATCGTCCTGGTCGGCTTCGTCGGCACGTTCGGCTTCAACTTCCCGATCTGGCTGACCGCCTACGCCGACGAGATCTTCGACGGCGGCGCGGGCATGTACTCGTTCTTCAACATCCTGATGGCGGCCGGCTCGCTGGCCGGCGCGCTGCTGTCGGCCCGCCGCCGCTCCACCCGGCTGCGGATGCTGGTGGCGGCGGGCACGGCGTTCGGGCTGCTGGAGATCGCCGCCTCGCTCTCCCCGAACGTCTGGCTCTTCTCGATCCTGCTGGTCCCGATCGGCATGCTCGGCCTGACGACGAACATCACCGCGAACACGAGCGTCCAGATGGCCGCCGACCCGGAGATGCGGGGCCGGGTGATGAGCCTGTACATGATGGTCTTCGCCGGGGGTACGCCGGTGGGCGCCCCGATCGTCGGCTGGATCAGCGACACGTACGGCGCCCGCGTCGGCTTCGCGGCCGGCGGCGCGATCTCGGTGATCGCCGCCCTGGGCGTCGGCTTCGCCCTCGCCCGCGTCGGCGGCCTCCGCCTGAAGGTCGACCTCCGCCCGGGCCGCCCGCACGTCCGCTTCGTCCCGCGCGAGCAACTGGCGACGGCGGCGTGACACACGGGGAACCGCCCTCCTCCCGGAGTGACCGGGAGGAGGGCGGTTTTCGTATGCGGGGCGGGGGCGGAGTCAGTCGCGGGGGAAGGCGTCGGTCGCGAGGACGAGCCCGACGACGGTCGAGGTGAGGTCGACCGGGGTGCCGAAGTCCAGGCTCAGGACGCTGCGGTACTCGTCCTCCTTCGGGAGCGTGTGCAGGTGCCAGGTCCCGGTGTACGGATCGACGATGAGGTAGACGGGGACACCGGCCACGGCGTAGGTGGCCTTCTTGGAGCCGTAGTCGTTGGCCGCCGTGCTCCTGGAGATCACCTCGGCGACGAACTCGACGTCCTGGTAGCGCCAGCGGCCGTCCTCGCCCTTGACGGCGTCGGAGGCGAGGGCGAGGACGGCGGAGGCGAAGCCGTTGAGGAGACCGGGAAAGTCGATGCGTACGTCGGTCTTCAGCTGCCGGCGTTCGTACGTGGTGCGGAGCTGCTCCAGGATGTCGAAGGTGATTTCCCAGTGCGTGTCCCGCTGCGGCGACATGTGGACGGTCCCCTCGACGATCTCGACCTTGAATCCCTCGGGGACGGGCTCAAGCCACTCGAACATCATGTCCAGAGTGCGCTCGTCGCTGGTGTCGGCCATGTCGATCCTGTCGGTGTCTACGACGGTCATCGTGCCGCTCCTCCCCGCTGCCGCACGGGCGTGCGGGCAGCCGCGTAGTACAACGATAGGCCCGGCACCCCGGACACGCCCGGACCTGCCAGACTCGCGCGCATGAGCAGCCACAGCTCCGGCCGTCCACCCACCCAGCGCCTCTTCGCCGCCGTCCTCCCGCCCGCCTCCGCCGTGGCCGGACTCCGTACGGCCCTGGCCCCGCTCCACGCCCTGCCCGGCGCGCGGGACCTGCGCTGGACGGGCCCCGAGGGCTGGCACTTCACGCTCGCGTTCTACGGCGAGGTGCCGGAGGACGTACGGCCGGAGCTGGAGACCCGCCTGGAGCGGGCCGCCCGCCGCACCGACCCCTTCCCGCTCCGCCTGTACGGCGCGGGGCACTTCGGCGGCCGGGCGCTGTGGGCCGGGGCGGCGGGCGGGCTCGACACGCTGCGGCTGCTCGCCGAGCGCGCTGACGCCGCCGCCCGGCGGGCCGGGCTGCCGATGGAGGAGCACCGCCGCTACACCCCGCACCTCACGCTGGCCCGGAGCCGGGGCGAGGTGGACCTGAGGCCGTTCACGGCGGCGCTGGCGGGGTTCGCGGGGGAGCGCTGGGAGGCAGGGGAGCTGAGTCTCGTACGGAGCGACCTGCCGGTGTCCGGGGTGGCGGGGGAGCGGCCGCGCTACGAGACGGTGCGGGCCTGGCCGCTGGGACGGTGAGCGGTGCGGTTACGCTCGAAGGGTGGATCCGAAGACCAGAAACCGCATCATGGCGGCCGTGCTCGTGCTGATATTCGTCGTCGTCGCCGTGGGGGCCGCTCTCGGCGGCTGAGACCGGCGGGCCGCCGGCCGGTGCCGCACGCCGTCCGGCCGCCCGGCGCGTCCGGGCCCCCTGCTTGCCTGGAGTGGACTCGAAGGAGTTGGCTTGGGCGTCATGAAGTACACACAGCTCGGACGTACGGGACTCAAGGTCAGCCGGCTTGTCCTCGGGACGATGAACTTCGGCCCGCAGACCAATGAGTCGGACAGTCACGCGATCATGGACTCCGCGCTCGGCGCGGGCCTGAACTTCTTCGACACGGCCAACGTCTACGGCTGGGGCGAGAACAAGGGGCGCACCGAGGAGATCCTCGGCACCTGGTTCGCCCAGGGCGGCGGCCGGCGCGACAAGGTGGTCCTGGCCACCAAGATGTACGGGAACATGGCCGCCGACGGCGAGGCCTGGCCGAACCACGACAAGCTCTCCGCCGTGAACATCCGGCGGGCGGTCGACGCCTCGCTCAAGCGCCTCCAGACCGACCACATCGATCTGTACCAGTTCCACCACGTCGACCGGAACACGCCCTTCGACGAGATCTGGCAGGCGATCGACGTCCTGATCCAGCAGGGCAAGATCCTCTACGCCGGATCCTCGAACTTCTCCGGCTACAAGATCGCCCAGGCCAACGAGCAGGCCGCCAGGCGCGGTTCGCTCGGCCTGGTCAGCGAGCAGTGCATCTACAACCTCGTCGAGCGCCGCGCCGAGATGGAGGTCATCCCGGCCGCCCAGGAGTACGGCCTCGGGGTCATCCCCTGGTCGCCGCTGCACGGCGGCCTGCTGGGCGGCGTGATCAGGAAGACGACCGAGGGCGGCCGCCGCGCCTCGGGCCGCGCGGCCGACGCCCTGGCCGACCCGGCGACCCGCGCCCAGCTCCAGGCGTACGAGGACCTGCTCGACAAGCACGGCCTGGAGCCCGGCGAAGCGGCCCTGGCCTGGCTGCTGACCCGCCCCGGCATCACGGGCCCGATCGTCGGCCCGCGCACCGCCGACCAGCTGGACAGCGCCCTGCGCGCCCTGGATCTGGACCTCCCGGAGGCCGTGCTCACGGGCCTGGACGAGATCTTCCCGGGGCCGGGGCCGTCTCCGGAGGCGTTCGCCTGGTAGGCAGCACCTGAGAGCGCCCACGTCCGGCCGCCGCCCCCTCCTGAGGGGACGGCGGCCGGACGCTGCCCATCACCGCCTCCGTCACCGCTTCGCCGCGAACCCGTCCAGCGCTGCCAGCACCGCCCGCCGGGTCTCCGTGCCGCCCATGTGGCCCGCGTTGTCGATGACCGTCAGTTCGGCGTCCGGCCAGGCGCGGTTCAGTTCCCAGGCGGTGATCAGGGGGCCGGCGAGGTCGAAGCGGCCGTGGATCAGGGCGGCGGGGATGCCGGTCAGGCGATGGGCGCGGGTGAGGAGTTGGCCCTCCTCCAGCCAGGCGCCGTGGGAGAAGTAGTGGGAGCAGATCCGGACGAGCGCCTGCTGGTCGCGGTCCGGGCGGCCGCTGTACGGGGGCGGGCCCGCGATCGCCTCCATCGAGACGACCGCGTCCTCCCAGGCGCACCAGTCGGCCGTCGCCCTCTCCCGTACGGCGGCGTCCTCGCTCTCCATGCGGCGGGCGTACGCCGCGACGAGGCCGGCCGGGTCGCTCGTCTCGGGGACGCCGGCGCGGAAGGCGTCCCAGGCCTCGGGGAAGAGCTGGCCGGCGCCCCGGTAGAGCCAGTCGATCTCGCTGCGGCGGGTCGTCGTCACCGAGGGGATCACCGCCTCCGTGACCCGCTCCGGGTGCTCCTCGGCGTACGCCAGGATCAGGGTCGAGCCCCAGGAACCCCCGTACAGGAGCCAGTTGTCGATGTTCAGGTGTTCCCGCAGCCGTTCCATGTCGGCGATCAGGTGGGCTGTCGTGTTGTGCGACATGTCCGTCGCCGGGTCGCTCGCATGGGGCGTCGAGCGGCCGCAGCCCCGCTGGTCGAAGAGCACCACCCGGTAGCGGTCCGGGTCGAAGTACTGGCGGGCGCGGGGCGTGCAGCCGGAGCCGGGGCCGCCGTGGACGACCAGGGCCGGCTTGCCGTCCGGGTTGCCGCACACCTCCCAGTACACGAGGTTGCCGTCGCCGACGTCCAGCATGCCGTCGTCGTACGGTTCGATCGGCGGGTACGGGTCGTCCGGTTCGCGGTGCACGGCGTGGTTCCCCTCGGTACGGCGGGCGGGTGGGCGGTGGGCCACCTTATGCGGATGCGACCGGCGGAGGTGTCCCGTACGGTCCTGCCCATGCCCATACGCATCGATCTGACCCTGGACTGCGCCGACGCCCAACTTCTCGCCGTCTTCTGGAAGTCGGCCCTGGGGTATGTGGACCTGCCCCCGCCGCCGCCGTTCGCGACCCGGGAGGAGTGGCTCGCCCAGTTCGTCCTGCCGGAGGGCGAGACGGTGGACGACGGGGCCTGGCTCTGCGACCCCGACGGCGTCGGTCCGCACCTCGCCATCCTCAAGGTGCCCGAGCCGAAGACCGCGAAGAACCGGCTGCACATCGACGTACGGATCGAGGGCCACGGCACCCCGGCCGAGCGGTGGGACCGCGTCCGGGCGGAGGCCGCGCGGCTCGTGGCGGCGGGCGGGTCCGTGCTGGCGGAGGTCGACGAGCACCATGTGGTGATGGCCGACCCGGAGGGGAACGAGTTCTGCGTGGCGGCGGCCGCTGCGCCGGTCCCGCCTGCCGCACCCGTCCGGTAGGAGTGGCCGGCCGGGGCCGCGTCGGCTCCGAGGCGGCCCCGGCGGCCGAGAGGCCGGCGTCCTCGGTCAGGCGTCGTTGTCGGGCAGGTGCGCGTCGGCCGTGTCCGGGCGGTGGTCGGGCAGAGACGAGCGTGCGGTGGACTCGCGGTGCAGCCGGAGGAACTCCAGGTGCCGCTCGTACTGGTCCAGGATGTTGCCGATGAGCTGGTCCTTGCTGTAGCCCATCACGTCGTAGCCCTGGCTGCCGTCGGCGAGGTGCACTTCGAAGCGTACGTAGGTGTCGTGCTCGGAGACCGCCCGCATGGCGAACGCCGGAGTGGGCACCTCGACCGGCCACAGGCGGTAGACGAAGACCTCGTCCCCGCCCACCGGAACCCGTAGTTCCATGTGCGGGAGGCCGGTCGCCTCGTCGGTCCCCTCCTCGATCGTCGCCTCCGTGTCCTGCCGGTTCAGCTCCGCCGCGACGTCCGCGAAGGCCGGGTGGCAGACCTCGTCGACGAAGCCGACCGCCGCCTGATGGGTGGGGAAGCTCATCGCCCTGGCCAGACGCCGCCGCCAGTTCCACTCCATGCTCCGGCCGCCCTGGACCATACGTCCGGACAGCGACGACGGCAGCGTGCTCGTCAGCGCGTCCTCCCGCAGCCGTTCGATGCGCAACGCCTTGTACAGGCCCCAGATGATCAGGAACATCACGAACGAGAACGGCAGGCCCATGATGATCGTCGCGTCGGTCAGCGCCGTCACACCGCCGACGAGGAGCATCGCCAGGGTCAGCAGGCCCGTGGCTGCCGCCCAGAAGATGCGCACCCAGGAGGGCGCGTCGGTGAGCGGGGTGCGCAGATGCGAGCTGAGGTTGCTCATCACCAGCGCGCCGGAGTCGGCCGATGTGACGTAGAGCAGCAGTCCGACGAAGGTGGCCAGACCGGCGCTGAACGTGGCGCCGGGGAACTGCGCGAGCAGCTCGTAGAAGCCCTGCTCGGGCGTGTTGGCGGCGACCTCGCCGAACTCGGTGTTGCCGCCCCGCACCAGGCCGAGTGCGCTGTTGCCGAAGACGGACAGGAAGGTGAGCGTGAACAGGAACGGGATCACCAGCGTCGCCGTGACGAACTGCCGGATGGTCCGGCCGCGCGAGATCCTCGCCAGGAAGAGCCCGACGAACGGCGCCCAGGCGATCCACCAGGCCCAGAAGAACAGCGTCCAGGCGTTGAGCCAGTCGGTCGGCTGGTCGTAGGCGAACGTGTTCAGCGTCATCGACGGGAAGCGGCTGACGTAGTCGCCGATGTTGAGGATGAGGCTGTTGAGGGTCCGGATCGGGCTGTCGATGAACAGCATGTAGAGCATCAGGACGATGGCGAGCAGGACGTTGAGCTCGGAGAGCCTTTTGATGCCCCGGTCCACACCGGACACGGCGGAGATGATGGCCAGGGCCACGGCCACGGCGATCAGGCCGATCTGCGCGCCGGTTCCCTGGGGGATGTCGAAGAGGAAGGTCAGGCCGTAGTTCAGCTGTACGACGCCGATGCCGAGCGACACGGAGATGCCGAAGACCGTGCCGATGATGGCCGCGAGGTCGACGGCGTCACCGATCCGGCCGTGGATGCGCTTGCCGATGATCGGGTACAGCGCGGACCGGATCGCCAGCGGAAGCCGGTAGCGGAAGGCGAAGTACCCGAGCGCCATGCCCATCAGCGCGTACATCGCCCATCCGGTGATGCCGTAGTGGAACAGCGTCCACACCACCGCCTGCCGGGCCGCCTCGACGGTCTCCGGATCGCCCTCGGGAGGGGCGAGGTAGTGGCTGACCGGTCCGGAGACGGAGAAGAACATCAGGTCGATGCCGATGCCCGCCGCGAACAGCATGGTGGCCCAGGCGAACAGCCCGTAGTCGGGCGTGGAGTGCTGCGGCCCCAGCTTGATGGCCCCGTACCGGGACGCCGCGACGTACACGACGAACAGCAGGTACAGGGTGGCGGCGAGGAAGTAGTACCAGCCGAACACCGAGGAGATCCAGTCCACCACCACGCCGATGGTGTTCTCGGCGCCGGACGGGGTGACGATCGCCCAGATGGAGATGGCGAGGATGAGCGCGGACGCCCCGAAGAAGACGGTGGGTTTGAGCCTGCTCTCCTTGCCCGGTCCGGTGACCGCTGCTGCCGGGTCGTGCGGCTCGGGTGCGCCGCCGTTCTCTCCGTCGATCGACACGGTGTCAGCTCTCCTGTGTGATGCGCCGGCCGAGGCCGGCGGGGTCGGGGGTGAGGCCGGTCCGACTCCTCGCCGAGCGCCCCACCGCGCGTGGATGCTTCCGCGTGTGGTTGCTTCCGCGCGTGGTTGCATCCGAGCGTCGTTGCTTCCGCTTGGGCACGGCATCGCGGACGCGTCGTCTGCGCGCACTCCCTCGACACCGTGCACCCACTCGGGGGCGGGACCCGGCACCGACGTCCCGGCTACGCCCGTTTGGGCGGCACCGGAGGAGTGGTGCGCGGTGGGATCATCAGCCCATCACCGCGCGGCAGCGCGTCATCACCGCGTCATCACCGCGGCATCGCAGCATCGCGTCATCGCCGCGGCACGCCCTCACGTCCGCCGCGTAGCCTGGACGCCGTGAACGCCACTCCCCGGATCCTCGCCGCCCTCGACGAACTCCTCGCCTCCGCCGCGCCCGGCGAGCGCGGCGCGCTGTGGCATCTGGCCGAACCGGGGAGGGAGTTGGACGCCAACCTGGTGCGCCTGCCGCCGGGCGCCGAGGTCGGTGAACATCAGGAGGACGTGCTCGATGTGCTCCTCGTCGTACTGGAGGGTGCGGGGAGCGTCAGGACGGCGGGGGGTGGGGGGAGCCGGGACGCCCTGCCTCTGGGGCCCGGCACCGTCCTCTGGCTGCCCCGTACGTCACGGCGTGCGCTCGCCGCCGGGCCGGACGGGCTCGGGTATCTCACCGTCCACCGCCGCCGCCCGGGCCTCGCGATCAAGCCGCCGGGCGGGGCGTACGAGGGTGGCGAGGGGCCCTGCATGCTGGACCGGGTCTGCCCGGAGTGCGGGCGTCTTTCGCCGGACCCCGCGCCGGTCTTCTGCAGCCGGTGCGGGGAGCGTTTTCCCGAGCGGTGAGCAGGCCTCAGACCCCCTTGCACTCCGTCAGCTCCGGGCGGCCCGGCGGGTTCTTGTTGCCCACCAGGCCGGACAGGTTCTCCTTGTACATGTCCTCCCAGATCCTGCCGTCCAGGATCGTCCGGAGCGCCGAGCACACCTCGCCCTTCAGCACCGGGGTCTCCGGCCGCATCGCCACGCCGTAGCCCTCCGCGCCCTGGATGTTCTCCAGCCGCCGCACCTTGCCCGGGTTGTCCTCGACGTACCCGGCGAGAATGATGTCGTCCGAGGCCACCGCGTACACCTCGGACCTCGGGTCCAGCAGCTTGTCCAGGCAGTCCTGATAGGTGTTGGGCTGCGACTTCGCCATGGTGAAGCCCTGCTTCGGCAGCGCCTTCTCGTACGTCGACTCCCGCGCGGTGCACACCTCGACGCCCAGGTCCCGCAGGTCGCTGGAGTCGTTGATCGTGTACTTGGCCGACTTCTCGCGGACCAGGAAGCCCCGGCTCGCCTCGTAGTACGGGCCCGCGAAGTCGACGCTGTAGCCGCCGGGCGAGGCCGTCTTGCGGTCGTCGGTGATGCTGTACGAGGCGATGACCAGGTCCACCTGCTTGGTCTTCAGCGCGGTGCTCCGGTAGTCCGTGGCGACCGTCGTGAAGGCGACCTCGCCCTTGCCGTACCCCATGCTCTCGGCGATGGCGTACGCCAGGTCGATGTCGTAACCCTTGTACGTACGGGTCTTCTTGTCGAACTTGCTCAGCCCGGGCTGGTCGTCCTTGACGCCGATCTCCAGGGTGGGGTGGGTGTCCTTCCACCGCTCCTGCGAGCCGCTGCCGGCCGAGCCCTCGCCCTGGCCCCGCACCGAGCCCGCCCGGTCGTCGGTCCCGCCGTTCTCGCCGTCGCCCTGCGAGACCAGCCAGCCCGCACCGGCCAGCAGCGTCACGCACACCACCGCCGCGGCCACCTTCCAGCCCCGGTACCGGGCGGGCTGCCTGCCCGCCGCCGGAGGTACGGGCGTGGACGCGGGCGCCACGGCTGCCGGCGGAGGCGGGGCCACCGGTCCGGGCGCGGGCGTCGAGGGGTTCGGTGTGGAGCGGTTCGGGGTGGACGCCGCCGTCGGCGGGTGCGTCGCCGAGGGGGCGCGGGCCGCGTCCGGCACGGCGGGGCCCCCGAGTACCTCGCGGAGCATCGCCTCCGCCGTGGCCGCGTCCAGCCGCTCGCGCGGGTCCGTGATCAACAGCCCCTGGACGACCGGGGCGAGAGGACCGGCGTACCGGAGGGCCGGGTCGGGGGACTGCCGGATGTTCTCCTGGACCTCCCACACCTCGTGGCCGGCGAAGGGCACGCGGCCCTCGACCATCTCGTACAGCATGACGCCGAGCGCCCACAGGTCGGAGGCGGGCGTGGGGCCCGGGGAGGCGGGGGCGAAGAGCTCCGGCGCGAGGTACGGCGGCGTGCCGATGACGCTGCCGGACCGGGTCACCTGCGCCGCGCCGTCGAAGGTGGCGATGCCGAAGTCCACCAGGATCGCGAGGCCGTCGTCCCGGACGAGGACGTTGCCCGGTTTCACGTCGCGGTGGACGACCGAGGCCGCGTGGACCGCCCGCAGGCCCTGGAGGACCTGGAGGCCGATGTTCGCGGCCCTGGGCACGGCGAGCACCTGCTCGCTGCTCAACAGGTCCCCCACGGACCTCGCTTCGAGCAGCTTCATCACGATCCAGACCTGGTGGTCGGTCTCGACCTGGTCGTGGACCGTCACCACGTTCTGGTGCTCGATCTTCGCGATGGCCTCCGCCTCGCGGCGCGCCCGCTGCATCGCCGCCGTCTGCGTGGCCGCGGTCGTGGCGTTCCGGTCGAGCAGGCCCTTCACGGCGACGAACCGGCGCAGCCGCAGGTCGTGCGCCTTCCAGACCTCGCCCATCCCGCCGCTGCCGATCGTCTCCAGCAGCTCGTAGCGGCCGTCGATCACGGTGCGGGGGGCGGGCGGGGCGCCGGGGGCCTCCTGCGGGGCTCCCGCGCCCGGCCACCGGGGGTCGTTGCCCGCCCAGCGGTCCTCGGGACCTCCGGGGACCCCGTCGCTCGCTCTGCCGGACCTGTCTTCGTTGTGCATACAACCCCCTGTGCACTACATGGACCACGCCAGATTAGACGCTCCGTCCTGCTCGGACGCCCTGACCTGACGTGCTGGTTCGCGCCCGTGCGGGCGGCGGCGCGGAACAGGGGTGGAACGGGTGCGGAACGGCGGCTAGGAAGCCGCGCCGCCGTTGCTCTTCAGCAACTGGCCGTTGACCCACTGTCCTTCGGGCGAGCACAGGAAGTCCACCAGATGCGCGGTGTCCCGCGGTGTGCCGAGGCGGCCGAGCGGGGTGCCCGCGGCCAGGGCCTCGCGCAGGTCGTCGGTCATCCAGCCGGTGTCCACCGGGCCGGGGTTGACGACGTTCGCCGTCACTCCGAGGTGGGCCAGCTCGTGCGCGGCGGCCAGCGTGATGCGGTCCAGGGCACCCTTGCTCGCGCCGTAGGGGAGGTTGCCCACGGTGTGGTCGCTGGTGAGCGCGACGATCCGGCCCGTCGCGGTGCCGGGCGCGCAGCGGAAGCGCAGCCCGTATTCGCGGATCAGCAGCCAACTGGCCCGCGAGTTCACCGCGAAGTGCCGGTCGAACGCCTCCACGGTGGTGTCCAGCAGCCCCGAGTCCACCGACTCCGCGTGCGAGAGGACGAGCGCGGTCACCGGTCCGCCGAGGCGCTGCTCCGCCTCGTCGAAGATGCGCGTCGGCGCGTCGGGGTCGGACAGGTCCGCCTCGATCGCCGCCGTACGGGACCCGGCCTCCGCCAGCTCCTTCGCGATGGACGCGGCGGCCCCGGGCTCGGCGCCCCAGTCCATCCGGCGGTCGTACGGCGTCCAGTAGGTGAAGGCGACGTCCCAGCCGGAGGCCGCCAGCCGGCGTGCGATGCCCGCGCCGATGCCGATGCTGCGGCCGACGCCGGTGATCAGGGCGATGGGGCGGGACGGGGCAGGGGCGGGCGAGGACTGTTCGGTGGTCGTCACGCGGTGATCCTTCGTGACCCGTACGCGTACGTCAATGGCCTTTCCGGACACCCGAGCGGCGCTCCTGATCCTGTGCTGACCTGCCCTGACCTGCGGTGACCCATCTTCCTGGTGGGCCGACCCGATCTTTGTGTTTCCCCCGGGCGGGGGCGCGCTCCTAGCGTGGACAGCGGAAACTACGACGAACGCCGCATATCGGAATGCGGCCGGTGGAGAGGATCCGACATGAGTGAGCAGCAGCAGCAACAGCAGCAGAAGCAGCTGGCCGGCAAGACCGCCGTGGTCGCCGGCGGTGCGAAGAACCTCGGTGGCCTGATCAGCCGCACGCTCGGCGAGGCCGGCGCGAACGTCGTCGTCCACTACCACGGCGAGAACACCGCAGCCGATGCCGAGAAGACGGCGGAGGCCGTACGGGGCACGGGCGCGCAGGCCGTCGTCGTCCGCGAGGACCTGACCCGGGTCGAGGGCGTGCGGAGCCTCTTCGACCAGGCGCTGGACGCCTTCGGCGGGGTGGACGTCGCCGTGAACACCACGGGCATGGTGCTGCGGAAGCCGATCGGCGAGACGACCGAGGAGGAGTACGACCGCATGTTCGCGATCAACTCCAAGGCGGCGTACTTCTTCCTCCAAGAGGCCGGTGCGCGCCTCAACGACGGCGGCCGCATCGTCAGCCTGGTCACCTCGCTGCTCGCCGCCTTCACCGACGGGTACGCCACCTACGCGGGCGCGAAGGCCCCGCTGGAGCACTTCACCCGGGCGGCGGCCAAGGAGTTCGCCCCGCGCGGCATCGCCGTGAACAATGTGGCCCCGGGGCCGATGGACACGCCGTTCTTCTACCCGCAGGAGACGCCGGAGCGCGTGGAGTTCCACAAGTCGCAGGCCATGGGCGGCCGGCTGACGGAGATCGAGGACATCGCGCCGCTGGTGAAGTTCCTCGTCACCGAGGGCGGCTGGATCACCGGCCAGACGATCTTCGCCAACGGCGGCTACACAGTCCGCTGATCACCGGCGACCGTCGGCCGATGGCGTCCGGGAGGACCGCGTGAGTCTGGACCTGCGCAAGCTGGAGCATCTCGTCGCCGTCGCCGAGGAGGGCGGGTTCACCCGGGCGGCGGAGCGGCTGCACCTGAGCCAGCAGGCGCTGAGCACCTCCATCCGCACCCTGGAGCGGCACGTCGGCGTCCGGCTTCTGGACCGGGGCCACCAGCACGTCACCCCGACCCCGGCCGGGCAGGCCCTCATCGACGACGCCCGCGCGCTCAGCTCCCAGGCGCTCGCCGCCCTGGACCGCGCCCGCCGCATCGGGCGAGGCCGGGCGGGGCACCTGCGCATCGGCCACACCCCGGCCGTCACCGCCGAGGAGGTCGTGGACCTGCTGACCCGGGCCCGTACGGAGGAGCAGGGCATACAGGCCCATGTCCGCCAGCTCTTCCCCGACGAGCTGCGCGAGCAGCTCCTCACGGGCGCCTGCGATCTGGGCCTGAGCCGCGCCATGCCCGCCGACACGGGTCTGACCCGGGCCCGGATCGCCGAACACCGCCTGCGGGTCGCCGTCCCGGCCGGGCACCCGCTCGCCGCCCGGTCGACGGTGGCCCTGGCCGATCTGCGCGGCCAGGAGCTCACGGTGTGGGGCGAGCCGGGCTCGTCCGCGTACACGGATCTCCTGATCGGCCTGTGCCGGCAGGCGGGCGTGGAGCCGGACACCCGGCGCAACCCGGTCCAGGGCACCCCGCCCATCACGGCCGTCACCGCGACCGGCCGCATCGCCTTCGTCACGACGGCCCCGGGCCCGGCGGCGGGCGGCGCGGCCCACGTCCTCGACCTGGACCCGCCCGTCCAGGTCCCGGTCCACGCGCTGTGGCCGGCGCACACGACGTGCCCGGGGCGGGACGTCTTCCTCAGCCGGACCGGAGGCCGGACCGGAGGCCGGGCCGGGAGCGGAGCGGAGTGACCCGGTCCGGCCGACCCGCGGTCTTCCCCACGGTCTTCTCTGTGGCTTTCTTTGCGGTCTTCCCAAGGGGCTCCCGGTGGAGAAGGATTCCGCTTCGTGAGAGCACGCGCGGGCGGCGCGTCCTCTTGGCCGGGCCGGCCGGACTGCCGTGATCCGCTCCGGGCCGGCGTCACCCCACGGAAGCCGCGACCCAGGAGGACCTCTCCCATGAACGCCACCGCGCAGCCCGCCGCCCCGCCGGTCGACGCCGTAGTCGTCGGAGCCGGGCTCTCCGGTCTCTACCAGCTCCACCGCTTACGTGAACTCGGCCTGCGTACGCGCGTGTTCGAGGCCGGGAGCGATGTCGGCGGAACCTGGTACTGGAACCGCTACCCGGGCGCCCGCTGCGACATCGAGAGCATGTCGTACTCGTTCTCCTTCTCTCCCGAGCTCGACCAGGAGTGGGTGTGGAGCGAGAAGTACGCGACCCAGCCGGAGATCCTGCGCTACATCCACCATGTCGCCGACCGGTTCGGGCTGCGCGGGGACATCGCGCTGAACACCCGGGTCACCCGGGCGGTGTACGACGAGGAGCGGCACCTCTGGCAGCTCTCCACCGACACCGGGGAGCGCGTCACCACCCGGTTCCTCGTGATGGCCTCGGGCTGCTCCTCCACCGCCAAGGACCCGGGCGTCCCCGGGGCTGAGAGCTTCGCCGGTCCGGCGTACCACACAGCTCGCTGGCCGCAGGAGGACCTCGACTTCACCGGCCGTAGGGTCGCGGTGATCGGCACCGGTTCGTCCGGCGTCCAGATCGTCCCGCTCATCGCCGAACAGGCGGCCGGGCTCACGGTCTTCCAGCGGACACCCGCGTACGCGCTCCCGGCCCGGAACCGCCCGCTCACCGATGCCGAGGTCGCCGGGTGGAAGGCGGGCTACCCGGAGTTCCGGGCGGCCCAGCGGCGGTCCAAGGGCGGCAGCGTCTGCGCGATGCCGACCCGGTCCGCGCTGGAGGTGGGCGACGAGGAGCGGACCGCCGCCTACGAGGCCGCCTGGGAGGAGGGCCTGCTCAGCTCGATTCTCCGCTCGTACACCGACATCCTGGTGAACGAGGAGGCCAATGAGACGGTCGCCGCGTTCATCCGGTCCAAGATCGCTGCCGTGGTGACCGATCCGCGGACCGCCGAGCGGCTCTCACCGCGCGGCTTCCCCTTCGGTACCAAGCGGCCCTGTCTGGACACCGGCTACTACGCCACGTTCAACAAGCCGCATGTCACGCTGGTCGATCTGCGCGAGACCCCGATCGAGGAGATCACCCCGAAGGGCGTCCGCACCGCGGACCGGGAACATCTCGTCGATGCGATCGTCTACGCCACCGGCTTCGACGCCATCACCGGCTCCCTGCTCGCCCCGGACATCGTGGGCAAGGGGGGCGTCACCCTCCGCGAGAAGTGGGCGGACGGCCCCCTGAACCATCTGGGCCTGGTCTCGGCGGGCTTCCCCAACCTCTTCACGGTGACCGGGCCGCTGAGCCCGTCGGTGCTCACCAATATGGTCGTCTCCATCGAGCAGCACGTGGAGTGGATCACCGACTGCATCGCCCATCTGCGGAGCCACGGCCACACGGAGATCGACGCCACCCCCGAGGCCGAGGAGACCTGGACCGCACACGTCGCGGAACTCGCCTCCCGCACCCTCTACCCGGCCGCCGACTCCTGGTATCTGGGCGCCAATGTCCCGGGCAAGCCGCGGGTCTTCCTCGCGTACGTCGGGGGCGCCGACCGCTACCGCGAGGAGTGCGACGCCTCGGCCCGTGACGGCTACACCGGCTTCACCCTCTCGGGGCCGCCCGCCTGACGGGCTCACGCGGGCCGGTGCGCCCGACATGCGGTGGCGGGCCCGCCGACAGAGACTCGGTGAGGATCTCCGGGACGTCCGTTCCCGGACGTGCCGAGGAGGAACACGATGACCTCATCGATCAGCGACCCGGTGGTGGAGAAGTTCATCGCCACGGTGAACGCGGGCGACAAGGACGCCTTCTTCGCCGACGTTCTCACCGAGGACGCCACGATGTCCGACGACGGCAGCGAACGGGACCTGGCGGCCTGGACGGAGAAGGAGATCTTCTCCCCGAAGGCCAACGGCCGCATGAAGGTGGTGGACGCCTCCGGCGACGGCCGCACCCTCGTCGTCGACTACACGAACGACACCTGGGGCACGATGCGGACCCGCTGGGTGTTCACGGTGTCCGGCGACCGCGTCAGCCGCTTCGAGACGGGCCAGGCTCCCTCCTGAGGCCCTGAGGCCCTGAGGCCCTGAGGCCCTGAGGAGCGGGGCGGCGGGGCGGGCGCGGGTCACAGGCGGCGGTAGGTGCGGCCGCCGCGCCGGGGCAGGGCCGACGGGTCGTCCGGACCGGTCCGGGTGGCCTTCAGCGCGAGGTGGAGTTCGGCGCGCACGGTGGCGTCGGCGAGGTTCTGCGCGAGGTGGTCGGCGCACTGGGTGAGCCAGATCGCCAGGGTGGTGCGGTGGACGTGCAGTTCGGCCGCCGCGGGGGCGGTGCGGGCGTGGTGCCGCAGCCAGCAGGTCAGGGCGATCCGCAGGTGCGGTTCCAGGCCGCCGACCAGGCCGCTCGCCCAGGCCCGGGCCGCATCGGTGTCCAGGAGGCCGTCCGGCAGTGTGTCCAGCCGGCCCGGCCCGGTCGGCGCGGGCGTGCTGTCGATGTCATCGCTGTCGTTGCCGGGGGCGGGAGCGCGGAGGGCGAGCAGCAGATGCGCCTGCACGGTGGCGTCCTCCAGGTCCGCGCCGAGCAGCCGGGAGAGGTCGCGTATCCGGGCCCGTACCGTACCGGCGGACAGGCCGAGCGCGGTCGCGGCACGGGGCTTGCTGCCGGTACGGAGCCACACCAGGAGCAGGTGCTGGTGGGCCGCGGTCAGCGGACGCAGCACGGACCCCGCCCACCGGACGTACGGGACGGCGGGCAGGAGGGGCGGCAGCCGGGAGGCGCCGACGGCGTCGGCGGGGACGATACGGCGGGCGGGGGTGGCACTGTGCCGGGCCGCGGCGGCGTCGCTGTGGGCGGTGGTCATCTCGGCCAGGGGCAGCGGTCCGGCCATGCCCGCGAGCAGCCGGTGCCGCTCGCTCACCCGGGAGACCAGGCGCAGGATCCGCCCGTCGTCACCGCCCTGGTGGAGCTCGGCGACGACGAGCTCGCCGTCCAGCCGGCCCATCAGGGTGCAGGCGTCGGCGTACGGGGCGAGGGAGGGGCGTACCGCCCGCCAGAGGACCTCGTGGGCGGCGAGGGCGTCGTCGCCGGTGAGCCGGTAGACCGTGACATGCGTGAGCCTGTTCCCGCCCAGCGTCTCGGTGACGGTGGTGGTGTGGCCGGCCAGCAGCAGCCGGATGAGGGTGGTGTGCAGCCGCATCTGCTCGCCCCGCAGCTCCGCCGCCCGCTGCCCGCGCACCTCCAGGAGCGCCGCGGTGGTCGTGGCGACGTGGCCGGTGTGTTCCGGGGGCACGGCGGGCGCCGGGGCCAGGACGAGGACGGCTCCGGCCGCCGGGAGCTGGACGCAGTGCGGGTGTTCCCGCGGGGTGGCGGCCGCGTGTACGCCGTCGGCGGCGGCCGAGGCGGGGGTGCTGTAGACGGCCCCGGCGATCGGGTCGGCGAGGACCGCCCACCCCTGGACCAGGGACGCCGCCTCGGCGATCAGATGCGCGCCGGAGCGGGTCGCCGCCCGCAGCAGCCGGCCCGCCGTCTCCCGCTCCCGCCCGTCCCGGGCTCCCCGCGAGCCGGCGGCCTCGCGGCCGGTCGTACCTGTGGTGCTCATGCGCAACCCTCTGCGGGCCGTGCGCGCCGCACACGGGGAAGGCCCGTGCGCGGCGCGGCAGTTGCGGACATGCCTAAGGAATGCGGGCGACCGCACCCCACCCGGCCCGGGCCGTGGTGGTGCCGGTGTTCGCGTCGGGCCGCCAGTTCGGCCAGGACACCATGCCCGGCTCCACCATCTCCAGCCCGTCGAAGAACGCGATCGTGGTCTCCGGCTCCCGGAAGATGTACGGGATCGCGCCGCTCGCGTTGTACTCGTCCTGGACGGCGCGGTGGGCGTCGTCGGACGCGGTGGAGTGGCTGAGCGAGAGGTAGCTGCCCGAGGGCAGGCGCTCCACCAGCCGCCGTACCAGGGACAGGGCGTCGTCCCAGTCCACGATGTGCCCGAGGACATCGCTGATCACGAGCGCGACGGGCTGCGTCAGGTCCAGGGTCTTGGCCGCGCCGGTGAGCACGGTCTCGGTGTCGCGCATGTCCGCCTCGACGTAGGCGGTCGCCCCCTCGGGGGTGCTGGTCAGCAGCGCGTGGACGTGCAGGAGCACCAGGGGGTCGTGGTCGACGTAGACGATCCGGGACTCCGGGGCGATCCGCTGGGCGACCTCGTGCGTGTTGTTCGCGGTCGGCAGCCCGGCGCCGACGTCCAGGAACTGCCGTATGCCGGCGTCCCGGGCGAGATGGGTGACCGTACGGCGCAGGAAGTCCCGGGACTCCTGCGCGAACGTCTCGATCAGCGGGTACTTCTCCCGGTAGGCGTCGCCGGCCGCCCGGTCCGCCGGGAAGTTGTCCTTGCCGCCGAGCCAGTAGTTCCAGACACGTGCGGAGTGCGCGACGCTCGTGTCGATCTGCGCGGGCAGTTCAGGCCCATTTCCGGTCGTACTCATCCTGTAACACCTCTCCTGTTCGGGCCGGCCGCATCGCCATCACGCACGACACGTCCAGCATTCCCTGATACGTCTGTACGGGGTGGGGGCTGTCCCACACCTCCGCGGTGCCGGGCAGCCCGCCCTCCCGCACCACATGGTCCGCGATCTCCCGGACCTCGACCCGGTAGAGGGTCAGCGCCGGGACACCGGTCAGCGGGTGGGGCGGTGCGTACTCGGGGTGCAGCTGCACCGTCACATCCCCTCGTTCCGCGATCTGTTGGAGCGTCCTGACCTGCTCGCGCATCACCTCGTCGCCGCCCACCCGACAGCGGAGCGCGGTGACGGGCAGCACCGCCCAGAGCCGGGTCTGCTGTTCCTGAAGCCGCTTCTGACGCTCGACCAGGAAGTCCGCCCGGCGCCGCCGCCCGGCCGCGTCCCGGTCGGGGCACATGATCTCGTCGACGGCCATCGCGTAGGCCGGGGTCCGCAGCAGCAGCGGCACCAGCGCCGGGTGCCAGGTGCGTACGACGCTCGCCGCGGACTCCACGCTCATCAGGTCCATCAGCCAGGGGGCCATCGCGTCCCGCCAGGGATGCCACCAGCCGGGCATGTTCGCGGCGTTCAGCCGGCCCATGATGTCGTCGGCCTCCGACGCACCCGCCCCGTAGGCGTCGAGCAGGGCGGACACCTGCCCCACGTCGAGGGAGGTCTGCGCCTGCTCCAGCCGCCGCAGCGTCGTGGGATGCCACCCGAGCTGGGAGGCGGCCTGCGGAACGGACAGCCCGGCGCCCTCGCGCAGGCGCCGCAGACGGGCCACCAGGACCAGGTGCCGCGCCGTCCGCCCCGACCTCTCGCGCGCCACGGCTTGCCCCCTCCCCGATTCCGGCCCTGTTCCGGCTCGATCTATCCGACATTCCGCGCAGTCTGCGCACAGTGCACACAGCGCACCTTGCGACGCTCGCACGGCGCTCTCAAGGTAAGCATGTCCGACTGCGTCGCACGCCAACTCGGTGAGACCGGACCGATCTTGCCCCAGCCCTCCCTGCCGCCTTCCCCGCCCCCCTTCCCCCGGCCTTCCCCCCTCTTCCCCGCCCCCTTCCTCGCCCCCCGCCCCAGCTGTTCCGTGCACTGCCGTTCCACGCACCGTCGTTCCGGCGGCCCGTTCTCTGGAGCCCACCCCATGAACCACGTGACCCACCTGACCCGCCCGAACCTCCGGTCCGTCGTCGCCGCCCCGAGGCCCGCCCCGGCCCCGGCCCGCCCTCTCGACCTGCGCGTCCGCGCCCAGCGGATCCAGATCGACGAACTGATCGTCGACGACCCCCGTCAGGTGCTCGCCCACGCTGGGCAGGCTGTTCTCGACGACCCCGAAGCGGCCGCCCTGCTGGGCCTCAGCCCGGCCGGCCCGCTGCCGCTCCCGGCCGCCGCCGCGCTCCTGTGCGCCCTCTACGACACGGACGTCCTCACGGCCATGGGGCTGCGCCTCACCCGCCACACCACCCGCGTCTCCGCCTCCGACCAGCAGACGGAGCCCGTATCCCTGGTGCGGTCCACCACTCCGGACGAGTCGAACTGACCCAGCTCCCGGGGCGCTAGCCTCCTGCCATGAATGAACATGCGGCTCCCGGGGACGCGACCGCCCCGGCCAGGAGCACTGCCGGGTACGCCGAAGCCGCCGACGAACTGGCCGTCCAGTACGAGCAGGTCACCTTCGAGGAAGTCCACCGCGACGTGCTGGAACTGCTTCCGGCCACACCCGCCCGCATCCTGGACGTGGGCGCGGGCACCGGGCGGGACGCCGCGGCGCTGGCGGCCCGGGGGCACCGCGTCGTGGCGGCGGAGCCGACCGCGGAGCTGCGTGCGCACGGGCAGCGGATCCACGGTGACCGTGCGGGGGTCGACTGGGCCGACGACGCGTTTCCGGACCTGCCGCTGCACGGGCATCCGGGCCGCTTCGACGCCGTCTTCGCCACGGCGGTGTGGATGCACCTGGACGCGGAGGAGCGTCGGCGGGCGATGGCCAGAATCGCCTCGTTGCTTGCGCCGGGCGGCCGGTTCTTCGTCAATCTGCGCCACGGTCCCGTTCCCGAGGGCCGCCGCATGTTCGACGTGTCGGCCGCCGAGACGGTCGGGCTGGGCGGTACGCACGGGCTGCGGGCGGTGCACCGTGGCGAGCGCACCGATCTTCACGGCCGTGACGACGTCCGCTGGAGCCGCCTGGTGCTCGAGTCGGCATGACGTGCCGCACCGCACGGCACCGCAGCGGTTACGGGCGTATGCAGCGTACGAGCTCGTCGGTCTTCCTGGCCGGCTTCCTCGGCCAACGGGACGAGCTGGCCAGGGCCGAGGACGCCTACGCCTCGGGCGGCCTGGACAACCGACACGTCTCCGAGCTGGACGCCTCGGCCGGAGCGCGGGCGGCGGCGACCGACGCGGTGGACGGCGGCGACCTGCGGAGCGTGATCCCCGCCTTGAGCCGCTTGGTCACAGCCACTCATCCGTCGACCTGAGCGACTCCGGCCGGGCTCGGCCCTCGGGATCGGCTCTCACTCGGACATATAGTCACTGTCCGATCCGGAATCATTGCCCAGCTTTATCTGGCTGAACGGAACATTGGCCACGAAGCTGCCGGCCGATCCCATGCTTACGTCGGTGTCACTTCCGCTTCCGCTCTCACTCTCGGTCCCGCTCTCGCTGCTGGAGGAGTAGTCGGCAAAGCTTGGATCATCGATGATGTAGTTGGCACCGGACTTGGTGACCCAGCCGCATTGAATGTATACGTCGATGAGTTTTTCTCGGGTCCCCTTCGGGACGGAGCTCACGTTCACCTTCTGCATCAGCGAATCGAACGTGGAAGGGCCGGGTGTCTGGCCGGAATTCGTCTGGTTCACGTAGTCGTTGTGCGTTTCGGAAACGACCTTGTCGTACATATGCGCAGTCGCCGCGAGGACATGCATCTGACCCTCGTCGACCGTGATGGACCCCTTTCCGTGCCTGGAATCCTTGGCGTACTGATACGACTCGGCCGGGCTCTCGGGATCCTGCCCCGATCGGAACAAGTCATTGAGGTTGGGATCGTTCTGCCAGGTGACTCCGGAGCCCCCCTGGATCTGAACGTCCACGCTCGTCGGGATCATCACAGCCCGGTAGTTTCCGTAATCAGCCGGATAGTGCGGAGTGAAAGTCACCTGTCCGGACCCCAGGGCAACCAGATTCTTCTCGATCTCGCGCCATTCCCCCGACTGCTGGTTCAGTGACCATTGAGGGACAATGTTGTCCGCGACATCACTGCCGCCCACTTCCAGCCCCATGATGTGTCCGCGGTCGTAACCCGCCCCGCCGAAAAGGTCTTTCCAGACGGTGGCGTTGTTCGGGGTGGTGCCCTTCGGGACGCGTGTGCCGGCCGTCGCGTGGTGTTGCTTCAGCGCGTCCTTGTAGGCCGATTGCAGGGATGTCACCGACAAGGGTTCCGGAGCGGACCCCCGACCGCTGGTTCCTGTGGGCTGGATGGCACCTCTGACGGTCAGCGGACGCTTGACGCGAAGATCCCGCAACGACGGGGCGCCCGGTTTCGAGGGCTGATATCTGTTCACCTCGGCGGTTTCCGTCGTCGTGGAACTCGCCCTCTGCACCGCCTTCGTACCGTCCTGGGCGCTGTTCGTGTCCGTGGCGGTCGGGGGAGCCGCCTCCGAGGACCCTGATGCTCTGCGCATGACCCGCGTTGCGTTGGCTTCGGCTTCGCGTTCGAAGCGGTCGGACGGATCGGAGACCTTCAGCCCGTCACCGGTGTCCGTGCCCGCGACCTGCCCCTGGCGCTGCTGGATGACGTGGGTGAGTTCGTGGGCGAGGGTGTGTTTGTCGTTGCCGCCGTTGCCGATGACGACATGGCTGCCGGAGGTGTAGGCGCGGGCGCCGATCTCGGCGGCGGAGGCCTTGGCGGCGGCGTCGTTGTGGATGCGTACGTCGGAGAAGTCCGCGCCGAGACGGCCCTCCATGTCGGTGCGGGTGGCACGGTCCAGCGGCCGGCCCGCGCCCCGCAGCACGCCGTGGACGGCGGAACGCTGCACGGGGGCCGGGGCTGCCTGTCCGGCCTGTCCGGCCTGTTCGTGTCCGCAGCCCTCGCCGTGCTCGTGCCGGTCCTGGGAGGGCAGGTGCCCGGCGGCCCGCAGCATCTGCACGACGGCCGCGTTCCCGGTACTGCGCTGCTGGGCGAGGAGACCGGTGGGCGGCACTCCGCCCGCGGACGGGGGCGTGCGGGTCTGGGCGGTCCTGTCTGCCGCAGGGGTCTTTCCGGAACCGGCCTGGCTGCGCATGGGGGCCTCTTCGTTGCTGAGGGAGGGGCTCTTCCTTCATACCCGTGAGCACGGCACCGGTTCCAGGTCCTCAGGGGCACAGTTGACTGACCGTGCGGTACGGGGCGCGAGGGGCGGCAACCTCGCAGGGGGATGTGTTCAGGGTTCGAGCAGGAGCCCGAGGACGTGGGCGAACTCTTCCGGCTCGGCGCTCGCGCCGAGGTGGTTGCCGGGCATATCGATCAGAGGCAGCTCCAGAAGTTCAGCGAGTGCCTGGGTCGCCCGGCGCGCCATCTGGTGATGGCTCAGCGAGCCGGCGCACAGCGTCAGCGAAACGCGACGGACGGCCTCGATGTCGGGGCGGTAGAAGACGGTCGGTCCGGCCATCCGCCCCAGGAAGTAGCGGTTCTTGGTGAGTTCCTCGACGGGCAGTTCGGGCAGCGCCATAGGGGCGGGAGGCGTCTGATCCGGTCCTGTGCGGTGAGCAGCGCCGCTGAGGTCGAAGAACTCCTGCACGGCCCGCTGAGGATCTGCCTCCGCGGCTTCGAACGCTGCCGCGGCCCGGTCCGCCAGGTCCGCGTCCCCAAGAAGGGACACCAGGGGCGGCTCATGCAGGACGGCCCGGCCGACCAGGTCGGGATGCCGCCTGCCCAGCTCCAGCAGCGTCACGGCACCGCCACTGGTACCGACGAACAGGGCGGGTCCTCCGGTGAACCTGTCGACAAGCGCGGCCAGGTCCTCGGCAAGGACCTCGGGCGTGGGCGCTGCCATCCCCGGGACCGCACGGCTGGCACCGATGCCCCGCGGATCGTGGGTGACGACGGTGAACCGGCCCGCAAGTTCCTGCGCCAGGGCTGCGAAACCGGCCCGGCCGACGGGCGCGCCGACGAGGAACAACAGTGGCCCCTCCCCCTGGACACCGAAGGCGATCGTGCAGTCCGGTCGTTCGAGCAGCTCCACCGAACTCGTGATCCGGTCACTGAAGTCCGCGATCTTCCGAGTGATCACATCGAGCGCACGGTCCAGCTCCTCGCGCCTTTCGCGGACGCGGCGACCATGCGCCGTCAGCAACTCCACTCGGAGCCTGGCCGGATCGGCCACCTTGTCGTCGGCGCCGGTGAACTGCGCGATATCGGCCAGGGGCATCCCCGTCCCACGGAGATGAACCAGCATGCGGATCAGCTCGACGTCGGCCGTCGTGTACTGGCGGCGACCCGCGCTGTCGCGCGATGGCGACGGAACGACTCCCTGACGTTCGAAGTACCGCAACGTGTCGGGCGCCAGGCCGATCCACGCCGAGACCTCCGCGATACCGAACAGCTCATCTGTCTCACCCATGCCGCAAGCCTCGCCCCTGGACCTCGGTCCAGGTCAAGCGACCGTCAGCGGACCGCGGCTTCGGCAAGCCCGGTCAACCGGTCCGCCCCGTACACCTAGGGGGCGACGGCGCGGACGAGCAGCGTCCCGATATGCCCCGGGCGGGGAGCGTCCAGCACCGTGGCCGCGGCCACGGCGAACCCGGCCCGGGTCAGCAGCCGTTCCCACACCGCGGGCCGGTAGCTGTAGCGGTACGTGAACATCGCCCTGCCCGCGAAGCCGCCCTTGTACATGCCCTGCGGCCCGTACGCGCCCGGAATGGCCGGAGGCTGGGAGAAGACGAAGACGCCTCCGGGGGCGAGCCGTTGGCGTACGAGAGGGAGGAGGCGTCCCGGGTCGGTGAACCAGGCAGCCCCGAAGATCGAGTAGACCGCGTCGTAGGTCTCCCGCGTCTCCGGCCGCCCACGCAGGTAGGCAAGAACCTCGGCGCAGACGAACTCCGCCCCGGTGTCGCCCCACTTTGCGGTGGCCTTCTCCACCATGACGGGCGAGAGGTCGACGCCCCGGGCAGCCACGCCCTGCCGGGCCAGGTGCACGAGGGCCCGACCGGTGCCGCAACCGATCTCCAGGACGGACCGCGGATCGCCCAGCAACTCCGGACCGGGGCCGTGACCGGCGTACTGCGTCCAGCAGAAGGCCGGTTCCGCGTCGTCCTTGAAGGCGGACGCGGCGTAGGCGTCCCACAGCTCCGTCTCGGCGGCGATGTCGTGGTGTGCGGGCAAGACAGGTTCCTCTTCGGCCGGTCCGGGCCCTGCCCCCTTCGGGAAGGCTTCTCATCCGGATTGTCGCCGCCGCATCGCCCGGTGGTCCGGAGCGGGCTGCGTGTCGTTGCGGCCCACTACGGTGGCCCGCATGGCCACCCCCGACTACTGGACTTCTGCACGGGACCGGACGGTGCGAGGCTCGATGGGCCTGTGCCAACTGACCGTGTTCCAGTCGCCGTTCCATCTCGATGCGCGCAGTCTGCCGCCCCAGAACCCGGCGCAGGCGCGGGCGTTCGCCGGGTCGTTCGAGGGCATCGAGGAGGTTCTGGAGGACCTCGGTCCACGCTCGGTTCTGACGCCGTTGCCGTCGTCGGTGCGGGCCGATCTGGACGTCGTCCACGCCGCCGCGTGGGGCGGCATGCTGAGCATCGTGAACCCGGCGTTCGCGACCGACGGCAACGACGAGCCGTTGAGGTCGGCGGCCACGGCGCTGCGCGAGCGGTTTCCCGGTGCGCGGATCGTGGGCCGGGTCGCCTACCACGGGGCCATGGAGCACACCGAGGACCTGGTGTGGCTGCCGGACGGGGCGATGTTCCACGCCGCCGGCTGGCCGGGCGACGAGCCGTTCGTCGTCACCGGTGACCCGCACGCGGTGATCGCGTCTCTGGAGCTGAAGGGGTGGCAGCTCGACAACGCCGGCGTCGACCTGCGCGAGGCCGCGAACGAGGTCGAGTGGGCACGGCTGGCGGGGTTGGCGTTGGGGCCGTCGGATCCGTGGGGGTGGGAGGAGATGGAGGCAACGGCTTTCCGGGTGAGGCATCGCGAGGACGCGGTGCGGGGCATGGAGGCCCTGTACTTCGTGTGAGGTCGCGTGTGCTGTGCGGGAGTGGTGCCGGCTTCCGGCAGGCCGACCCGGGCGTTGTGCTCCCGCTGGACGAACGCAGCGATGATCACGCAGGCCGTAGCCCCCGCGCGGTACGCAGTACGTCGCGCCGCACACCATGCGTATGCAAACACAAATGCTAGACCAGCACGTCTGTTCAGCGGTTTCCTTGGCTGGAATCCGTTCCCGATCGCGTACGTGTGCATGGCTTGCGTTAGCCTCTCGAGGCGCAGAAACGGAACGCAGGCAGACGGGGGAGTGGCGTGTCCTATTCGGAGCGCTGGCAGGAGCTGTTCGGGCCGACCGGCAATGGGCCCGCGATGAGGCTCGCCTCGGCATCCAACGACCCCGGGGCCGGCGCGGGCGGAACGGGGAACCTCAAGTACAGCAAGGGTCCTTGGACCAGTGCTTCCGGCACCGCCGGCGATCTGCGGACCAGGACGGAGACGAGCCGGTCGGTGCTCGGGCGCGGCCACGAGGGCGTCGAGGCGGGGGCCGCCGGCCTCAGCTCGGTCACGGCGCTCAAAGCCGTGCTGACGTCCTGGGAGGAACGCCTGAAGACGGTGCGGGACGAATGCGAGCAGCTCAAGGGCACCCTGCGGACCGTCGCCACGGAGATAGGGGAGACGGAGACCGCGATCAAGACGTCCTTCAAGGGGGTCCACGGCCCTGGCGAGGGGGATGAGAAGCGATGACCGGAACCCTCACTTGGCAGCTGCTGCGCGACCTCAAGACCTCCGAGCTCACGCAGGCGGGCGACAAGTGGCACGAGGTATCCGGCCGTTCGGCCTCCGACCGGGCACGAGTCGACCGCGCGATGTCCGCGAAGCTCCGCGAGACCGAGGAGAGCGACACAGCGGAAGCGGCCCTCGGCAGGCTCCGGCGCCTCAGCCGCAACTTCCAGTACGTTCACACCGAGTGCGGCCTCGTCCGTACGGCGCTCAACGGTCTTGCCGGTGATCTCGCTGATCCGCAGCGCCAGTTGAAGCAGGCACTGGAGGATGCCGCCTCCCTGAACTTCACCGTCCACGACGACGGGTCCGTCAGCTACCCGGCCGCCGAGGTCGAAGATGCGACCGGGGCGAAGCAGGATGCGTCGGGCGGCAAGGCCCAGGGCAGTACCCGCCTCCCGCTGGACCCGCCAGGCTTGGGCTCGCAGGGGCAGCAGCCGCTCTACCCCGGCTACTCGCGCTTCAAGCCGATGAACCCGAACGCGGAGAAGGCGCAGGACGTGGCCGACCGTATTGCGCGGGCCGTACGAACCGCGCGGGAGATCGACGCCCGGTACGCGAAGACCCTCAACGGTCTGAGGGCGGAGAAGGGCCTCGATGTCACTGCGGCCACGCTGAAGGATGTCTTCCGGGACACCGCCGACGTCCGCTCCACCGCGGGCATGCACCTCGCCGAAGGCATCCCGCAGGACAAGGAGCCCGCCGAGCGCAAGAAGTGGTGGGACGGTCTGACCGACGAACAGCGGCAGGAGTACTTGAAGGTCGCACCGGATCTCATCGGCGACCTGGATGGCATCCCTGCGGTGGTCCGCGACGAGGCGAACCGGAACTACCTGCCGTTCCTCATGGACGACTTGGCGCGGCAGGGCGGCGACGAGGCGAAGACCAAGCTCGACGCCCTCCGCATGATCCAGGGCAAACTGAATGAGTCGAGCCACCCGCCCATGTTCCTTCTGGGCATCGGGGACGAGGGCAACGGACGCGCGATCGTCTCGTACGGCAACCCTGACACTTCCAGGCATGTCGCGGCGTACGTCCCCGGTCTCGGCACCAAGCTCGACGGCGACTTCGTCAAGGCCACGATGAAGCGGGCCGAGCACACGGCCCTTGGTGCCGAGGAGGTGGACCCGTCCATCGCCTCGATCATTTGGCTGGGCTACGACGCCCCGCAGAGTGCGGATGTGATGTCGAGGGGCGATGCGCAACGGGGCGCCCCGGCGTACAACGAGTTCATGGCTGGCCTGTCCGCGACCAATGCGAACGAGGACCCGCATGTGACGGCGATCGGGCATTCCTACGGCTCGCTCACCGTCGGCACGGCCGCCAAGGAGTCCGGCGGGATCCCGGGCGTCGACGATGTGATCCTGCTCGGCAGCCCTGGCGTGGATGCGCAGAAGGCGACGGAACTCGGCGTGGGCAAGGAGCATGTGTTTGTCGGTGCCGCCGACAACGACCCGGTCACCCATCTGCCCTCGAAAGACGAGGCGGCGCTCGGCTGGGCGTTGGGAAGCCTGGTGGGGGGCCCGCCGGGAGGCCCCGTGGGGGTCGAGGTGGGACGTGACCTCTTCGACAACGGCAACGACGATGTGTACTTCGGCAAGGACCCGGCGAGCAAGGCATTCGGAGCACAGCGCTTCGAGGTCGACGACGGGCCCAGGATGGTCCTCGAGGCCGGACGGTTCAAGGCCCACTCTCAGTACTTCACTCCCGAACTGGACGATGTGTCGGCGGACAACATCGCCAGCATCGTCGGCGGGCGCCCTGAGGACATCGTGAGGGAGAAACATCGATGAGGCGCATCACAGGGACCATTCCACTGGCCTGTGCGATGGCCGTGGTCGGCGCACTGCTCGCCGGGTGTGGGCTGTCGGGCGGCGCCAAGGGCAGAGGAGGGGCATTGGCAGGCATGGACATGCAGGGAGCGGCGGAGCGCGCCGACAGGATGTTTTACGCGACGGTCGGGGCGATCAAGCCGGAGGTCGACTGGGTCCACCGCGCGACGACGACCGGAAGCTGCGACGTAACGCGCTACTGGACCGTGATGACGGTCATCTCCGAGCAGCGCCGCGGCAACCTTCTCGGTGTGGTCGAGCGTTCCTGGAAGGCGAGTGGCTATCGGATCAAGACAGTGAATCCGAGCAAGGACATGCCGGCCATCTACGCCACGTCCCCGGACGGCTTTGGTATCAGAGTTCGCTTCGGCTACAAGGGGCAGGGGTTCGTTCAGGTCACGAGCCCCTGCGTGGACGAGTCGAAGGTGGCCCCGCCCACGAAGACGGCCAACGGCCGCACGTACGAAGGCGAGATCCCCACCCCCAATGTCCGCTCCGACTTCTGGTCCGCCGAGTCTCCGGTACCGCGCCCTGCCCCCTCACCCTGACCGCGAGCGGGCCGATGGGCCCACGGCTGCACAGGATTCGGCAGCCGAGTGCCTCAGGCCCCCCACAGCCAGGATCCGTACGCCGCTGATGCGACGAGTTCGCCCAGGCCGTAGGTGAACGGAACAGGCACCAGCAGGAAGGTGCCGGCGCGGACCAGGGACGGTCCGATGATGGAGACCACGTCATAGGGACCGCTGGTCGTGAAGAAGTCACGCCAGCGCAGGATGTCCCCGGAGCTGCACGCCCAGAAGAACAGTCCGATCAGCAAGAAGACCATGCCGGTCAGCAGTCCCAGAAAGGTGCCGGCCTCCAGCAGGTCGACACGGTCGTCGTGATCCCGCAGGGCGAACGCGGCGACGATCACGCAGACCGCGGCCCCCACGCCGTACGCCGCTCCGCGTGCCATGACGTCGCCCAGTCGCAGACGCGGTTCGAGCACCCCGTCCGCACCTCTGATCATGTGGGCCATGCGCGTGCTCCCTGTCATCGCCGCCGCGTCGGGGATTTTCCCACGTCACCGGCATCAGCTGCGTCTGCGTCTTCGTCTACATCTGCGTCTGCACGGTGTCGTAACCGGGCCGGCGACGCAAGGTGGTGCGGCCTGGCCTCAGCGTCCACGCCCCGGACGCCGACGGCGGTAGTAGGCCGCCGTGACCACCGCGAGCAGCGGGCCCCACGCCAGCAGAGGGAGATAGCAGGCGGTCATCAGCCAGTTGTGGAAGCCGTCGGGGGACTCGGCGGCACCCATGTTGTCCGCGTCGTTCCAGGTGAACGCGCCGGTCACCGTGATGAAGGTGACGAGTACCGCGCCGAGCGACGCGGGAATCACCGCCGCCATCACGGGGATGCTCCGGCCGCCCAGCACCGGAACCCAGTACGGGAGTTCCTCGCCCCACCTGTGGACCAGGCCCAGGGTGAGCAGCCCGAGCGCCTCGGCCAGCAGGCTGAGGCCGATGAGATAGAAGGACCCGGTGCCGGGGAAGTTCTCCGGGCCGAGGGACTCCTCGGTGAAGCCGGAGTCCCAGCCGAACGCGATGGCGATGCGCCACAGCCCGGACGGCACCAGGGTCAGCGCGGCGGCGTGCGCCGCCAGGCGGATGTACCGGGGGACGTGGGGTGCGGCAGCCGGGGTGGGTGTCCCGGTGCCCGCGACGGCCGCCGTGGCGCCGATTGCGGTGTTGCGCATGATGACCTCCGTACTGAAGGGGTTCGTGCCGCCGTGGCCGATGGCACACGTGAAGCCTCGCCCCGGCACCCCGCGATCACATCCGCCGAACGGCACGGAGACCGGCACGGAGTTCGCGCCGCCGCCCGGCCCGTCTATGCCGTTCGGCAGAGAGCCCCGCCCCTCGCGCGCTCGTACGCTGATCACCATGTGGGAATCAACCGGCCCGGCCGCCCAGGCACTCGGCGCCCTGCCGTCGCTCGCGGCCGCGGGCACGCTGGTGTGGGCCGTCGCCCGCCCCCGCCCCGCACTCCGTCAGCGGCTCGGCCGCCTCGCCCACCCGACCACGGTCTGCGCGACCCTCTCCCTGATCACCACCGCCACCATGCCGCAGGCCGGTTTCGGCTCCGCCTGGAAGCTGGTGGAGGTCGCCTTCCTGCTGATCCTCCTGGCCGTGATCACCCGCTGGTCACCCCTGCGCGAACTCGTGCCGGCCCTCCCGTTGGCCGCCCTCGCGGTGACCGTCTGGCCGCTGGTGCTGGTCTCCGGTGAGTCCTTCCTGGAATCCATCGGCATCGCCACCTTCTGGCTTCTCCCCGCAGCCGGCGCGGTGGCGGCAGGCGCCCACCTCCGCCGCCAGGAAGCACGTCGCCGGAACGCGGTGGCCGAGGCCCGCAGCGCCCAGCGTCTACAGCTCTCCCGCGACCTGCACGACTTCGTCGCCCACGACATCAGCGGAATCGTCGTCCAGGCCCAGGCGGCCCGCTTCGTCGCCGCCACCGATCCGACCCAGGCGATGCTCGCCCTGGAACGTATCGAGAAGGCGGGCCTGAGCGCCCTGGCGGCGATGGACCGGACGGTGGAGATGCTGAACGGTCCGGAGGCTCCCGCCGCCACCGAACCGCTCCCCGGCGTCTCCCAACTACAGTCCCTGATAGATGACTTCACCTCGGCGGGAGCCACCGAGGCGTATCTGGAGCTGCCTCCGGTGGTCACGGATCTGCTCTCCCGCGAGGCGGGCACCGCCGCCTACCGCATCGTCGTCGAGGCACTGACCAACGTCCGCCGGCACGCCCCTGACGCCTCCCGCGCCACCGTCGCGTTCGTGCCCACGGCCACCACGGTGGAGATCCGGGTCACCAACGACCGCAGCACCCGAGCCCCGGCCCGCCGCCGCGCTTCCCGGGGCGGCCTCGGCCTCCCCGCGCTCACCGAGCACGCGCAGGCCCTCGGCGGGACTCTCTCGGCGGGGCCGTACGGTGGCGACGGCTGGCGTCTCACCGCCGTGCTGCCTGCCATGCCGCGAGGGTAGGCGGTGCCGGTGACAGCCGCGTCGGCCTGTTGTCAGGCTGCGGCGAACTCCACGAAGGACGTCCAGGAGGTGGGGGAGACGGCGAGCGCGGGGACGGTGAGGTCCTTGGAGTCGCGGATGTGGACGGTGTGGGGGCAGGTGGCTACCTCTACGCAGTCGCCGCCCTGGTTGCCGCTGTAGCTGGACTTGGACCAGGTGAGCGCGATCTCTACGCAGTCGCCGCCCTGGCTGCCGCTGTAGCTGGACTTGAGCCAGTTGAGGTCGGTGCTCATAGTTCCTCAGCCATCTTCTCGATCATCTCCCGGGACCTAGCCGGAGTGTATGCCTGGGCCCGCAGTAGTCCATACTTCCCGAACAGGTTTGCCAGCTCCAACTGTTGGGTGACGAAAAAGCTCCCCCCTTGGCCTTCGATGTAGGCCATCCGTTGACGCTCCGCGTTCTCCAGGAGAACGAACGGTCCGTCCAGAGCGCAGTGGTTTTCCACGTCCACCGGCATTAGCTGGATCTGGACATGTCGCAACTGAGCGAGCGACGCGAGGTGGTGCAGTTGCGCCTTGCGGACCCGTCGACCACCGATGGGCCGAGTGAGTGCTGTCATCTCCAGCACGAAGCTGATATCCGGCAGCGGTCGGCGAGAGAGCAGGCTCTGGCGAGCCAACCGACCGGCTACCTTCTCCTCGATCTCGTTGTCGTCGAATGTCGGGTATTGCCCCGCAAAGACTGCCCGTGCATAGGCTTCGGTCTGGAGCAGCCCAGGCATTACGTGTGTTTCGTAGGCGTGGCGAACGGTGGCTCCAGCCTCCTCTTCCGCGAACGGCTTGAACCAGTCCGGCAGCGGGCTGCCCTTCTTCGGCGGTTTCGGTGCGGCGACGATCAGTGCACCTTGTGCACCCAGCACCTCGTCCGCCCGCTGCACGAAGACGCCCTTCGGCGGCCGCGCACCCCGTTCCACCATCGCCACTTGGGACTTGGAGTAGCCGATCCGCTTGCCCAACTGCTCCTGGGACAGCCCCGTCCGCTCGCGGAAGTGCCTGAGCAGCAGCCCGAACATCTCGGCGGTGCTTTCGGGCTGATCACTGGAGTGCACGGGCTCACCTCGTATGTACACCGCTGTCCACAGCTTGCTTGTGACCCTGGTCACGGTACGTGTCCGCTGCAACGCTGAGCGCATGGAACTCCGAAATTCACCGGATCCGGTGCCGTCCTGGATCCCCGCCGCCGGCCACGCCCTCCGGCACGTCGGCATTCACTTCGACGCCGTCCGTGCCATCGGCCTGCTCGGCGAGGAAATCGCGTACGAGGTCATGCAGTTCACCGGCTTCCGCGCCGGGCCCATCGTCCGCTCCGGCATCGGCGAGCGCAGCATGTACTTCCTGCTCGCCCCCGGGACCGCCGCCGAGCACCGGTGGCCTCCCGGGGTGGAAGCGATGAGCCGGAACGCGCGGGGGGACGCGTTCGTCGGGGTTCCGGCGTTGACCGGGGGTACCTGGCCGCTGGACTGGCGGTCGCGGCCCACGGCCCAGGACCCCTTCGTGGACGGCGGGTTGCTGCACGAGATGGCCTGGCTGCGGGCGGGCTGCACCGTGCGGGAGTGAGTGAGGCCGGGGTACCGCTCGTGGCCCGAGCGTGAACGCGGCGCGGAACCCTGGTCAGGCTCCGCACCGTGGTTTTCATGCCCGGAAGAGTAGTCAGCGCGTAGTTCGTGAAAGACGTCTATGTGGCGGGGCAAAGGTGCACACCGCGGCCTTGCCCCGGCGGGCGCATCATGAAGACGTCGATCGGGTCCTGCGCCTCCATGACGAAGCCGTGGCGCTCGTAGAGCCGACGGGCGGCACTGCCCTGCAAGACGTTGAGGCCAACGGTCATGCCCTGCGCATCCGTTCGCTCCAGGACCGTGCGCAACACGGCGGATCCGAGGCCTCGGCCCTGGCATAGCGGGGCAAGGTAGAAGTGCTCCAGCCACAGCCTGCCTTCGGCGGGCCGGACCGTGACGCACCCCGCGAACTCACCGTCGATCGTGATGATCGAGCTGTGCCGCGGGGAGAACGAGTCCCGCAGCCGCTGCCGTACCCGGTGCTCGTCGTAGCGCCCGAGGCGTTCCAAATCCGCCCGCATGACCGTGGCCCGCAACTCCGCGACCGCCTCGATGTCGGCCGACTCCGCGGAGCGCAGAGCCCAGGCCTCGGCGTGCGCCGGCGTGGCCCATGCGGGCGCCGCTATGTCGGATCGTGTTCCGCTCTCCGTCGTCCCAGCATTCATGGCCGGAGTATTTCAGTCGGCCTGCCTTGAAGGACGAGGTCAGAGGGCTCGGCAAATATCTCGCCGATGGCCGACGGTCAGCACCCAGACGATGAGCCGACTGTCCTCAACGGTGTAGACGGCCCGGTAGTCACCCACTCGGAGACGCCAGCGTGCGTCATGGCCCTGGAGCGGCTTGACGTCGAATGCGGCGAGATCCCCCGCGTCCAGGGCTGTCTGCAGGTCTGCCAGGCGGCCGAGGACACGTCGGGCTTCCGGCAGTGGAATCTTGAGAAGGTCCCGCTGCGCATGAGCCGTGAATCGTGTGACGTGGCCCATGAGTCAGTTGGCCGAACGGAGGAGTGCGGCCATCTCTTCGAGGGATACCGACCCCTCGGTTCCTTCGGCCTCCGCCTTGTCTGCAAGTCGGTTGAGCCATTCGTCTTCGTACCGCTCTGCGGCCTCCCGCAGACGTCGGTACTCGTCGATGTCGACGAGGACCGCTTCACTCTTACCTCGGCGGGTGATGATCGTGGGCGTCTCGTCGCGGCGGGCACGGTCGATGACGTCCGCGAGGTGCTTGCGTACCTCTGCCATGGATTCGGTCACGGGCTCGCTCATGTGAATCAATGTATCAGATGTACATCTGTTGCACCTCGTGGAGGCGGAGGGTGAGGGAATCACCACTCTCTGCGGTACGGTGATCGTGACATCACGCTCCGTGTGCTCGGTTCAACCGGCGCATAGAGCGGCCCCCGGGGGTGTTTGAGCACCTACCCGAGGGCCTTCACCACCAATGGATCTGGAGTCCACCCGCGATGCTTTCGCATGTTATCCCGCCCCCTCGGGGCTACACGAAGGCCCCCAACGGCCTGGTGCGTCATCCGCGTATCGGCAGCGATGCGAAGATCCTCGTCCTGTACGTCCAAGGGCTTCCCGAAGAGCAGCGGGACAAGGCGCTGAGCGAGCATGCCCGTGATCTCCGGATGACCGGTCGCGCCTACCAGAAGGCCAAGGCCGACCTCGTCACGTACGGGTACGTCCACGAGAAGCGGGAGCCCATCGCCGGAGGGCGCTGGCAGACCGTCCAGGTGTTCAGCAATCAGCCGTTGACCGTTGACCAAGTCGCCCGTCTCCGCGCCGGTGTTCCCGCCGATGGGTACGAGCACGTGAACGCGTCCGCAGCCCCGGACGCGTGGCCCGCTCCGACTGCGCACTCTCCGACGGTCGGTGAGCCGACTCCTCGGACCGTCGGTGGTCTTTTACCCGCAGACGAAGAACAGGGCGAAGACACATCCCACCCACCCACCGAAGCGGCCGAGGTGGCAGGAGAGACGGAAGCGGCCGATGAGGAGCCGCAAGCGCCCGTGCAGGCAGAAGTTCTTCTCGCCGAGCGCGTGTTGCTCTCGCTGCGGCATACGACGCGCCAACTCACGCTCGGCGTTCGCGAGGCCCGCAAGCTCGCATCACTCGCCGCCGAGTGGCTGCGGAGAGGCGTCAGCGCCGGGGAACTGAGGCTGGCGCTCTGCAGCGCGCTGCCGGAGGAAGGCGTGCGGACCGCCTTCGGATTCCTGGAGCACCGGCTGGTGGAGAAGCTGCCCGCGCCCCCGGAGGAGACGGCGGACCTGGCGGACCTGGCGGTGGCGGCGGAGTCCGCGCCGCCACCACTGCCACTGCCCCAGTCCTTGCCCCTGCCCCTGATCGCCTGTGACGGGCCCGGCGAGGAGCACCTGTTCCGGCCGCATGAGTCTTGGGTCACCACCTGCGGGCCCTGCCACCGCGAGGAGCAACGCGCCTACTGGGCCGATGTGCGGGCCCGTGCCGAGGCCGACCCCGTACCCCCGCCGCCGTCCTGGCGGGAGCGCGTGGCCGCCGAGGCCCGTGCTGAAGTGGCTTCCGGTTACGGGACCCGGGCCACGGCCACGTAGATGCCGCTGAACTCCTGGGTGGGCGCGGGGCTTCCGTTGAACCACTCCGGGGCCTTCACCAGGCCGGGGGCGGCGATCTCCAGGCCCTCGAAGAACCGGGAGAACTCCTCGCGGGTCCGCAGGGCCAGTTGGATGCCGCCCTTCTTGTACTCGTCCTCGCTCTGCTGCCCGATCTCCTCGTTCACGTCGGACGCGCCGTGGGACAGCACGACGTAACTGCCGGGGGCCATCGCGCTCGTGAACGTACGGATGATGCCGATCGGGTCCTCGGCGTCGGGCAGGAAGTGGAGCAGGCCGAGCAGCGACAGGGCGATCGGGCGGTCGAAGTCCAGGGTCTCGCGGGCCGCGTCGAGGATGATCGCGGGCTCGCGGACGTCGGCGTGCACGTAGTCCGTCACGCCCTCCGGCCGGCTGATCAGCAGCGCTTCCGCGTGGCGCAGGACGATGGGGTCGTTGTCGCAGTAGACGACCCGGGCGGAGGGGCGTATCTCCTGGGCCACCTGGTGCAGGTTCGGCGCGGTGGGGATGCCCGTTCCGATGTCCAGGAACTGCGTCACGCCCTCGCCCGCCAGCCAGGCCGTGGCGCGGTTCATGAAGGAACGCTGCTGGCGAGCGCCGATCTTCGCCTCGATGGGCAGGAGTTCGGCCACTTCCTGGTCCACCGGGTAGTTGTCCTTGCCGCCGAGCAGCGCGTCGTAGACCCGGGCCGAGTGGGGCTTGCTGGTGTCGATCGGGGGGTGAGGAGCCTGTGCCGTCATACCGAACTCCAGATACACGTGGTGTGGACCAGTCAGTTGACGCAGTCTGCCACAGCAACTCATCGCGGACGGATGGGTGTTCGGTCGGTGCGGCGTGGCCGGGAGGGGAAAGTCCGGCCGTGGGTTGCTCCGTGTGCCGCTTCTCGATCCACTCGTGACCGTGGCGTTGCGGGGGTGGTGAATATGTTCACCCCCGCCGGTCCTCGCTTTGACCTCGTACGCCGTGCGCGCCCAGGATCGGCGGTGTGAACCCTGACGTGCCTCAGCCCCCGCCCCAGCCGCAGCCCGAGCCTCCGTCGCCCTGGGCTCCGCCGTCCTCCTCGGGCGAGCCGCCCCGCCCGCCCGAACCGGGTTGGCAGGGCTGGGACAAGCCGCCGCAGTGGAGCCGTCCGCCGTCCGGTCCGGTGCGCGCGCCCTCGGGTTCGCGCTACGACGAGCAGGGGCGCAACGGGCAGGGCGGACGGTTCGGCTGGCTGGGCGAGCTGGCCGTCGTCGTGGCGCTGGTCGTGGTGGGCGTCCTGGTCGTCAGCCTCGTCGGGCTCGTCGTCGCGGCGCTGCTGGACGCGGGGCCCGCCTCGGCGGACAGCGAACTCTTCTTCGAGGACCCGGTCGCGGATCTGGTCGTCCAGCTCCTCGGCATCGCGATCGGCATACCCATCGTCCTGGGGGCCGTCCGGCTCCTGGGCCGGCGGCCCGCCGGGACCGTCTCCTCCGTCGTCGGGCGGCTGCGCTGGGGCTGGCTCTGGCGGTGCGCCGCCGTGGGGTTCCCGCTCATGATCGTGCAGATCGGCCTGCTGATCGCGTGGACCTGGAACGACGAGCCGCTGGGGGAGTCGGGGAGCGGCTTCCCGGGCTGGCCCGTCTTTCTGCTGAGCCTCGCCGTGGTGCTGGCGCTCGTCCCGTTCCAGGCCGCCGCCGAGGAGTACGTCTTCCGGGGCTGGCTGGTCCAGGTGATCGGCCGGGTCGCGCGTTCGCCCTGGCCCGCGATCGTGCTCGCTTCCCTGCTGTTCGCCCTGGCCCATGGGTTCGGTGAACTCTCGGGGTTCCTGCTGCTGTTGTACTCGGCGCTGTGGTGGGGCTGGCTGGTGATCCGTACCGGCGGTCTCGAGGCCGTGATCGTCATGCACGTCGCGAACAACCTGCTGGCCTTCGGCCTGGCGGCGGGCTTCGGTGAACTGGCCAGCACGGAGACCGCCGCCGACGCCCCCTGGCAGGCCATGGTGATCGAGCTGGTCTTCGCCCCGCTGTACTGCCTGACCATGGCCCGGATCGCGGACCGCCGCGGGGTCGAGCGGGTGAGCCCCTGACCCCGGCTGCTGTTGGGGGCCGGTCCGCGTCCCGGGGCCCTGGCCACTGCCCTGATGCCGTGCGTGTTACGGGAAGGTCGGGAACGCCGGCGGCTGCGTGGTGCCCGGGATGTAGTCGAAGTTGGGCGTGAGCGTGCCGAAGAGGCTGCCGGCGCGCGGGGCCGTGGCCCCGATGCCCTCGGAGATGAGGGCTGCGGCGTCCTGTGTGAAGTAGAACGGAACCTGCTTGAGGCGGAAGCCCGTGGGGCTCGGGCGGGCGCCGACCATGACCTCGGCGTAGGTGGACTCGGCGACCACGACCTCCTCGAGGAGCGGCTTGCCGTCGACCGAGACGCCCGCGGAATAGGCGGGCGTCGGCATGACGCGGATGAAGGTGGACTTCAGGGTGATCGTCCTGCCGGATCCGGGGTGGTGGAGCGTGATGCCGCCGGGGTAGAAGATGCGGCCCTTGGTGTCGAGGCCGTCACCGGCCGTTGAACCGATGGGCATGCTGAAGCCGCGGCCGTCGGCGTCCTTCACGAACGGGCCGATGGCCTCCCAGGTGATGCCCTCGCGCTCGATCCAGGCCAGGGTCTCGTCGCTCATCGCCGCGTGGGCGTCGCCCCAGGGGGAGATGTAGGCGCCGGGCAGCGGTTCGGCGGCTGCCGTCGTGGTCGTGTGGGCCGGCTGCTGGGCGGCCGCTCCGGTCGAGGTCAGGCCGAGCGGTACGGAGAGCGCGGCCACGGCGGCGAGGACGGTGAGACGGTGAAGTGCGCGCATACGCATGGAGCGTTTCCAGTCTGTGAGGGGTGGGGCAAGGCTGCGGAGTTCGCCCCGGGAAGGCCCGACAGCCGCGGGACGGGGAGTGGGTTCCGCGTCGGGCAATGACGCTGTCGAAGATCGACTTCACGGGGAGTATGTCCATTGCCGCATGGCTTTGCGAACACGAAGGTCGCTCGTTAGGCCATCAGGGGGGAAAGAGTCACGCGAGGTGTGGTGTGCGGCGCGTGACGATCACTCCAAGATCACTTCGCGCGTTGTCCGGGGTGACTTCCCACCCCGTTGCCCGGGGTGATTTCCCCATCTCCACCCCCACCCCCACCCCCACCCCCACCCCCACCCCCACCCACAGCCCTGGAGACACGCGTGCCGGGAACTTCCAGAACGCCCCGATGCAACTCCGTGCCCCGTCGGCGGCTCGCGCTTCTGGCCGCCACCACCGTGGTGCTCACCGCCGCTGCCCTGTCGGGGCAGTTCACGGGCATCGGCGAGGCGGGCGGGCACGTCGACGCCCCGTCGGCCGTACTCGACTCCCCGACGGACCTGACCGATGTCTATGCCTTCACCAGCCCGGACGACGCGGACATGGTCACCCTCATCGCGAACGTCCGTCCCTTCCAGGTGCCCGGCACCGCGGCCAACGCGCTGGTGGACTACCCGTTCGCGACCGGCGCCCGGTACGAGATCCACACCGACGCCGATGGTGACGGGGCCCCGGACACCACCTACCGCTGGACGTTCAGGGACGAGGACCGCAGGCCGTTCGGGGCAGGGCCGAAGGTCGGGCCGATGCCGGTGAACTCGCTCGACGACGCGTCGCTGCGGGTACGCCAGAAGTACACGCTGGAGAAGGTCGGGGCGGGCGGCGCCGTCCGTACGCTGCTGAAGGACGCGGTCGCCTCCCCGACCCACACCGGCCGGGCCCTGATGCCCGACTACGGCAGGCTGCGGGCACAGGCGGTACGCCAACTGCCCGGCGGCGGCCGTACGGTGGCCACACAGGCGGCGGAGTCGTTCAAGGTGGACACGCAGGTCTTCGGCCTGTACACGGTCGGCACGCGCGGCCCGGTGCCCGGATGGTTGCCCGACGCCCAGCCGCTGTCGGCGCTGAACGTGAACAGCCTGGTCCTCCAGGTCCCCAAGAGCGAAGTCGCCCTCAACGGTGACCCGAAGCGCAACCCGGTCATCGGGGTGTGGGCGTCGGCCTCCCGGCAGGGCGCGGACCTGGAACGCGGTCTCGCGCGTCAGGCCCCGGTCTTCCGGCAGGTCTCCCGGCAGGGCACGCCGCACGTCGCGTTCGCGCTGTTCGGCTCCACCATCGGGCTGGCCGCCCCGGGCGGACCCGAGGACCGGTACCAGGCCCGCGTGCCGAAGGACGACCACCGGGAGGGCGACTTCCTGGCAGCCACCCTGGATCCCGTACCGCCGCACCGGATCGAGAAGGCACAGGGCCGCACAGCGCCGGCGGCTCCGCGCCACGACATCCAGGCCCTGTTCATGAAGGGCATCGGCAAGGACAACGGGGCCGCGTTCGGCTTCGACCTCAACACCCACACGATGAACGCCGACGCCGACGCCGAGCGCATCGTGCTCGCCGAACAGCTGCGGCTGAACCTCCGAACCCCCGTGACCGCCGGCCCGAAGGCGCACGGTGTTCTCGACGGGGATCTGCAGGGCTTCCCCAACGGGCGGCGGCTCAATGACAACATCGACGGGCCGCTGATCCGGATGCTGGAAGGTGAGCCCGCCGGACCGTCCGCGATCGGGCTGCTCCCGAAGCCGGTCATCGGCCTGGAGCCCGCCGACGCGCAGAGCGTCTTCCCCTACCTCAACCTCCCGCACGCGGGCCCGTGAGGCGTCTGCTCATCGCCGCGGGCGCGGCGGCGGCCGTGGCCGGGTGCGTGGCGGGGCTGCTCCAGCTCGGTCCCGACACCTCCCGGCCCCCGGCCCGGCAGGCCGCCGCCCCCACGGCCGCACCCACCGGATCCCGCAGCGCGGGCATCAGCGCTGTCGATACCGCCCGCAGGGCGACAGCGGCGCACCCCGACGACCCGGCCGTCTGGGCCGGCCTGGCGCGCGCCGAGATCGAACAGGCCCGCACCACCCTCGACGCGAGCCGGCTCGACGCCGCCGAGAGGGCGCTGCGCCGCTCCCTCGCCCTGGACGCCGTGGACAACTACGGGGCCGTGACGGGCCAGGGGCTGCTCGCCAACGCCCGGCACGAGTTCGCGAAGGGACGCGCGTACGGGCTGCACGCCACCCGGATGGCACCCGACCGCCCCGACGGGTACGCCGTACTCGCCGACGCCGAGATCCAGCTCGGCAACTACCCGCAAGCGCGCACAGCCGTACAGCGGACGCTCGACATCGCCCCGGGCACCGCCGCCTACAGCAGAGCCGCCTACGACCTGGAGACCCACGGCAGGCCCGAGGACGCCGCCATCGCACTCCAGCGAGCCCTGAACAGCGCGGTCACCGACGACGAACGGGCCTTCACCGAGACCCGGCTCGGCGATCTGGCCTGGTCCCGGGGCGAAGTGGACCGGGCGGGACGGCACTACCGGCGCGCCCTGGCCGCCGTGCCCGACCATCCCTACGGGCAGGCCGGAATCGCCCGGGTGACCGCCGCGCGCGGGAACACCGGTAAGGCGCTCGAGCTGTACGCGCGGCTCGTCGAACGCACGCCACTGCCCCAGTTCCTGCTGGAGACGCTGGAGCTTCGACGCGCGGCCGGGGACGCCCGCCGGGGCGGCGAGCAGACCGCCTTGTCGGCACAGACGCGGATGGCCCACGCGGACGGCGGCCCGGTCGACCCGCACCTCATTCTCCACGCGGCCGACCACGGCGACCCGGAGCTGGCGGTGGAGCTCGGACGCCGGGCGTGGAAGCACGCGCGCAGCGTCATCGTCGCCGACGCACTCGGGTGGGCGCTGCACCGCGCGGGGCAGAATACCGAGGCCCTCGCCTACGCCCGCCGGGCAGCCGCGACCGGCTGGAAGAACGCGCTGTTCCTCCACCACCGCGGCACGATCGAGCAGGCACTCGCGATGCCCGAGGGGTCCCCGCATCTGAGCGAAGCCGCTGCCCTGAACCCGTACCCCTTCCCCTTCCCTTCCTCCACCGTCCTGACGGAGACCGGTAGTCGATGAAGTCCTTACGCCGTGCGGCGGTCGTCGTGGCGCCCTTGTTCGTACTGTTCGGACTGGCCCCGATGCCGACGGCCCACGCTCACCCGCTGGGCAACTTCAGCGTCAACCACTACGACGGCCTGCGCCTTTCGCACGACCGGATCGAGGACACCGCGGTCGTCGACAGCGCGGAGATCCCCACCGCGCAGGACGAGGAAGCCACCGACACCGACCACGACGGCACGATCTCCCCCGCGGAAGCGGCGGACCGGGCAACCGAACGGTGCGCCCGGCTCGCCGACCGCACCACGCTCTCGGTGGGCGGCGAGCGCCTCGCCTGGAAAGTGGGCCGCACCGCCCTGACCTATACGAAAGGGGCCGCGTCGGTTCCCGTCGCCCGCCTGACCTGCACCCTGCGGGCCGACGCCGATCTCTCCCGTCCCACCACCGTCTCCTTCGCCTCCGGGGCGGACGGGGAACGGACCGGGTGGAAGGAGATCACCGCCGTCCCCGGCGACCGCGTACAGCTGGCCGAGGCGTCCGTCCCCGCGACCAGCCCGAGCGATGTACTGCGCCACTACCCCCGAGGCGGCGACGAACCACCACTCGACGTGGCCGGGGCGGAGCTGCGTACGGAGCCGGCGGCGGGCGGCCCCGGGCCTCCCGGAGCCCCGGGACCGCCAACGTCCGGTGAGGAGGCGGCAGTTCAGGCCATGGACCGCGACACCGTGCTCTTCCCGGCACTGGAGCGCCGCCTCACCGTCCTGACCGCGGGCCGGGACCTCACCTGGTCGGTGGGACTCCTCGCCGTCCTGCTGACCCTCCTCCTGGGCGCGGGTCACGCGGCACTGCCCGGCCACGCCAAACTCGCCGTCGCCGCCTGCCTGGCCCGCCGGGAAGGCGGCATCCGCGCCGCCCTCGCGGTCGGAACGACGGTCACCGTCTCCCACACCGCCGGCGTTCTGGCCATGGGCCTGCTCCTCACCGCGGGCGGCGCATTCGTCGGGGAGCGACTGCTCGGATGGCTGGGGGCGGTCAGCGGCGCGGTGATCGCCGTACTCGGAACGGTGCTGTTCGTGACAGCGGCGCGGGCCCTACGGACGGGCCGCGCACCGGCGCTCTGGCACCACGGACACACCCACGCCCACGCGCACGCCCACGCGCACGCCCACACGCATGGACACCACCACGACCACCCTCACACTCATGCACACGGGCACGGGAGCGACTCCCCCGAGGGGACCGGCGAGGAGACCGGGCCACGCCGCCGCACCGGCCTTCCCACCCTCGTCGGCGTCGGTCTCGCGGCCGGCCTGGTGCCCAGCCCGTCGGCCCTTGTCGTCCTGCTCGGCGCGATCGCACTGAGCCGGACAGCCTTCGGCGTCCTGCTCGTCATCGGCTACGGCGCCGGCATGGCCCTCACCCTGACCGCCGCCGGTCTGCTGCTCTCCGGCGGCGGCAACCGGCTCGCCGCCCTGGGCGAACGCCGCCTGCCCTCCCTGCGCCGCTACACCCGCTATGCGAGCCTCCTCACCGCGCTCGCCGTCCTCACCGTAGGCATCAGCCTCACGCTGCGAAGCCTCATCACCCTCTGAAACCCTCCCGCCCACAGAACTGCGGGTCCTGCGGGGCTTCGGGCTACTGCTTCGGGCCGCTGTCCCCTCAGCGCTCAGAAGGCCTCGGCCGTGTCAGAAGGGCACGGTCAACTGCGTCCGGACGTGGGCCCGCAGCACCCCCGCCATGTCCGTCGCGCAGTCGCTGATCAGCCACTGGATCTGGAGCCCGTCCATCAGCGCGATGAGCTGCTGCGCGGCGGCCGACGGGTCGACGTCGTCCCGGAGTTCGCCCGCCTCCCGGGCCTGGAGGTAGGCGCGTTCGGTGTTGGCGACGGACGTACGGTAGCGGGCCTCGAAGTACGCGTGTGCCGGGTGGTCGGGGGCGGTGGCCTCCGCCGCGACCACCGAGAACAGCTCGACGATCCCGCGCCGCTTCGCGTTCAGCTCCGCGAGGTCGGTCAGCCGGCGCAGATGGTCGATGCCCCGCGTCACGCCCAGGGACAGCCACTCGTCGTCCACGTCGTCGCGGCGCTGGAGCACGGCGAGGAGCAGGGCCTCCTTCGTCGGGAAGTGGTGCAGGAGGCCCGGGTGGGAGATGCCGCAGCGGGTGGCGATGACCCGGAGCGACGCGCCCCGGTAGCCGGCCTCGCCGAACAGGGTCATCGCCTGGTCGAGGATCTCGGTCCGCTTGGCCCGGCCCTTGGCGTAGCCGCGCCGGGTTTCCGGAGTCACGCGTATTCACCCGTTGTCATCGGAGGCCTCTCTCGTTCCGCCCCAGATTCTCACAGGGGTGAATACTTACCAAGCGGTCGGGATTGAGCGTACGGTACTGCGAGTGCCGTCGTGGCCGTCGTGGCCCTCGTGGCCGTCGTCGTGAAAGGAAGTCCTGTGGGACCCAAGCCGCCGTACCTCGATCCCGAGCTGCCCGTAGCGGAGCGGGTCGCCGACCTCCTGGGGCGCATGACGCTGCCCGAGAAGGTCGGCCAGATGCTTCAGCTCAACGCCAAGGAGGGGGTGCGGCACCTCGTCGAGGATCTGCACGCCGGCTCGATCCTGCACGCCTCGCCGGAGCGGGTGCGCGAGGCCGCGGCGCTCACCGCGAGGACCCGGCTGCGTATTCCGCTGCTCGTCGCGGAGGACTGCATCCACGGGCACTCCTTCTGGGAGGGGGCCACGATCTACCCGACCCAGCTCGGGATGGCCGCCACCTGGGACCCGGAGCTGGTGGAGCGGATCGCGCGGGCGACGGCGGTCGAGGTCGCGGCGACCGGGGTGCACTGGACGTTCTCGCCGGTGCTCTGCATCACCCGGGACCTGCGGTGGGGCCGGGTGAGCGAGACGTTCGGCGAGGACCCGTTCCTGATCGGCGAGTTGGCGTCCGCGATGGTGCGCGGCTACCAGGGCGACGGCCTCGACGACCCGACGGCGATCCTGGCCTGTGCCAAGCACTTCGCCGGGTACTCGGAGACCCAGGGCGGCCGGGACGCCAGCGAGGCCGACATCTCGCGGCGCAAGCTGCGCTCCTGGTTCCTGCCGCCGTTCGAGCGGGTCGCCAAGGAGGGCTGCCGGACCTTCATGCTCGGCTACCAGTCGATGGACGGCGTGCCGATCACCGTGAACAACTGGCTGCTCAACGAGGTGCTGCGCGGCGAGTGGGGCTACACCGGGACGCTGGTCACCGACTGGGACAACGTCGGCCGCATGGTGTGGGAGCAGAAGGTCTACGCCGACTACGCACAGGCGTCGGCGGCGGCGGTCCGCGCGGGCAACGACATGGTGATGACCACGTCGAACTTCTTCGAGGGGGCCCAGGAGGCGGTCTCCCAGGGCGAGTTGACCGAGGCGGAGATCGACGCCGCCGTACGCCGCATCCTGACGCTCAAGTTCGAGCTGGGCCTCTTCGAGAACCCGCGTCACCCCGACGCCGCCCGGCAGGCCGAGTTCATCGGCAGCGCGGCGCACGCCGAGCTGAACCTGGAGGCGGCCCGCCGCTCGCTGGTCCTGCTGACGAACGACGGCACGCTGCCGTTCGCGGGCGGCCTGGAGGCGGAAGGGGAGGGGCGAGCCACGGGGCCCGGTCCCCGTACGGTCGCGGTCATCGGCCCCAACGCCGATGACGCGCAGACCCAGTTGGGCGACTGGGCGGGCTCCTCCGGCCAGGCCGACTGGCTGCCGGACGGCCAGCCGCGCGCCATGATCCGTACGGTCCTCGACGGCTTCCGCGACCGGGTGCCCGCCGACTGGACCGTCGCGTACGCGCCGGGAGCGCGGATCCTGGATGTCGGGCCCGATCCGGAGGGGGAGTTCTTCCCGGACGGCCAGCCCCGCCCGGAGGTCGTCCACCCGGCCTCTCCGGACGCGGAGTTGATCGCCGAAGCCGTCGCCGCCGCCGAGGCCGCCGACCATGTGGTGGCCGTCGTCGGCGACCGGATCGAGCTGGTCGGTGAGGGCAAGTCCACCGCCACGCTCGAACTCGTGGGCGACCAGGTCGCGTTGCTCGACGCGCTGGCGGCCACGGGCAAGCCGCTCGTCGTCGTGGTCATCAGCTCCAAGCCGCTGGTGCTGCCGCCGTCCGCGCTCGGGGCGGCGGCGATCGTGTACGCGGCCAACCCGGGCATGCTCGGCGGCCGGGCCATCGCCGAGCTGCTCCTCGGGCTGATCGAGCCGACCGGCCGGCTGCCGCTGTCCTTCGCCCGGCACGCGGGCCAGCAGCCGACGTACTACAACCAGGTGCGCGGCCAGCACGGTTCGCGCTACGCGGACCTCACCCAGCGCCCGGCGTTCGCGTTCGGCGAGGGGCTGAGCTACTCGACGGTCGCCTACACGGACCTGGAGGTGCTGACAGCGGTGGTCGACGAGTCGGAGACCGTACGGGCGCGGGTCACGGTGACCAACACGGGGACGCGGCCCGCGCTGGAGACGGTGCAGGTGTACGTGAGCGACACGGTGACGTCGGTGACCTGGGCGGAGAAGGAGCTGAAGGCCTACCGCCAGGTGGAGCTGGCGCCGGGGCGGTCGAGCGAGATCCTCTTCGAGCTCCCGGCGGCCGACTGCACGCTCGTGGACGCGGCGGGCGCCCGCATCGTCGAGCCGGGCCGCTTCGAACTGCTGGTGGGCCCGTCCTCCCGGGACGAGGCGCTGCTGCGGGGGGAGTTCACGGTCAAGGGGTGAGCCCGGGACCGTGACGGCCGAGCCGCCGATCGAGCCGCCGATGGGGCCGCCCCGCGCCTGACCGCGGGAGCGGTCCCATCGGTGATGTCCGGGCCCGCGGACGTCAGCGGACTCAGCGGACTCAGCGGACCTCGTAGAAGTCCACGTTGTGACGGTTGACCTTGATACCGAGCTTGACGAAGCCGCCCTTGCCGTCCTCGCCGCCGTACTTGCCCCAGTACTGGCAGTGCAGCCCGGTGTCGGTCTCCTCGTCCACGGCCTTGGCCACCGGCAGCTCCTCGCAGGAGAGCTTGCTGATGTCGCTGCGGCCCTTGTACGAGGTCCAGAGCCGCTCGTAGGCGGCCTTGGCGACCAGAAGGCTCTGCTTCGGGGTGCTGTTGTAGAACGTGATGAAGCTGCCCGGCTTGTACTTCTCGCTGATCTTGATCTCGTACGGGATCGTCGCGTCCTCGTAGGTCACGTTGCAGATGCTGACCGCGCTGGGCTTCTGCGTCACCCCGTCGGGGCAGTTCGCGCTCGTCTTCCCGGGGACCTTGACCCGCCCGAGCACCTCCTCCTGGAGCTTGTGCTCGACCTGCTCGGTGAACGACGCGCCGTTGGCGGGCTTCGGGGTGACCTTGAGCTTCGGGTCGGAGCTGGACGCGAGGACGTCCGGCTGCGGGCCGGTCACCGGGACCGCGAGGTCCGCCCCGGGCTCGGGGGCCTTGGCCTCCTCGCTGGGAGCCTGGCCGGCGGAGCCGACCGACTCGGCGGAGCGGGGGGAGTCGTCGCTCGACGAGGAGCCGCAACCGGCCGCCAGAATGCCGACGGCGGCCAGCCCGATGAGGTTCTTGGAGATACGCATAAAGGGAGCCTAAGTTGCGCCTGTGACAACCCTGTGTGGCCGATGGGGCTGACGGAGGCCCTGAGTGGAGCGGCCAAAAGGTACGTGAAGTGTGAGAATGGGGCGTTCCGCTTTGCGAAACGTACGTTCCGTGACCTTGATGGTGGCTCAGTCGAGAAGGACCCGTGGCCCGACTGTGACGGTCGGGCTCCGTGTTTAAGCCGCAGGGCCGTCGGCGGAGCTCCTGGCGGACCTCGTCAGCTTGTACAGGTCCCAGGAGTCCGGGTCGCCGATGTACTGGTAGAGGGTGGGCCGGCTCTCCGTGCCGCCGATGTTCCAGGTGTCGTACGAGCACGCGTCGAAGCTCACGTCGACCCCCTGCGACCAGGGGTTCGCACCGGGCTCGAAGGTCCAGGTGCCCTGCCCCGTACAGCTGTTGCGGGAGTCCTGCGCGTCCTCCGGGTCGTCGTCGTACACGTCCATGACGTCGAGTGCCTCGTCGTCGACGTCGGCGGCGGTGACCCGGCCGTCCGCGGTGAAGGTGAGGGTCCCGCCCTTCCCGTCGGACCAGCTGCCGACGATGTCCGCCGAGGTGAGCGCGGGCGGACGGTACTCCTGGAGCAGCCCCGTCGCCAGGCCGGTGCCGCCGAGGACGGCGGTGAGGACCACGGCGGCGACGCCCCACAACGTCACCCGCCCGAAGATCCGTTGCCGGCGCGACCGCCAGAGCAGGGCCGGAACGGTGAGCGCGGCCGTGGTCAGCGACCAGCCCGCAGCGACGGCGGCGGGATCCGCACCGCCGGACAGGGCGACGACGACTCCGACGAGGACGAGGGAGACGGCCCCGGCCACCACCGGAACCCGCCACCACGCCTCGCGCCCGCCGAACCGGTGTCCCAGTACGTCGCTGAGCCAGGCGGTCGGGAAGACGAGGGCCACGGACAGCGCGGCCGCGGCGATGGTCGTGAACACGGCGATGACGGGCAGGAACAGCACGAGCATCGCCGAACCGCCGACGCCCGTGTTCGGAGACTCCCGTGTGATGCCGTACACGGTGCTCACGACGAGCGCGATCGCCGCTTCCAGGTGCAGGACCAGGATCGACAACAGCAGGGACAGTCCCCAGAGTCGCTTCTTCTCCACCGTTCGGTCCCCCTTGCGCACAGTGATGCACGCGGCACGCCCGGGTGGGGCGGCAGCTGTGGTCATCGTGCCAGAGCTGTTTGAACGCGTTCAATGCGGGGTTCGCGGCGCGGGGCGGTGCGTGTGCGGCGCACGGGCGGTGATCCGGCGGTGCGCTCGTCGGGTCGGACAAGGGGTGAGTGCGGGGCGAGCGTGGGGCGCATCCGGGGCGTGCAAAGAAGAAGCGTTTCCGCGTGCGGGTATTCGCCCGTACGGGTGTGGCGCGGCCGTCCGGACGGCGGTGGGGCGAGCACAATGGGGCGGCGGTTCGTGCAGAGGCGCGCAGGCCCCTCTCCCGCACCTTGCGCTCAAGGAGGACCGGTGGCGGAGAGCTGGACGGTTCAGCGGACCGGGCCCGGGGATGCCGCGCGTACACAGGCGCGGGAGCAACTTCTGGAAGCAGCCCGGGAGTTGTACGGCATCAACGGATACCGGGCGACCGCCGAGCACGATGTGTGCGAGGCGGCAGGTGTGCCGGTCGACGTGCTGCGCCAGGAGTACGGCTCCAAGGAGGGCCTGCTCATCGCCCTCCACAACCGGGTCACGACGACCGGGCTGCGGGCGGCGGAGAGCGCCCTGCTGGCCGAGGGCATCGAGGAGTGCTCGATCGCGGAGCGGGTCCGGCGGCTCTTCGACGCGTATGTGGAGGCCGTCACCCGCGATCCGCGCGAGGCCCGCGTGACGTTCGTCGAGGTGCTGGGGGTGAGCGCCGTGGTGGACGAACACTGCAAGCTCTGGCGGGCGTTGTGGACGGAGTTCCTGACCGGGGAGGCCGAGCGGGCGGTGGAGCGCGGCGAGGCGGAGGACCGGGACCACCGGGTCGACGTGATGGTGATGGTCGGCACGGTCCACGAACTGATGGCCCACCACACCCGCCGCTGCCGCCGGGCCCGCCCCGGGGAGGTCTCGGGGGAACTGACCCAGCTGGCGCTGTCGATGCTGGGATCCCGGTCGGCGGAGGAGCCGGCGGGGTGAGCCGGAGCGGCTGGAGTTCCGGGGCGAGGCGGCACGCGCCCGGGTACGAGAGCCGGAAGTCACGAAGGGCGGGCGCCGATCAGGCCGGCAGGGCCTGCGCCGGAACCTGACCCCCCCGCGTACGGCCCGCCCAGCCCCCACGCCTGGTGCATCGCGTCGGCGAAGGCGGCGGCGAGGAGGTGTTCGCCGGTCGGGCCGGGGTGGGTGCCGTCGTACGTGTCCGTGTGGATGTCGTACGCCGTGGGGTGCGAGGCCAGCAGGAGCGGGGAGGACGGTTCGTCGAGGTCGGCTACGGCCTTGGCGAGGAGTTCGTTGAAGTGGGCGCAGGAGGCGGCGAAGGGGGCGTCCGTCTCGGCCCGGATGTTCGGTATCACCGGGAGCAGCACCATCCGGATGTGCGGGTTGGCCGTGCGGGCCGCCGTGACGAACGCGCGGGCGTTGGCCGCCGTCTGTTCGGCGTCCGTGTAGAACCCGAGGTCTATCAGGCCGAGCGAGACCAGCAGGACGTCCGCCTCCGTCCCGCGCACCGCGTCCGCGATCACCGGGGCCATGTGCAGCCAGCCCTCACCCCAGCCGGCCAGGTGCCGACGGGCGGCGGGCGGGAAGGACGGGTCGGCGTACGCGTGGGAGACCGGGGCGTTCGCCCCGATGTCGTACAGCGTCGTGCGCGGGCCGACGATCTCGTACCGGAGGCCGGGGAACGTCTCGAAGTGCTGCCACAGCCGGTAGCGCCAGGTGAAGTCGCCGGTGGCGCCGATGGTCATGGAATCGCCGACCGGGAGAAAACGCATGGCGTCATCATGGCCGATCACGGCTCCGGCCTGCGACGTGACGATGGACACTTGGGTCATGCGCTCGTATCCGACCGGCCCGGCGGGCCGCGCCGCCGCCGCTCTCGCCGCCTGCCTCGCGGTCCTTGTCCCGCTGTTCGCCGGGGCCGGCCCGGCCGTGGCCGACGACGGGCGGCCCGACCGTGACTTCACGATCGAGGACCCCCGCATCACCGAGTCCAGCGGCCTGGCCGCCAGCCGCGCGCACCCCGGCGTCTACTGGACGCACAACGACAGCGACGACGGCCCCTACGTCTTCGCCGTCGACTCGCGCACCGGGAAGACCCTCGCCACCATCACCATGAGCGGGGTGGGGGAGCCGAGGGACGTCGAGGGCATCTCCATCGGGCCGGACGGCGACATCTACGTCGGTGACATCGGGGACAACCTGGACGGCACCTGGAGCCATGTCTGGATCTACCGTTTCCCCGAGCCGAAGACGCTCCGGGACGCCACGGTCAGGGCCACTCAGTACGACGTGCAGTACGCCGACGGGGCCCGCAACGCCGAGGCGCTGATGGTCCACCCGAAGACCGGCCGCGTCTACATCGCCTCCAAGAACGAGGACGGCGGCGGCCTCTACGAAGGGCCTTCCAAGCTCACCGCCGGGTCCATGAACACCTTCCGGCGAGTGGGCGAGGTGCCGTGGGTGACGGACGGGGCCTTCTCGCCCGACGGGACCCGGCTGGCGCTGCGCTCGTACTTCAGCGCCCGCGAGTACGCCTTCGAGAAGGGCCGCCTCGGTGCGGAACGGCCGGTCGCCGCACCGTTTCAGCGGCAGGCGGAGTCGGTGACCTACACGGCGGACGGCTCGGCCCTGATGTTCGGCTCGGAGGGGGCGCGCAGCGGTGTCGTCCGGGTGGAGGTGAAGGGCGGCCCGGGGAACGGTTCGGATTCCGGGTCCGGGTCTGGCTCCGGGGCTCCCTCGAAGGGCGGCGACCAGGGACGCGCCGGCACGGCGGGTGACGGCGACGGCGGGGGCGACGGCAATGTGGCGCTCGGGGCCGCCGTCCTCGTCGGAGTGGGGGCCCTCTGGCTCGCACTGAAGCGGCGGCGCGGACAGGGGAGCGCGTAGCGGGGCCCCGGTGGGGGGCCGGTGGGGGCCGGTGCGTGGGCGGGCTCAGGTGCCGTCCGTCACCGGGCACCCGTGGGCGGGCTCAGCTGTCCTCCGTCACCGGCCACACCTCGTAGTGCAGCGTCTTGTCCCGCTTCAGCCGGTGCGCCAGCGGGACGAGCACGCCCTGCACGACCGGGTACTTCCGCGACAGCATCCGCGCCGCGTGTGTGTTCTCCTTCGTGCCCGGCCGCAGCAGCCGTGCGTGCGCCCTGATCTGCGGTCCGGTGGGTCTGCCCCGGACCGTGCAGGGGGCGATCTCCACCTGCGGGTGGTTGCGCATCCGCTCGACCTTCCAGGCGGAGGAGAACGTGCGGATGAACGCGTGATCGCCCTCGACGACGATGTTGACCGGTGTGCCGACGGGGGTCCCGTCCTGCCGGTGGCTGCTCAGCAGGACGGCGTACTGCTTCACGAAAGGAGCGAGCTCCGGGCTGGCGTCCATATATCCATTGGGGCACGCGCCGGGGTCGCTGTCATGTCCTGGCCGCTGTCCCTTCCGGCGTCCGGTCGGCCGTCCGCTCCGCGACCAGGGCCTCGAAACCGGCGATCAGCCGTTGCAGCCCGAACTCGAAGTGGTCGAACTCGGCGCTGAAGGTGTCCTCGGCCATCCCCGCCATCATCGGGTACGCGCCGCTGAGCATGGCCCGCTCCAGGTAGGGGCGCTGGCTGTCCCAGAACTCCTCGTCGCTCAGCCCGGTCTGCGCCACCGCCTCCGCCGCGTCCCCCTGGGTGCGGGCGAGGCCCTCCACGAAGCTGTTGACCGTGATGATCACGCCGATCAGCTCGGGGTCCCGCAGGCCCATGCCGCGCAGACCGGTGAGCGAGAGTTCCAGGCCGCGCAGGGCGCTGGGGCCGAGCACCGTACGGGCCTGGTTGATCTTCAGCAGCCAGGGATGGCGGCGCAGGTTGTCCAGGTAGGTCCTGGCCATGGCGTTGACCGCCGCCCGCCAGTCCTCGGGGGCGTCGAGGGCGCCGGAGGGACCGGGACGGTCCGGCTCGGCGGACAGCGGTTCGCCCAGCACCCGGTCGAGCATCAGGTCCAGGAGTTCGGCCTTGCCGGGGACGTACCGGTAGAGCGACATCGTGCCCGTGCCGAGCTCGGTGGAGAGCCGGCGCATGGAGACGGCGGCCAGCCCCTCCGCGTCCGCGACGGCAATGGCGGCCGTGACGATCCGGTCCAGTGTGAGGCCCGGTTTGGGGCCTCGGCTGGGGCGCTCCCCGGTGCCCCACAGAAGCTCCAGGCTGCGCGCGATGTCGCCGCTCCCGGTGGCCGTGCCGTCCGTCGCCGCTGTCGATCCGTCTTTCGCCATGGGGTCAGCGTAGTGCTCCGGAAGAAGATTGGGTACACCGTACCCGCATGAGAGTACGCCGTACCCAATCTAGGGTACGGTGTACTCAATTAACTTCCGGCCAGTCGGAGGGACGGCCGGAGAAACGGCCGGAGAAACAGGGGGGTCATGCCATGGCCATGTCTAAAACCGCGTCCGGGTACGCGGTGCTCGCCGAAGGGGTTGTGAAGCGGTACCGGGGGCGGAGGAAGGGGGCCACGGAGAAGCGGGCGCTCGACGGATTCGACCTCGCCGTCCGCCCCGGCACCGTCCACGGCCTGCTCGGCCCGAACGGGGCCGGCAAGACGACCGCCGTGCGGGTCCTCACCACGCTCCTGCGGTACGACGCGGGCCGCGCCGAGGTCGCCGGGCTCGACGTGGCCCGCGAACCCCGCCGCGTACGGAGCCGGATCGGGCTCACCGGCCAGTACGCGGCCGTCGACGAAGGCCTCACCGGGCGGCAGAACCTGGAGATGTTCGGGCGGCTCTTCCACCTCGGGAACCGCCGGGCCCGGCAGCGCGCCGGGGAACTGCTGGACCGGTTCGACCTGACCGAGGCCGCCGACAAGGGCGCCAAGGAATACAGCGGCGGCATGCGGCGACGGCTCGACCTCGCCTCCTCGATGATCCTTTCCCCCGACGTGCTCTTCCTCGACGAGCCGACGACCGGGCTCGACCCGCGCGGCCGGGGCGAGGTCTGGGACGCGGTCCGGGCCCTGGTGGCGGGCGGTACGACGGTGCTGCTGACCACGCAGTACCTCGACGAGGCGGACCGGCTCGCCTCGCACATCACCGTCATCGACCGGGGGCGGGCCATCGCCGACGACACCCCGGACGCGCTGAAGAACCGGATCGGCGGCGACCGGATCGAGGTGGTGGCCGCCGACGCGGGACACCTCGCGGCAGTGGCGAAGGCCGTCGACCGGGTGGCCGGCGGCGGGCTCGTCGTCACGGACGCCCCCGCCCGCCGGGTGCACGCCCAGGTCGCCGACCGGGTGGCCGCACTCACCGAGGTGGCCCGGAGCCTCCAGGACGACGGGATCGCGGTGGAGGACATCGGGCTGCGCCGGCCGAGCCTGGACGACGTGTTCCTGCGCCTGACCGGACACGGCGCGGACGCTGACGAACAACCCGAGCAGCACCACGACGCACGAGAGGCGGCGGCAGCGTGACCACGCTCGAACAGCACCCCGCGGGGACCGACGTACCCGTACCCCGCGACCGGAACCCCGCCTACTGGGCGGTCTCCGACTGCTGGAACATCACCCGCCGTACCCTCACCGGCTATCAGCGCTACCCCATTGCCATCGTCTGGCAGCTCGGCTTCCCGATCCTCTCCGTCCTGCTGTACGGGTACGTCTTCGGCAGCGCGATGAAGGTGCCCGGGGGCGGGGACTACCGGGAGTTCCTGATGCCCGGCATGTTCGCCATGACCATGACCATGGCCATGGGCTTCATGAACACCGCCGTGGCCGTCGTCACCGACGCAGACAAGGGAGTCGTCGACCGCTTCCGGTCCATGCCGATGGCCCCCTCCGCCTTCGCCTCCGGACGCGGGGCGGCCGACCTGGTGGTGGCCGCCGCCGAACTGACCATCCTGGCCGTCACGGCGCTGGTGATCGGTTGGCGCGCGGGCGGCGGAGTGGTGGCGGCCCTCGGCGCGTTCGGACTGCTCCTGCTGCTGCGGTTCAGCCTGATCTGGGTGGGCGTCTGGCTCGGCATGCTGGTTCCCACCCCGGAGGCGGCGGGCGGCCTGTACGCGGTCGCGTTCCCCGTCACGATGATCTCCAGCACCTTCGTGGCCCCATCCCTGATGCCCGGCTGGCTGGGCACCGTCGCGGCCTGGAACCCGATCTCCTCGACCGCGACGGCCACCCGCGAACTGTTCGGCAACCCGGTGGCGGGCGGCGGCACCTGGGTGGAGGAGCACGCGCCGCTGATGGCCGTGGTGTGGCCGATCGTGATCACGCTGGTGTTCCTGCCGCTGGCGGTCCGCCGCTTCCAGCGCCTGAGCCGGTGAAGGCCTGAGCCGGTGGGGTCCTCTGAGCCGGTGAAGGCCTGAGAAACGCGTACGCCGGATCGAGGAGGCGCACGTAGGGTCGGGCCGTGTCCACTGTCGCGCCCCTGCCCTTCACCACCGCCCGCCTCGACGCGCTCCCCCTCGATCCGGCGTACGCCGAGGAGATGGCGGCCGTCCTCGCGGACCCTGCGCTGTACGTGTTCACCGGGGGCGGCCCGCCGGACCCGGCCGCGCTGCGGTCCCGGTACGAGCGCCAGTCCGCCGGTTCGCCGGACCCCGGCGAGCTGTGGTGGAACTGGGTGCTCCGGATCCGCGCCGACGGCCGCCTCGCCGGATACGTCCAGGCGACCGTACGGGGACCCCGGGCGGAGATCGCCTGGGTCGTCGGGCATCCGTGGCAGGGCCGGGGCTACGCGAGCGAGGCGGCCAAGGGCCTCGCGGCGCACCTGGCCTCGGCCGGGGGCGTCCGGACGCTCGTCGCCCATATCCACCCCGACCACGCGGCGTCGGAGTCGGTGGCATCGGCGGCGGGGCTCGCGCCGACGGGGGAGTGGGAGGACGGCGAGCGGCGATGGGCGGGCAACCCGCCCGTTTCGGGGGCCTGTTAGGGCCTGCTGGGGCGAATGATCTCGCTCGGGTCCCGCAGCCAGACCTGCTGGCCCCGGCCGGTCACGGTCAGCCCGAACTGCTCGGCCTCGGGTCGCCCGACCGCCTCGTACTCCCACCAGGCCTGCTCGATCTCCTCCCACAGGAACCCGGGCCCGTACTGCCACACCTCCTCCCCCGTGGCGGCTGTCGCGGCGGCTCCGTTCTCGCGGGTCGCCCAGACCTGGACACCTTCAGCGGTGGCCTGGTGGATGAGCCGCACGCCGGGCAGTCGAGCCCCCGCATACAACGCGAACCCGAGATCGAGGAGCCGGGCGGGATCCAGCCCTGCGGCTCGCGCCCGCCCCTTCCCCCGAGCCTTGTGGAGATCGGGCACGCGGTGGGCTCGCATCGGCATGTATGTGGCCCCGCCGCAGAACGGGCCGGTCGCGGTGCCGTCGTCCCGGACGCGGAGCTGGACCAGAGCACCCGACCAGAACTCCCGGGCGAGCGGAGCCACGACGACCCCGCCGGGACGCATCTGCCGGAGCAGCGTGTACGGGACGTACCGCAATGCGCACGTCGCGATCAGCCGATCCACGGGCCCCAGACCGGGCCAGGGCTGTTCCCCGTCGCCGACGCGCAGGTGCGGCCGGTATCCGGCCTGCGCGAGAGCTTCCTCCGCCTGCCGGGCCACGACCGGGTCCAGCTCGATGCTGTGGACCAGACCGTCACCGAGCCGCTCGCAGAGCAACGCGGCCACGTATCCCGTCCCGGTCCCGATCTCCAACACCCGCTGACCGTCCCCGACATCGAGCAGTCCGAGCATCCGGGCCACCATCGAGGGCATCGAGTTCGACGACGTCGCCACACCGGGCCCGCCCTCGACCCCGTCGTCGAGCTGCGTGACGACCGGCTCGTCACTGTTCACCAACGCCAGCCACGCATCCGTCCCCACGACCGGCTCACACCGATCGGGGAGTTGCCGCCACACATCCGCCGGAACGAACCCACTGCGCGGCACAGCGTCGAACACCCGCCGCCACCGGGCAGTAAGCAGCCCACGATCGGCCAACTCCTGTACCAGGCCCGGGTAGGTAGGCACCTCCTGTGCGGTGCTCACCACTGCGGGAAGAGCTGAGGGCGACTGCCGTCGGGAGACGGCTTCGGCTCCTGGGGCGGCGTCCACGGTTTGTCCGACGGCGGTCCACCATGCTTACCGGCCTCGACAGGTACGGGATTGGTGGTCATCGTCCATCTCCTCTGATCGATGCAAACTGACTGGCTCGCGAGGCGGTGAAGCCGGTAGATGCCGTACGGCGGAAAGAGGTCGCCCCGACGCGGACAGCCGCCCTCGGCACACGCCCGGCACAACAGATTCCCGGCCAGCCTCGGTCCGCCGCACGGCGGTGACCGGCGCGCGCCAACACGCCCCATACGTAAGGACATCCGTTAGCGACAGGTGGCGCAGGTCGTGGTGTGGCCAAGAAGTCTGCGGTAGGTAGCTTCCGGCCAGGGTGACGGCGTGGTCAGCGCGCTCATGGCTCTTCCTTCCGGCAGGTGTGGGCAGGAGCGGCAGGCGTCCGCGTAGCCATGACCAGCACATTAGAGAGCCGAGGAGCGGATGCGGTGGGCGATTGCGCCGGGTTGCGAATCTCGCTCGACACGTTGAGCGCAGTTGATCAATCGAGTTCCAGCGACGCCCGCGCACGACCGATCAGACGCCGCGCCTGCGGCCCCTGGACCGCGGCTTCGGCCATCAGGTCCCATGCCCGCTCATACAGAACGACGTTCTCCTCGTCGTCGAGCCACATCTCGGTGTTGATCGTTTCGACGATCACGCGACGCCGGTCATAGATCCAGAACCCGTGGCCCGGCGCACGCCGCAGCTGTGCGCCGAGGGGAATCACACCGATCTCGACGGTGTCGAGGCCGATCAGCCCGGCGAGGCGGTCCAGCTGTGCGGCCATGACCTCGCGGGGGCAGGTCAGTACGTACAGTGCCGCTTCCCACACCACGAACCGGAAGAGCTTTCCGGCCTCGTACAACGCCTCTTGACGGCGCATACGCGCCCGGACTGCTGACTCGACGTCCCGAGGGATCCTGCGGAACTCGGCGTTTGCCTCGAACGTGTGCCGGGCGTAGTCCGCAGTCTGGAACAGGCCCGGAATGCGGGACACCTCCACACCCCGGATGAGCTGCGTAGCCGCTGTCTCGGTGACGGCCAGCTCTTGGCGCGCCCGATGACCACCGGCGAGTTGCCGTCGCCACGACCGGTACTGCGATTCCAGCCCGACGAGCCGCCCCCGTAACTCGGTTGCCACGTCAGGCCGCCCCACCGCCTGGGACCATTCCGTGAGGTCCCTCGCGGTGGGGGTCTGTTTCCCGGTCTCCAGGCGCGAGACCTTCGAGCGTTGCCAGCCAAGGGCCTCGGCCACGCCCTTGCCGTTGAGACCGGCTTCGCTTCGTAGCTCGCGGAGCCGAGCTCCGAGAGCGACCCGCGCGGTTTGGAAGTCGGTGCTCACCCGGTCGAAGCTACCGCTTTCGCGAAGGCCACGGTGCTTGTCGCGTGGTGCCAGGCCGCGTCTCGCGCCTGGCATGCGAGAGCGACCTCGGCCGGGTCCTCGCTGAGGATGACGCCGAGCGTCGTGTCGTCCTCGTCGAAGACGAACCGGGCGACCAGCCGGGAGTCGAACACCCAGAAGTCGTGGTCCGGCAGACCAAGTCGGGCCGCCTGAGGACGTGGCAGATTCCGGATGTCCTCACCAGCAGCCACGTTGCCGTGGCCGCTTGCCAGAAGGAATCGCTGCCCCTCGGTAAGAGGCTGGTCAACGAGCCGGACCCGCTCGAACCGCTTCCCCTCAGCTGTCTGCGCCCGGACGTTCTCGCGCCATGCGTTGTCCGGTTCAGCCGAGATGTCCGCGCCGCTCTTCCATCGTCCCCACTTCGGACCGTTGCGGTCAGAGGCGTATCCGCGCCGCGTTTCCAGCCGGAACGCGGTGTGCTTGAACTGGTGGAACAGCGGGGCGATCTCGGAGAACGGCACCATCTCGGGATCGGTGGTGCGTGGGGCGAAGCGGACCAGGAGGTCGCGTGGCACCAGCACAAATGTCTCGCTGTCCTTCACATCGCGGAGCTGGGCAAGCTGATCGGGATCGGTCACGCGGTTGCCCTGGACAAGGATGTCGGTGGTGCCCTCGACCTCGTAGAGAGTGGGGCAGTCTCCGTCGTCGCTGGTGGTACCGAGGAACCTGAGGAGCGTCATAGTGCCCTCCGTCGCTGAGTGCGGGCATCCAGGATGCGGCGAAGTGCCCCCGGGCCGCCGTTGGATTGCGCGGAATTGCAGATCGTCATCCAGGGAGGGGAGTTGCCTGCAATTGACGGTAGGTGAGCACTGGATGAGCGTCCCGAGTTTGGCGGGGCACTCCGAGTCGGTCCGGCCAAGTGCCTTACCGACCCCGAAGCTCGGGTCCCAAGCTGCAGGCCTCGGGGCCGGCGGGTCACTCTTCCGGGGGTACGTGAATGGGGCCCGGCCCGAAGCTCGGGTCCCGGGACACGGGCGTCGGGATCCGAGCTTCGGGATCCGAGCTTCGGGGTTCGAGCGCCTTCTTTAACCGGCGGGTAGATACAGGGTGGTTGGGGAAAACCTCCCTACCTCCCTACCCCGTCACGGCGAGCAAGTATGACTAATCGTGACAGCTTGCGGCGGAGCGTCACGACTGCTTACGGTGCGAGAACCAAGCGACCCCGACACGGTGTGTAGGAGCACCAGGCCGGGGTCTCACCGCACGATCGAGAGAAGTCGATCCCGTGGCTACCCAGCACATTAGCTCTGCCCTGCCTGCCCCCGCACGCTCCCCCTCGTACCCGATGGCCAAGCCCGGGTACGGCAAACGCTCCGCCCCGGACCAACGCCCCCGCGCACCCCATGACTTCGTCCTGCTGCCGACGCGTGAGCGGTACGTCGCCGGGTTCGTCGACCACCTCCCCGAAGGTGCCGCGATGAGCGTCAAGCAACTCGCCAAGCAACTCCCGCTCTACGGGCAGCAGGCCATCTCCACCGCCCTCACCGCCCTGTCCGTCGCCGGGCATCTGCGGCGCGTACGGTGCCCCGCCGTCGGCGCGGGCGACGAGACCCGCTGGGTCTTCCGCACCTTCTGGTCCCGCACCGCCCACGACAACGAGTGGTGGAACACCTACCTCGCCACCGAGAAGGCCGCCCGGACCGTCGACTCCGCACCGGACACCCCGGCGTCCGACACCCCGGCGTCCGGCACCCCGGCGTCCGGCACCCCGGCGTCCGACACCCCGGCGTCCGACACGGCGCTCCCGCCCCTCTGGGGCCCGGCCGAGGAGCCACCGCCCGCCCCGGACCCCGGTACGGAACAGACCCCCGAACGCCCCGCCGTACCGCAGCAACGCACCCCGGACCAGGCGCCGGCACCGGAATCCGAGCCCGTGCCGCCCGCCCCGGAAGCAGCCCCGGACGCCGAGCCCGCGCCGCCCGCTCCGCCTGCCCCGGGCGCGGTTCCCGCGACGCTCCGTGCCCCCGAGGACGGCCGGTCTCCCGCCTACCTCGCCCTGGCCCGCCTCGGCCGCGAGGACCACCGCCTGGGCCTCTCCGCCGACGACTGCGCCGCCCTGGAAGCGCAGGCGACGGAATGGCTCGCCCGGGGTGTGAGCGTCGACTACCTGACCGGCGCCCTCACGGCAGGGCTTCCCGCCCAGGTCGACAGCCCCCTCGGCTTCGTCCGCCGCCGTCTCGTCGACAAGATCCCACCCCGGCTGCCCACCACGGAGAGTCCCTCACCCGGCAGCCCTGCCCCAGCTCGCCGCATCCTCATGGAATGCACTGACTGCGGGCGCCCCGGCCGGCCGGAAGCCCTCCCCGACGGACTCTGCCGCCCCTGCCGCGAAGCCCACTCCATGGGCGAGGAGAACGCGATTCGCACCGCCGAGATCGCCGACGTCAAGCTGCGCATGAGCAACCTCCGCGAACTGCTCAAACCCGTCTGAACCTGCCTCGCAAGCCCGTTTGTACGACGCGCCGGTGTCCGGAGCCGGTCAGTCGGGCTGCTTCTCCATGTGTGCGAGGACGCGGCTCGCGATACGGGAGAGGGCGTCCAGCTCTTCCTGCGTGAGCGCGTCGATGAACAGCCGCCGGACATGTTCGACGTGCAGGGGTGCGGCCTCCTCGATCGCCTCCCGGCCGGCCGGGGTGGCGACGATGAACGCTCCTCGCCCGTCGTCGGGGCAGTCCTCCTTGGCCACCAGTCCGCGCTTCGCCATCCGGGCCACCTGGTGGGACATGCGGCTCTTCTCCCACTCCACCAGTTTGGTGAGGTCCATGAAGCGCATGCGTCCGCCGGCCTCGGTGAGTTTGGCCAGCACGATGTAGTCGGCGGGGGACATCCGGGAGTCTGCCTGGACCTGGCGGGAGAGCCGTCCGATGAGCTTCTCCTGCATGCGGATGAAGCTGTCCCAGGCGGCCTGCTGTTCCGGGGTGAGCCAGCTGGGCGTCGCGTTCATGCGAGGAGCGTAGCGAGGCGGTCCGGCGCGTCTCCACCGGAGCCTCGGGGTTCGCACCAAGTCTCCCGCGCAAGGCAGTGGTTGACGCATCAACCACTCATGCCTAATGTGGATGACACGTCAACCATCTGGTGGAGGGGAACCCCATGAGCACCCAGAACAAGGCCGGGCTCGACGCGCTGCTGACGCCCGAGGAGAGCGTCCTGGTGCTGATCGACCATCAGCCGTTCCAGGTCGCCAACCTGAACAGCCACGAGCCGACGATGATCGTCAACAACGTCGTCGGCCTCGCCAAGGCGGCGAAGGCGTACAGCGTCCCGACCATCCTGACGACGGTGCTGGCGGAGCGCGGCGGCCACTTGATCCAGGGTGTCCAGGACGTGTTCCCGGAGCAGAAGCCGATCGACCGGACGCTCATCAACACCTGGCAGGACGAGCGCGTCGTCGACGCCGTCAGAGCGACCGGTCGCAGGAAGCTGATCCTCGCCGGGCTCTGGACGGAGATATGCCTGGCGATGCCGGCCATCCAGGCGGTGGGTGAGGGGTTCGAGGTCTACGCCGTCACCGACGCGTCCGGGGGCGTGTCGGCCGAGGCCCACGACATGGCGGTGCGGCGCATGGTCCAGGCGGGCGTCGTGCCGATCACGTGGCTGGCCGTGATGGCCGAGTGGCAGCGCGACTGGGCCCGCGAGGAGACGATCACGGGGGCCATCGAGGTGCAGGCCCAGCACGGCGGTGCCTCGGGTGTGGCCTTCGCCTGGGAGACGCAGCTCCTGGCCGGCCGCGACCGGAGTGCCGCCTGACGCCGGGGCGGAAGGCCTGACGGGCCCTTGGGGGATGTCCGGCGGACCGGGGCCGGACACCCCCTAGGTTGATGCGTCATGACCACCCCCGATCTGTCGCCCGACTTCCTGAACGCCACCCGGAACTCGTACGACTCCATGGCCCCCGCCTACGTCGATTTCGCCCGTGACGAGTTGGCTGCCAAGCCCTTGGAACGCGCGCTGTTGAGTACGTTCGCGGAACTGGCGGCGGCGGGTGGCGGCGGTCTCCCGGTGGCCGACGTCGGCTGCGGTACGGGCCGGGTGACCGCACATCTGCATGAACGGGGCCTGGGGCTCGACGTGTTCGGGATCGACCTCTCCCCGCAGATGGTCGCCGTGGCCCGGCAGGAGCACCCGGGCCTGCGCTTCGAGGAGGGCTCCATGCTCGGCCTCGACCTGCCGGACGCCTCGCTGGGCGGGCTGCTCGCCTGGTACTCGACGATCCACGTCCCGGACGAGGAACTGCCCCGCGTCTTCGCGGAGTTCCACCGCGTGCTCGCCCCGGGGGCCCACGTACAGCTGGAGGTTTCCCTCGTCTTCCACCGGCGGCAGCCGGAGCGGATCGCCGAGCTGCTGCGGGCGGCGGGCCTGGAAGTGGTGTCCCGGGTGTGGCGGGAGCGGGAGACGGACGGGCCGTTCCCGGAGCGGGCGCCGCAGGGGTTCGTCCTGGCGCGGAGGCCGATTGTCAGTGGTGGCTGTGAGGATGGGGACATCAGCACAACGGACTGACCGGCACACGGATTGAGGGGGATCCCATGGGCGCCTGGGACATCGGCCACTTCGACAACGACACCGCGGCCGACTTCGGCGGCCGGGTCGACGACGCGGAGACCGGGAAGAAGGCGGATGTGCTCCGGGGCGTTCTGACCGCCGTCGCGGACACCGGGCCGACGGACTATGTGGACGGCGGGGAGGAGGCGGTGGCCGCCGCCGCGCTGATCGCCGCCCAGTGCCCCGGCGGTGAGCCCGTCACCACCGCGTACGGTCCGAAGGAGCCCCTCCCGCCGCTCCCGGCCGACCTGCGCCCGCTGGCCGTCCGCGCCCTGGACCGCCTCACCGCGAAGAACGCCGAGCCGCTGGACCTGTGGGCGGATGCCGGTGCGGACCAGGAGTGGCTGGCGGGGATAGCCGCGCTGCGGGTGGTGCTGGCGGGCGCGCCGGGGGAGTGAGGCCCTCCTCACGTGGCGGCCGGAGGACTCAGGTGGTGGTCGGGTAGCTGCCCGTCGCGCCGTCGATCAGCTCGCGCACGATGTCCATGTGTCCGGCGTGCCGCAGCAGGTCCTCCAGCATGTGGATGAGCACCCACCGCATCGACACGACCCGCCCGTCCCACGCGGTGCCCGTCGTCTCCAGATCCGTCTCCCGGATCGCGGCGTCGGCGGCCGCCCGGGCGCGGGCGTAGAAGGCCAGGATGTCGGCGGTCGTCTCGTCCGGGCCGACGGTCATGTCCTCGGTCGCCGTGTCGAACCAGAAGTTCTCGGTCGCCCGGCCGAACGCCGCGCAGAACCAGCCGTATTCGACGGTCGCCAGATGCTTCACCAGGCCGAGCAGATGGGTCCCGGTCGGGGTCATGGGGCGGCGCAGTTGTTCGTCGTCCAGCCCGTGCAACTTCCACAACACGACATCGCGGTGGCGGTCGAGGCTGATGTGCAGGCTTTCCTTCTCGCCGCCGGTGTACGGGACAGGGGGGACCTGGGACACGTGGGTCATGGGGGAACTCATGGGCGCACCCTAGTGGTGGACGCCGGGGCGCGTCCTCAGCGTTTCGGGCTGCCCGCGCGCACGATCTCGTCGACGTCCAGGGCGACTTCGGCGCCGATGGAGGCGGGCAGCGGGGCTTCCTGGCCGGGGGCGTAGACCTCGTGGCGGTCGTAGCCGCCGGGGAGCGGCTCGGTCAGGACGTGGACCCGGCCGTGCTTGCGGTCGACGATGACGTACACCGGGATCTTGGCCTGGGCGTAGGCGGTGACCTTGTGGTGGAAGTCGGTCCGGTAGTTCTCGGAGGTGACCTCCAGGACCAGCCGGAAGCAGGCGGGGGCGTAGCAGTTGTTCTCGATCAGGTGCTCGTCGAAGTCGGCGTCCACGATCGCCAGGTCGGGGATCACGTAGTCCTCGGCGCCGCTGGGGAGCCAGAGGCCGATGCCCTGGAGGACTTCGACTTCGGTGTCGCCGTCGCTGAGGCCCGCGGAAAGGAGCGGGAGCATGACCGTGGTCAGCGCGTCCGCATGGGGACCGTCCCGGAGCGGCGCAACGGTGATCATGCCGTCGATGATCTCGACCCGGTACCCCGGAAGCCGGTCCATGAGCCGGTTCGCCGCTTCGATCAGCGGTTTCGGCTCATCGGCGCAGGGGTGGTCGACTGATGCCGTGGGCATGGCGGGCCTCCTGTGCGAGAGGGTGGCGCAGAAACGGCCCGGCACACCGTGTGGGTGCCGGGCCGTCTCCGTACAGCAGTGGAGCCGTGAGCGGGTAAGGGCTACAGCTTGTCGATCACGTAGTCGATGCACGCCGTCAGCGCCTGCACGTCCGCCGGGTCGATCGCCGGGAACATCGCCACGCGCAGCTGGTTGCGGCCCAGCTTGCGGTACGGCTCGGTGTCCACGATGCCGTTGGCGCGCAGCACCTTGGCGACGGCCGCCGCGTCGATCTCGTCCGCGAAGTCGATCGTGCCGATGACCTGCGAGCGCTTCGCCGGGTCCGTGACGAACGGGGTGGCGTACTTCGACTCGTCGGCCCAGGTGTAGAGGTGGCCGGAGGACGCGGCCGTGCGGCCCGTCGTGAAGTCCAGGCCGCCCTGGGTGTTCATCCACTTCAGCTGCTCGTTCAGCAGGAAGAGGGTGGCCAGCGCCGGGGTGTTGTACGTCTGGTTCTTGAGCGAGTTGTCGATCGCCGTGGGCAGCGAGAAGAACTCCGGGATGTGCCGGCCCGAGGCGTGGATCCTGGCCGCGCGCTCCAGCGCCGCCGGGGAGAACACGCCGATCCACAGGCCGCCGTCGGAGGCGAAGGACTTCTGCGGGGCGAAGTAGTAGACGTCGGTCTCGGTGATGTCGACCGGCAGGCCGCCCGCGCCCGAGGTGGCGTCCACCAGGACCAGCGCGTCCTCGTCGGCGCCCGCGACGCGCTTGATCGGGGCCGCGACACCCGTCGAGGTCTCGTTGTGGGTGAAGGCGTAGACGTCGACGCCCTCCTCGGCCCGCGGGTCCGGGTGGGTGCCCGGGTCGGAGGCGATGACGGTGGGGTCGGACAGCCAGGGCGCGAGCTTCGCGGCCTTGGCGAACTTGGACGAGAACTCGCCGAAGTTCAGGTGCTGGGACTTCGAGTCGATCAGACCGTGCGTCGCGACGTCCCAGAAGGCGGTGGAGCCGCCGTTGCCCAGGATGACCTCGTAACCCTCGGGGAGGGAGAAGAGGCTGCGGACGCCGTCCCGTACCTCGCCGACCAGGTTCTTGACCGGGGCCTGGCGGTGGGACGTACCGAGGAGAGAGGTGCCGGTGGCGGCCAGCGCGTCGACCGCCTCCGTCCGCACCTTGGAAGGACCGGCGCCGAAGCGTCCGTCGGCGGGCTTGATGTCAGCGGGAATCTGGATGTCGGCCACGGGACGGAGCGTAGTCCCTCGGTGGCACGGCTTCGTAACCGTGTCCGTCCGATGAGACGTGCGCTCCGGCCCGTGGACGCCCGTGACATGGACCGCCTACGCGTCGCCGCCGAACGGGCAGCCCAGCTCCACCGGTAGCTCGTACAGGTCGTTCTGCGTCACGATCGGCTTGTTGCGCAGCTCCGAGGCCGGGACCGCCAGGTCCAGTTCCGGGAAGCGCTCGTAGAGGGCGGGGAGCGCGATGCCCGCCTCCAGGCGGGAGAGTGCCGCGCCGGGGCAGACGTGCGGGCCGTGGCCGAAGGCGATGTGGCGGTTCGGGGTGCGGGTGGCGTCGAACTCGCCCGCCGTCGGGCCGTACTGCTCCTCGTCCCGGCCCAGCGCGCCGAACGAGATGATCAGGCCCTCGCCCTTCGGGAGGGTCTTGTCGCCGACCTCGATGTCCTCCGTCGCGAAGCGGATCAGTACGTGCGAGGTGGGGGTGTTCCAGCGGAGCGTCTCCTCGATCACGCCGTCCCAGCCGATCTCGCCGTTGAGGACCTTCTTGCGCTGCTCCGGGTGGGTCTGGAGCGCCTCGACCACGTTGACGATCAGGCTGATCGTGGTCTCGTGTCCGGCGGCGATGATCAGCTGCAGCGTGTTGACGATCTCCTCGTCGGTGAGGTGGTCGCCGTTCTCGGAGGCCGCGATCAGGGCGCTCGTGAGGTCGTCGCCCGGGTTCGCCCGCTTGGAGTCGACGATCTTCGTGAAGAGCGTTCCGAGGTCCGCCATCATCTGCGGGACCTCCTCCGGCGGCGTCTGCGTCGAGAAGAACTTCTCGAACAGCTCCTTCAGTCGCGGATGATCCGCCGCGTCCACACCCATCAGCTCGCTGATCACGTTCATGGGGAGGGGGTAGGCGAACTCCGCCTTCAGGTCTACCGGGTCCCCGGCCGGGAGGGCTGCCAGCTTCTCCAGGCTCGCGTTCGTCAGCGCCTCGATCCCGGCGCGCAGCCGCTCCACCCGGCGCACGGTCAGCGCCTGCGCCACCAGCGTACGGAGCCGGCGGTGGTCCGCCCCGTCGACCGTCAGCATCGAGCGGCCCGGGTTGGCCAGGCCGATCAGCGGCCAGTCCATCGGTATCTCGCCGCGCTGCCAGGCGCCCCAGACGTTGATGTCCTTGACCACCCGGCTGTCGGTGAGCAGCGCGCGGGCCTCCGCGTGGCGGGTGACCGCGTACACGTGTACACCGCCCGGCAGCTCCACCTCGGCCAGCGGGCCGGCCGCTCGCAGCGCGGCGCTCTCGCCGTCGAGGTCGGTGACGAACGGGTCGAGCGCGATGCGGGTCATACGGGGCCTCCGTGGCTTCCGGGTCTGCCGAGGGCGGGCGTGGGCGTGAAGGTCACCGGCAGGTCCGTCAGACCGCGCAGCCACGGTGACGGGCGGCGGGTGAGCTGCTCGGCGGGGACGGCGAGGTCCACGTCGGGCAGCCGGTCGAGCAGGACCTCGATACCGGTACGGGCGATGACCTCGGCGGTCTCCTGGGCCGGGAACGGGCAGCGGTGCTCGCCGTGGCCGAAGGAGAGGAAGGCGTTGTTGCCGCCGGTCAGCGCCGAGGCGTGGGTCCGCACCTGCGGGTCGCCGTTGGCGGCGGCGATCCCCAGGAGCAGCAGGTCGCCGGCGCGGATGTGGCGGCCGCCGATGTGGGTGTCGCGGGCGGCCCAGCGGCCGGCCACGTTCTGCGTCGGGGTGTCCTCCCAGAGGACCTCGTTCATCGCCTCGGCGACACTGTGCCGGCCGCCCGAGAGCGAGGCGGCGAACCGGTCGTCGGTGAGCATCAGGCGCAGCGAGTTGCCCATCCAGTCGGCGGTCGGCTGGTGACCGGCCGCCATCATCACCATGAGGTCCTGGGCGACCTCCTCGTCGGTGAAGCCGCCGGTGTCGCCGAGCATCCGGGTGGCCACGTCGTCTCCGGGCTCGGCGTGCTTGTCCGCCAGGAGCTGGAACATCGAGGTGGCGAGGTGCTGCTGTCCGGCGAGCGCCCGCTCCCGGCCGTCGATCATGTCGTTGATCGAGTCGGCCAGCGGGTGGGCCTCCTCGTCGGAGAAGCCGTAGATCCTGGCCAGGACCAGGGCGGGGAGCAGCTTGGCGTACTCCGCGATGATGTCGACCGAGCCCTTGGTGCAGAACCGGTCGACCAGCTCGTCCGCGAACTCCTCCGCGTACCGCTTCAGGGAGAACGGGTCGACGCCCTCCAGCGCGTTGCTGATCATCATCGCGCGGACGCTGTGGCGTTCGCCGACCGTGTAGAGGATCGAGGGCTGCTTGCGCCCGATCATCGGCAGCAGCGGCCAGTCGTCGGGGATGCGGTCCCACTGGTTCCACAGGTCGGAGTCCCGGCTGAAGAGGACCGGGTCGCCGGTGACCTGGTGCAGTTCGCGGTAGCCGAGGACGAGCCAGGCGGGCACGTCGCCGTCCAGCACGACCGGGGCGATCGCCCCGTGGTCGCGCCGCATGTCGCGGTAGAGCTGGACGGGGTCGCTCTGGAAGCGGGGTCCGGACAGGGGTACGGACCCGTGGGTGACGGGGCAGCCGGAGGCAGTGGTCACGGGGCGGGCTCCGGGGTCGGGCCGGCCGCCGCCAGGGCCGCCTCGGGGGCGGCCGCTGCGGAGGCGGTCGTTCCGGGGGTGTGGAGGCGGGCGGCGGAGAGCGCGGCGAGGTGCTCGACGAGCGTGATGAGCACGTATTTGCTGGACGAGCGGTCGCGGGCGTCGCACTCCACCAGCGGTACGTCCTCCGAGAGGTCCAGGGCCTCCCGGATCTGCTGCTCGCTGTGGAGCGGGCCGCCGAAGTCGTTGCACGCCACGATGAACGGGGTGCCGTGGTGCTCCAGGCGGTCGATGGCGTACCAGGAGTCGGCGAGCCGGCGGGTGTCGACGAGGACGACCGCGCCGAGCGTGCCGGAGAACAGCCGGTCCCACAGGAACCAGAAGCGCTCCTGTCCGGGCGCGCCGAAGAGATACAGCACGGAGCGTTCGTCGAGCGTGATCCGGCCGAAGTCGAACGCCACGGTGGTGGACGTCTTGGCCTGGACGCCGTCGAGGTCGTCGACGGCCTCGCCCGCGCGGGTCATGGTCTCCTCCGTGTTGAGCGGACGGATCTCGCTCACGGATCGGACCATGGTGGTCTTGCCGACCCCGAAGCCGCCGACGACAACGATCTTGAGTCCGTTGTCGGCCGTCGAGCTCAGGGCGGCGCGGTCAGAGGTTGCGGAGTCCAACGAGCACCTGTTCCAGGATGTCGGGGTCGGGGAGCCGGTCCGCGACACGGGCTGTACGGGGGTGGCGGGCGCTGATCCGGCCGGTGTCGAGCAGGTCGCACAGCATGATGCGGACGATGCTGACCGGCAGGTTCAGGGTCGCGGCTATTTCGACGACGGCGGTGGGGCCCTGGCACATCCGCAGGATCGCGACGTGCTCGGACTGCATCCCGGGGGCCGGATCGCACTCGGCGACGACGAGCGTCACCAGGTCGAAGGCGGCGGAGTCGGAACGGCTGCGGCCACCGGTGAGGGTGTACAGCCGGTCCGGATCGTCGTCGCGGCCCGGTCGGGGGCGGGGTGCCGTCGTCATCCGGCCGGAACCTCCGCGGGGGTGCGCGGCGGTGCGACGAGGTGTTCGCCGAGCTGCTCGACGAGCTCGCTCATGTTGTGGCCGACGAGGCCCACGTCGGAGTCCTCGTCGGCGACGACGGCCAGGTGCGCCCCGGCCCCCGCCTCGACGATGAACAGCACGCCGCCGTAGAACTCGGCCATCGCGGACCGTACGCCGCCGGTGCCGTCGCCGAACTCGATGGACGCGCCGTGCGAGAGGCTCTGGATCCCGGCGGAGATCGCGGCCAGCTGGTCCGCCTGGTCGACGGAGAGCTCGGGGGTGCGGCACAGCTTGAGGCCGTCGCGGGACAGGACGAGGGCGTGGCGGGTACCGGGGGTGCGGTCGAGCAGCCCCTCCAGCAGCCAGTTGAGCTTCTCGTCGGTGGTCGCGGTCATCGGGTGTTGCCTTCCGGGTGCGTGGAGTTGGCCCGTACCGCCTTGCTGAAGGTGCTGAAGCGCGCTGCCTGGACCTTCGGGTCGGTGGTACGGGCCCGGGGGGTTTCGGCTCCGCCGGGGGTGGCGTTGCCGGTACGGGCTTCGGCGGCGGCCAGCGTGCGGCCGCGGCGGCGCTTGGGCAGGCCGCTCTCGCCGAACGCGGGCACGGTGCCGGTGGACTCGGACTCCGAATCCACCGAAGAGCCCGAGGGCTCCGAGGACGTCGGCTCCGCCGCCGGGGTCAGGGGCGTGGAGGCGTCGTCCGCGGTGAGGGACCTGGCCGCGGGGGCGGCGTCGGCGGTGTCCGATCCGGCGGCCGAGGCGTGCGAGGGCTCCGGCTCGGCGGGGGCGGTCACCTGGTGCGTGGCTGCTTGGGCGGGGACCGTCGGAGCCGTCGCGGCCGTCGGAGCCGTAGCGGCCGGGACCGGGGCCGGGAGCGTCGGGGCCGGTGCGGTCGCGCGGGAGATGAGGTCCTGAGGGAGCATCATCAGCGCGCCGGTGCCGCCCCGGGCGGACGGCCGGAAGGAGACGGTCAGGCCGTGCTTACGGGCCAGCCGGCCGACGACGGCGAGCCCGAGGCGGGTGCCGGAGAGGTTGGTGAGGTCCTGGTGGTCGGCGGAGACGGCCCGCTCCGCGCGGCGCAGCTGCACCTCGCTCATGACGAGCCCGCTGTCCTCGACGGTGATGACGATGCCCGCCGGGACCTCTTCCACGTACACATGGACCTCGGCGGTGGGCGGCGAGAAGTTGGCCGCGTTGTCGAGGAGTTCGGCGAGCGCGTGCATGACGCCCTCGGCCGCGTGACCGGCGATGGCGACATCGCTGGTGGAGTGCAGACGGACCCGCTGGTAGCTGCCGATCCGGCCCATCGCGCCGCGCAGGATCGACTCCATGACGATCGGCTTCGCCCAGCGCCGGCCGGAACGGGCCCCGGTCAGCACGGCGATGGAGTCGGCGAGGCGGCCCGCCTGGGCGGTGCGGTGGTCCAGGTGGAGCAGGTCCCCGAGCACGGACTCGTCGGAGTGCCGGTGCTCCATCTCACGGAGGTCGGCCAGCATGCTGGTGGCCAGGGCCTGCATCCGCCCGGCCGCGTTGGCGCAGGCGGCGACGGCCGCGGAGCGCTCGGTCTCGGCACGGGTGGCGCGGGCGGCCAGCCGGTCGGCGGTGACGGTGAGGCGGGCCTGCTCGGCGGCGGCGTCCGCGGCGATCCGCTCGTTCTCGGCGCGGGCCTCGGCGGCGACCCGGGCGGTCTCGGCGGAGGCGGCGCCCTTGATCCTGGCCGTCTCCGCGGTGAAGCGCTGGGCCTCCATGGCGGAGGCGGAGACCAGGCGCGAGGTCTCGGAGGTGAACCGCTGGGAGTCGGCGGCCCGCAGGGCGCGCAGCGTCCGCGCCGTCCCCAGGGTGTGGACGGTGACGGCCACGCAGACGCTCAGCAGCACGGCGGCTGCGCCCGCACCCCAGGCCAGCGGGGTCCGTACCGAGTCGGGGGCCGCGGCGACGCCCCACAGGGTCAGCGTGCCGGTTGCGGCTGCCGAGATCAGCAGGGCGAGTGCGGTGGGCCGGTGTGAGGGGCGCAATCGGAGTCCTCGGTGGCGGACGGTGCGGGACGGTGGGGAGGCGGTGCGGGGCTTGCGGGTGGTGCGGTCCGGCGAAACTGGCCAGTCGAATTCCGGACAGTTCGGCACGGGTGTGGGCGATCCTGCACAACTGGAGCTGATAGTTCCTGCGCAAGTCTTGGTCACTATAGGAGACTTGACGGTCTGTTTGGGAAGATCTTGTGGGCTTTTTTGTGCGGCTTACGCACTTTCGTCCGCGCGGATCCCAAGAGTTCACCTGGACCGACGGCATGCTGAAGGAATGGCCGAACAGCATCGACCGCATACCGGCACTCCCTCGGCGACTTCCCCGGCTTTCGTCGCCGCGCTCCGCTCCGCCGTACGCGGCGCGAGCGACTTCGGGGCCGCCGCACGGGCGTTGAACACCATGGACGCCTCCAACTACCGTCGCGTCCCGCTCGGTGTGCTCGCCCCGCGCGACGCCGACGACATCGCCGCCGCCCTGGCCGTCTGCCGGGAGCACGGGGTACCGGTGGTGGCGCGCGGCGGCGGCACGTCCATCGCCGGACAGGCCACCGGCACCGGCCTCGTCCTCGACCTGACCCGCCATCTGCGGACGATCATCGACCTGGACCCGGCCGCCCGCACGGCCGTCGTTCAGCCCGGCGTGATCCTGGACGATCTGCGGGCCGCCGCCGCACCCCACGGTCTGACCTTCGGCCCGGACCCGTCCACCCACAGCCGCTGCACCCTCGGCGGGATGATCGGCAACAACTCCTGCGGCGCGCACTCGGTGGCCTGGGGCACGACGGCCGACAACGTGCGGGGACTGTCGGTGGTCCGGTACGGGGGTGAGGCGCTGCGGCTGGAGCAGGGGAGGGGCGTGGGCCCCCGCGGCGTACGCGAACTGATCGCCTCCCACCTCGCCCTCCTCCGTACCGGCTACCCGGACCTCCCGCGCCGCATCTCCGGCTACGCGCTCGACGCCCTGCTCCCCGAGCACCCCGGCGGCCCCGACCCGGTCCGGGCGTTCTGCGGCAGCGAGGGCACCCTCGGCGTCGTCACCGAGGCCACCGTGCGCCTGGTCGAGGCCCCGCGCGCCCGCGCCCTGGCCGTCCTCGGGTACGCCGACGAGTCCGCCGCCGCCGACGCCGCCCCGGGCCTCCTCCCGTACCGCCCGCTCACCGTCGAGGGCATGGCCGCCGACCTCGTCACCGAGTCCGCCGGGCTGCCGCGCGGGGCCGCCTGGCTGTTCGTCGAGACCGGCGGCGACACCCCGGCCGAGGCCCGCGCGCACGCCGAACGCGTCCTGCGGGCGGCCGACGCCGTGGACGGCGCGATCGTCACCGACCCGGCCGGGCAGCGGGCCCTGTGGCGGATCCGCGAGGACGCCGCCGGCACCGCCACCCGGATGCCCGACGGCAGTGAGGCCTGGCCAGGCTGGGAGGACTGCGCGGTGCCGCCCGCCCGGCTCGGCGCGTATCTCCGCGACTTCCGGGCCCTGCTCACCGAACACGGCCTGCGCGGAACGCCGTACGGCCACTTCGGCGACGGCTGCATCCACGTCCGCATCGACTTCGACCTGATGACCGACGCCGGGGTGGCCCGCTTCCGCCGGTTCTCCGAGGAGACGGCCGGTCTCGTCGTCGCGCACGGCGGCTCCCTCAGCGGCGAGCACGGCGACGGCCAGGCGCGCGCGGAGCTGCTGCCCCGGATGTACGGGGACGAACTCGTCGCCCTCTTCGGCCGGTTCAAGGACCTGTGGGACCCGGACGGCGGGATGAACCCGGGGATGCTGGTCCGCCCGGCCCGCCTCGACGAGAACCTCCGCTTCGCCGTCCTCCCGAAACGCCCGGTCGACGTGGAGTTCGGCTACCCGCAGGACGGCGGGGACTTCGCGGGCGCGGTCCGCCGCTGCGTCGGCGTCGCCAAGTGCCGTACGGAGGAGGCGGGCGGCGCGGGCGTCATGTGCCCGTCCTTCCGGGCGACCGGCGAGGAGGCCCACTCGACCCGGGGCCGGGCCCGACTCCTCCACGAGATGCTCGCGGGCGAGGTCATCACGGACGGCTGGCGGAGTACGGAGGTACGGGACGCGCTCGACCTCTGCCTCTCCTGCAAGGGCTGCCGCAGCGACTGCCCGGTCGGCGTCGACATGGCCACGTACAAGGCGGAGTTCCTGCACCACCACTACCGGGGACGGCTCCGGCCCGCCGCCCACTACGCGATGGGCCGCCTCCCGCGGTGGCTGCGCCTGGCCGCCCCCTTCGCCCGCCCCCTCAACGCCCTGGCCCGGCTGCGCCCGCTCGCCGCCCTCGCGAAACGGCTGGCCGGGATCGCGCCCGAGCGGACGATCCCCGTGCTGGCGACGGAGACGTACAGCCGGTGGCTGCGCCGGAGGCAGGGCGGCGGGACGCACATCCTCTCCACCGACCGGGTGGTGGCCCTCTGGGCCGACACCTTCACCGAGCACCTGTCCCCGCAGGTCGGCCGGGCGGCGGTCCAGGTCCTGGAGGAGGCGACGGGGCGTACGGTGCTGCCGCCCCCGCGCGGGGTGTGCTGCGGCCTCACCTACGTATCGACCGGCCAGCTCGACGCGGCCCGCCGCGTGATGCGCCGCACCCTGGACCGGCTCGACCTCTTCCCCGGCCACCCGCTCGTCGTCCTGGAGCCGAGCTGCGCCGCGACCCTCCGCACCGACCTGCCCGAGCTCCTCCCCGACGACCCGCGCGCCGCCGAACTTGCCTCTTCGGTACGGACATTCGCCCAGTACCTGGAGGAGTACGCCCCCGACTGGGCCCCGCCCCGCCTGGACCGCCCGGCCGTCGGCCAGACGCACTGCCACCAGCACGCGGTCCTCGGCGACGCGGCGGAGCGGAGACTGCGCGAACGGATGGGCCTGACCGGCGAACTCAGCGGCGGCTGCTGCGGGCTCGCCGGGAACTTCGGCTTCGAGAAGGGCCACTGGGAGGTGTCCGCCGCCTGCGCGGAGGAGCAACTGCTCCCCGCCGTGCGGGAAGCGGCACCCGGCACGGAACTCCTCGCGGACGGCTTCTCCTGCCGCACCCAGCTCGACCAGCTCGCCGGACGCCGGGCCCGGCACCTCGCGGAGGTGATCGCGGAGGAGCTGATGAGGACCCCGTAGCATCGACGGGTTTGCAACGGTCGTCGCGGTCAGGCAAGGGGGAACGTCGTGAAGAGCGGTGGCAGGTGGTGGCGGAGGCGTACGGTGCTCGCCTCCGCCCTGGCGGGAGCGGTGCTCATATCGGGCGGCGGGCTCTGGGCGAAGGACAGCGGGCTCTTCCGGGACCGCTACTGCTGGGACGCCTGGCAGCAGGACAGCGGTGCGCGGTTCCTCGGTGACGACGCCCTGGGCAAGTCCGGCTCCGAGCGGTCCGCCGTCGAGTCCGGTACGCCGGGCGCCGACGGGAAGACGGCGACCTGCACCCTCACGGTGGCCTCGTCCGTACCCGACGACGACTCCGACGAGCCGATCCGCTTCGACGACCGGGTGACGCTCAGCTACGGCCCGGTGCCCGAGGCTCCGGGCAAGCGGCGCGACTGGATCGAGCGGTACTTCAGCGGCACGGCTTCCCCGCTCCCCGACGGTCTGGACGGCCTGGTCGCGGAGGACCGGGCGATGCTCATCCTGCCCGAGCCGTGCGATGTGCGGGGCCGGCCGTCCGCGGTGACCCTGTGGGCCGAGAGCTGGGGCGACGGCCACCTCGGCAAGCGGCAGCTGTCCATCGGCATCGGGGACCTGCCCGACGTGGGCCGGATGCTGCTGGGCGCGGCCGAGGCCGGGATGCGGAAGGCGGGGTGCGCGCCGGACGAACCGCTGCGGATGACGTCGCCGATGACCCGCGTCGCCGAACGGCCGGACAGCGCCGGGACCCCGGTGTGCCGGATTCCCGGGGCGACGTTCGACCTGGGGAAGGGCTCGCGGTACGAGGAGCAGGTGGGGGTGGTCGACGACCGGCTCCAGACCTGCTCGGTGGTGTGGAGTCAGCGGGGCGTTCCGGACGAGCCGGCGGCCCAGTTCGTGATGGCCGCGACGCCCCGGACGGTGGCGGTGTTCGACGGTCTTCCCGAGGGCGTCGAGCACGGGCTCGTACGCACCTCCTGCGTCGACCGGGACACCGTGTTCTACGTGCGCATCGGGTCGGCGCTGTCCGGCACGGAGAAGAGCGACCGGCGGGTGGTGGCCGGCTTCGCCGAGGCCGCGGGCCGGCGCATCGGCTGCGAACCCACGACGGAGGGTCGGGGGACGACGCGATGACGGACGGCGGCGGGACGGACGACGGCATGACGGACGGCATAGCGGACGGCGGCGGGACGCACGGCGGCATGGCGGATGGCGGCGGGACGCACGGCATGGCGGACAGCGGCGGGACGGACCCCGATGCGGCAGCCCCGTCCCCGGGTGGGCCGCCGCCGCTGCTGCTGCGGCTCCTCCGCAGCCGGACGGCCCGCGCGGTCACCGCTGCCGGCCTCGTCGGCGCGCTGCTCGGCGCGGGGACGGTCGCCTGGCGGACGGACACCCTGCCGCTGCTCTCCTCCGCACCCTGCTGGGGCGCGTTCGACGACGCTCTGACCACCCAGGTGTTCGGCGACCTGGAGACCTCGGCCGAGACCCAGCGGCTGCGGACCGACCCGCGCGCCCGCGTCGCCTCGTACGGGCAGTGCCGCGTCACGAGCTACCAGGACGACGGCCGCGCGGCGCGCCAACTGACCGTGCGCGTCCACGAGCTGTCCGGAACCAGCCGTACGGCGGCGAAGGCGTGGACCGACGACTTCCTCCAGCCCGGCATGGTGGCGATGGGGAACGGGCTGCCCGGCATGGCGTCCGGGGCCCGGGCCTGGCTGGCGCTTCCGCAGAGCTGTACCGGGGAGCCGGACCTGCTGGCCACGCCGACCGTCGTCGACCTCACCATGGGCGAAGCGGACATCGGCGCCATGCAGGAATACGAACGGAAGGACCGCAGGGCCCTGTCCGCCGCCGCGGTGGCCGTGACCAACAAGGTCCTGCGTGAACGGGGCTGCTCCGGCACGTACTCCGCCCCGGAGCGCACCGACACGGTCGTCGCCTGGGACGACACCGATCCCGCCGCCCTCTGCGGCATCAAGGGGCTGCGCCTGCCCACCGGTTACCGGGAGCGGCTGCCGCGCACCCGGGTGGGGCCGGACGGCGGCGCCGCCCGGGTCTGCGAGGCGGGCTCCTCCTACCCGCCGGGCGAACTGCGCCTGACGACCGTCGTGGATCCGGTACTGGCCCATGTGTTCGCCCTGGAGGCGTCCCACGGCGGTACGCCCCTGCGCGGCGGACAGGGCCCGGGGCCCGGCGGATTCGGTGCGATCGACGTCACCCGTGGGGTGTACGTGGCCTCCTGCCAGACCGGTGACGTGGTGTTCCTGGTGGAGCGGCTGAAGGACATCGGCGACGCGAAGGCCCGGGAGACGAACCTCGTCCGGTCCCTGCTGCCCCGCTATGTGGAGGCGGAGGCGGAGCGTATCGGCTGCGGCCCGATCCGGCTGACGCTCCCGGACCTCGTGTAGCCGGGCCCGCCCGGCCCCGCCCCGCCGTCCCTGTCCTCAGCGCACCGCCGCCGTCCCCTCCTCAGCGCACCGCCGCCGCCGCGCGGATCACGGCCCGCGCCAGGCGGACGTTCTCGGGGGCCGCGCCGCCCGGGTAGGCACAGGTGCGCCGCGTGTACCCGTACGCCACCCCGTTCACCGGGTCCGCGAAGGACTGCGAACCGGCGGCCCCGGCATGGCCGATCGAGCCCTCGCCCAGGAACGGATAGGACTGCCGCGCCCGCTCGAAGCCGAGCCCGAAGCCGTCGACCGAGCCGGTCACCACATCGGTGCCGAGCAGATGGGGCCGTCCGAACTCGGCGAGCGTCTCCGGCTTCAGCAGCGGAGCCCTGCCGTCCAGGCCGCCCACCACTGCCGCGTACATCCCCGCGAGGCCGCGGGCGGAGGCGACGCCGCCCACCGATGCGGGGCTCAGCGCCCGTGTCGTACGGGAGTTGACGAAGGTGACCAGGTCGACCGGAGACCTGGCCCCGGCGTTGAAGGCGATGGCGATCATGCTGTCCGGACCGGCGTCGTTCGCCCGGAGCTCCGCGACCTGCTCGGGCGTGGGGACCATCGGGCGGATCGGAACGTACCGCCCCTCCAGCGCCTCGGGCAGGCCGAGGTGGAAGTCGAGGCCGTACGGGGCGCGGACCCGCTCCTCGAAGAGCTCCTGGACCGAACGGCCCGTCGCCCGGCGCACCACCTCGCCGGTGAGCGCGCCGATCGTCAGCGCGTGGTACCCGAAGGCCGTGCCGGGCTCCCAGTGCGGGCGCTGACCCGCCAGGCGCGCGGCGACCACGCGGTCGTCGGCCAACTCGTCGAGGGTGAACCCGCCGTCGGCGCCGATCAGTCCCGCGCTGTGCGCGAGCACATCGCGCAGGGTCAGCCGCTCCTTGCCGCCGCCGGTGAACTCCGGCCAGTACGCGGTGATGTGCCGGTCCAGGTCCAGGACCCCGTCCTGCACGAGCAGGGCGACCACCAGATGAGCCGCGCCCTTGGTCGAGGAGAAGACGGCGGGCAGCGCGTCGCCCGTGATGCCGTCCCCCGCCCAGAGGTCGACCACCGGCCGGCCGTCCAGGTACGCGGCGAGCTGCGCGCCGGGTTCGCTGTTCTCCTCGGCCAGGACGGCGGCGAACTCCTCCCGTACGCCGTCGAATCCCTCGGCCACCGTCCCGTGGACGGCTATGTCGTACGAGGCCATGTTCTTTCCCCCTGGTGCGTCCCGTCGGCTTGTGTGTCGTCCCAACAGGCCCGGGCGGCCGGGAAATTCCCGTCGGCACATGCGTTCACGTACCCCGCTCGATGATCTCGCGGGCCAGCGCCGCGAGTTCGGGGAGGGCCGGGTGGCCGGGGGCGTCGCGGCGGGCGAGGAGGACCGGGACGCCCGGGGCGTCGTCCAGCGGGACGTACGCGACCCCCGCGTGCGGGTGCAGGGTCGCAGTCGAGGCGGTGGAGACCCCGCTGCCGCGTCCGGCGGCGATGGCGGTGAGCCAGTCGTCGGTGTTCCCGACGGTGAGGGTGGCGGCCGGGCGGGCGTGCTGCGGCCACAGGTCGACGGTGGTGGTGCCGGAGACGGTGTTCAGGACGACGGGGCCGTCCGCGAGATCGGCGAGGGCGAGCGAGGCCCGCCCCGCGAGCGGCCCGTCCGCGGTCACCGCCGCCACCCGGACCTCGGTGAACAGCACCTCCGCGACGAGCCCCGGCGCGTCCACGGGCCCCCGCAGCAGCGCCGCGTCGACCTCGCCCCGGGTCAGGCCGGCGGTGCGGTCGTCGATCCGGAGCAGTTCCAGCGGGGTCCCGGGGTGGCGTTCCTGCCAGGTCCGCAGCAGGGGCGTGGTGTACGGCCCGAACGCGGACCAGGCGTGCCCGAGCCGCAGCGGCCAGGTGCGCAGCCGCCCGGGGGCCAGTGCCTCGTCGAAGGCGGCGACCGCGGCGGCGGCCTTGTCGCGGAAGGCGACGCCGTCGGGGGTCAGGGCGAGGTGGTGGGTGGAACGGTCGACGAGCCGGACCCCCAGGTGCCGCTCCAGCGCCGCGAGGGTGCGGGACACGGCGGGCTGGGTCAGCCGGAGGCGGGAGGCGGCGCGCGTGATGTTCAGCTCGTCGGCGACCGCGAGGAAGGCCCGCAGATGCCGGAGTTCCACCCGGAGTTCCACGGGGCGGCCGGTGGAGGGTCCATCGTTCATGCGTGGGAAGCATAACGAGAGCTTGATCGGTATTTCACGGGACGCGCGGGCGTCCTTACGGTGAGGGGAAACCGTTGGCCGGACAGTGCGGCTTCCCGTACCGTCCAGTCCATTACGGTGTACTGATCCGTCTCGCCCCCGTCTCCCCCTGTTCCCCCCCCCCGTTCCCCCCGGAAGGTCCCCCGTGAACGACCAGCGCAGCGCCGCCGAACCGGCCGCCGCAGCCGTCGCCGTACCCGAAGCGGTGACGGCGCTCGATGGCGCCGGGGACGTGGGTGCGGGCGCGCCGGCCGGGCGGACCGGGGCCGAGCGCCGGGCGGCACTGACACCGATCGTGCTGGTGGTCGCCGGAGGCCTGTCCGTCCAGTTCGGCTCGGCCGTCGCGGCGCTTCTGATGCCGAAGGCGGGCGCGCTGGGCGTCGTCACCCTGCGGCTGGCGGCCGCCGCCCTGATCCTGCTGGTGATCTGCCGCCCGAAGCTGCGCGGCCACTCGCGTGCCGACTGGGGCACGGTGCTCGCCTTCGGCGTCGCGATGGGCGGTATGAACACGCTCTTCTACCAGGCGCTCGACCGGATCCCGCTCGGCATCGCCGTCACGCTGGAGGTGCTCGGCCCGCTGGCCCTCTCGGTGTTCGCCTCCCGCCGTCTGATCAACGTCGTGTGGGCGGGCCTCGCCCTCGTCGGCGTCGTCCTGCTGGGCGGCGGCGGCTTCGACCGCCTCGACCCGGTCGGCGCGGCGTACGCCCTGGGGGCCGGGGCGATGTGGGCGGCGTACATCGTGTTCAGCGCCCGCACCGGCCGCCGCTTCCCGCAGGCGGACGGGCTGGCCCTGGCGATGGTGGTCGCCGCGGTCCTCTCGCTGCCCCTGGGCATCATGGAGTCCGGGGCGAAGCTCACGGTCCCGTCCACCGTGGCGCTCGGCGCGGCGGTGGCGGTCCTGAGCTCGGTCCTCCCGTACACCCTGGAGCTGATGGCCCTGCGGCGGCTGCCCGCGCCCACGTTCGCCGTGATGATGAGCCTGGAACCGGCCATCGCCGCCGGCGCGGGCTTCCTGATCCTGGACCAGGCCCTCTCCACGACGGACGCCCTGGCCATCGCCCTCGTCATCGGCGCCAGCATCGGCGCGGTGCGCAGCCGGACGGGCCGCCGCGAGGCGTGAGCCGACGCGGGCGTCCGGGGTGCGGCGGCTCGCCGCCAACAGCCGGGCGGCCGGGCGGACATGGTGGGAACCCGCGGGCGGGCAGGCGTCGTCCTGAACCTTGGGGGACGGTCACATACCGGTGAGCCCAGGGGGATGTTCATGCGGTGGAGGTCGAAGGAGCAGGGGCCGAGGGGCGGCGGGGTGGAGGCCCTGCGTGAGGCCGCCGAGGCGGGGGACGCCATGGGGATGATCCGGTACGGCGTGTATCTCGGTCATCACCAGGACCAGGACGGCGCCGAGCGGTGGCTGCGCCGGGCGGTGGAGAAGGGGCACCCCGATGCCCCCGTCGCCCTTGGCGCACTGCTCCACCAGTGGGGACGGCGGGCCGAGGCGGAGCAACTGCTGCGGGCGGCGGGCGGCGCGGGGCATGTGCGCGCGATGGAGATGGTCGCCTACGCCCTGCGGTCGCGGGGGGACCACACCGAGGCCTTTCACTGGTACCGGCGCTCGGCCGAGGGAGGCAACGCGTCCGCGATGGCCACCCTCGGGGCCCTGTACGAGGAGCGGGGTGCCGACGCGGAGGCCGAGGACTGGTACCGCCGGGCCGCCGAGGCGGGTCATGCCGACGCCGCGTACACCGTCGGGCGGTTGCTGCACGGGCGGGGTGAGGTCGCGGAGGCCGGGAAATGGGCCCGTCGGGCGGCTGCCGGGGGTTCGACCGCCGCGATGAACGCCCTCGGGGATCTTGCCCTGGAACAGGGCGACAGGGAGGCGGCGAAGTCCTGGTACCGCAAGTCGGTCGACGCGGGCGACCCCGAGGCCGGTCGCCTGCTCGCCGGACTGCTCAGCCGCTCCGAGATTCTCGACCTGATGGAGACCCAGGTGATCAAGGGGGCCCGGAAGGGTGACGTCGACTCCATGATGGCGCTGGGGCGCACCGGGGAACGGAAGGGTGATCTCCACGCGGCGCAGAACTGGTACGAGAAGGCGGCCGAGGCCGGGCACGCAGCGGCGATGACCCGGCTGGCGGAGCTCTCGGAAGAGGCGGGACACTTCCGTCAGGCGCGGGCGTGGCACCGGAAGGCCGCCGCCGCGAGGCTGCGGCCGGGTAAGCCTCCGTCATAGGCTCACCCGGATGACGACCGACGCATACCGTGGCTGGGACTCCGAGACGAGGTTCCAGCGCTTGCTGGACGAGGTACTTCCGCTCGACATGGGCACCTGGCGGCTGCCGGAGGTGCGGGCCGCGCTCGACACACTGGGGTGGCAGGTGCGGCCCGTGACCCCCGGCGGAAGCCCGCCGGACCTGGCACGGGGGCGCCGGCCCGAGGTGGCGTGGGAGCTGAACGGGCATCCCGGGGGCCCCCGCCAGGGCGTCGGGGTGCTGACCGTGGCGGCCGAGGATCCCGAGCAGGTGCTGGGGCTGGAGATCAACCTCTCGTACGGCATCGCCTACGACGACGACCACGCCCACGAGTGCCACTTCGCCCAGACCGCCCGCGAAGTCACCGCGTACGCCCTCGGCGGGCCGCCCACCCGCCTGGCGGGTCCGGGCCTCCGGGCGGTGTGGCACCGGCCGGGAACCAGTGTGGCCGTCATGCTGGACGAGGGCTGCGTGGTCCTCCAGTTGCTCTGCACCGACCGGGGCGCCGAGTTCCGCCCGGGGCGGCCGGATCTGTGGCGCGGCTCGGCCCGTGCGGACCTCTCCCCTCCCGGGCCCTCGAAGCCCGTGCGGGGCTGGGGAGACGCCCAGGCGCGCCTGAACAGCGCACTTCAGGCCCTCTGCGCCGAGGTGCACGACTTTCCCGGCGGCTTCGTGCTGCGCCTGTCCTCCGCCCGCGACCCTCTCCGCTTCGCCGTCGCCGCCGCCACGGCCGACACCGATGTCCTCCGGCTGGAGACCCCCGCCGGCCTCCCGGGCCTTCCCGACCCCGAGCGGCTCGGCCGGCTCGGCTGGCACCGCCGCGACACCCTCTGGCAGCGCATGGTGCCCGGCGCGCTGTCAGGGGGAGATCCCGTCCTCGGGGCGGCGGCCGACCTGGTGGAAGCGGTCCGCACCCTGGAGGTGGACCTCTCCGACCTGGTCCACTCCGGCGAGGTGACCGTCCCCACCGGGCTCCGTCACCTGGAGCTGCCGCAGCTCGGTGTCCCCCGCGCCGCCCTGGAGGAGGCCACGGCGGCGGGGGCGTAGGAGCGTAGGAACGGACGAGGGGGCCTGCGTCACACGGCCGCCGGGAACGGGATGCACGTCGGTCAGCCGCTCCGACACCTCCCACAGCCGCCGCCCGGTCGGTGGGTCGACGGCCGCCGGGGCGAGCGGAACCCGCGTCGGACCGCCGCGCAGTTCCCCGCGGCCGTCCGGACCGATGAGCTCACCGCCCCGCACGTCCGGGGCGGTCGCCGCGTACAGCTGCGGAAGCGCACCCGCGTCGGGGCGCTGGGCGAGGGGCAGGAGGACACGGCCGAACAGCAGCTTCACCAGGCCGGTCGGGCCGGTCGTCTGCAGGTTGGTGGCGGTGTAGCCCGGGTGCGCGAGCAGGCTCAGGACCGGGCTGCCGGATGCGGTCAGCCGGCGGTGCAGCTCGTGCCCGAAGACGGCGTTGGCGAGCTTCGACCGGTCGTAGAAGACCATCGGCCGGTAGCCGCGTTCGCCGTCGAGGTCGTCGAAACGCGGCTCCGCCTTACGGTGGTTGACCGAGGTCACCGTGACGACGCGCGGGTCCCGCCCCCCGGCCAGCAGGTCGAGCAGCAGCCCGGTGAGCGCGAAGTGGCCGAGGTGGTTGGACGCGAACTGCAGCTCGTGTCCCTGTGCGCTCGCCGAGCGGGGCGGCGCCATCACCCCGGCGTTGTTGACCAGCGCGTCCAGCCGGGAATGGTCGCTGCGCAGGGCGGCGGAGAACGCCCGTACGGAGTCGAGGTCGGCCAGGTCCAGGCGGCGCACCTCCAGGGAGGCCTCCGGCCGGCCGGAGGTGATGTCGGCGACGGCCCGGCGGCCCTTCTCCACGTCGCGTACGGCAAGGATCACGTGCCCGCCCCGGTCGGCGAGAGCCCGGGCGGTCGCCAGGCCGAGGCCGCTGTTGGCCCCGGTGACCACGGTGACCCGGCCGGTCTGGTCCGGGATCCGTTCGGCGGTCCAGCGTTCTTTCCGTGAAGCGTTCTGTGTCATGCGGCATACGCTGCCGCTCGTGGCACCAAGTGTCAAGAAGTTACCAGGTGTCATGGATGGCATGGCGCTATCATGGGGGTGTGAGTACCCGCCCCGCAGTGACCATGGCCCAGCGCAAACGTCAGCTCGTCTCGAACGAACTGACCGAATCCGCACTCCAGTTGATGGCCCTGGAGGGATTCGACGCGGTCACGGTCGACGAGATCGTGGCCACGGCCGGTGTGTCCAAGCGGACGTTCTTCCGGTACTTCGCGTCCAAGGAGGATGTGGTCGTCCAGTTCCTGGCCGACATGGGCGCGGGCATGCACGCCGAACTGGCCGCCCGCCCCACGGCCGAACTCCCCTCCACGGCGCTGCGCCACGCCGTCTGGGTCGCCATGGCGGCCTGCGCCGACGGCGCCGAGCACTCCGGCCGGGCCCTGCGGGTCGTCCAGCTGATCCTGCGCACTCCCGCCCTGCGTGCCCGCTTCCTGGAGCACCAGGCCCAGTGGCGCGACGATCTTGCCGCGGCCACGGCCCGCCGCCTGGGGCTCGACGCGGAAGCGGACCTCTACCCCCGCCTCGCCGCCGGGGTCGCGCTCACGGCCTTCGACACCGTGCTGCGGCGCTGGAGCGACAGCGACGGAGCCGAGGATCCCGCCGCGCTGACCGATCGCGCCTTCGCTGTCCTCGCCCCGGCGCTGGACGCCGACCAAGGCCTGTCGTAGGGGCGTCTCGGCGCGCGCCCCTCACCAACGGCACGGCCGGTCCAGCTCGGTGATGGAGTCGGCCAGTTCGGCCGGGCGGTCCGGCCACCCCGTCCGGTGCCAGTGCTCGATGCGCCAGGACAGCCGGCGGGGCCACAACGGGGTGACGGGCAGGCGCTCCACCGGCACCCAGACCGGGGCGCCGCCGTAGGTGTCCAGCGTCTCGGGCCGGCCGACCCCGCCCGTCGCGGACACGAGGAAGTAGTGCTCGTGCCGGCCGTCCTTCCAGACCCGTGCCACCTCGGGCCCGACGGTCCCGGCCAGGCCGGTCTCCTCGTCCAGCTCGCGCACGACGGCCGTCTCCGGCGTCTCGCCCTCCTCGACCCCGCCGCCCGGAATCTCGTAGTGCGATCCGCCGTCCTCCTCGGTGAAGCGGATCAGCAACATGGCCCCGTCACGGATGACGATCGCCCCGGCCCGTACCCGTACCGGCGGCACCGCCGCAGGGTCGACCAGGGCCACCGGGCCGTGCCTTCCGCCCAGGCGCGCAGGACCGTCTCCGCCGTACCGGCCGGCCTGATGCGCGCGTGCAGGGCCTCCGCCAGGGACAGTGCGGCCCGAGCAGCCGTACCGGGACCCCCGGAAGGGCCGTCGGGAAAGACGTAGTGCGGGCCCTCCGCGTCGTGACGGGGCTCCAGGATCAGCTTGTCGGCGTCGAACCGGACGGTCACCGCGCGCGTTTCGGCTGTCATCGACGGAGGCTAACGCGGACCGCCGTCCCGCCGCCGCCGGAATGCCCTCGTCCGTACGGTGCCGGGTCCTACAGTCGCCTGACCGACCCCCGTTCCGCACCGGTCCGCCAGGAGGCCCCGCCATGAAACCGACCGAATCGACCGCGACCGGCAGCCACCCGCAGACCGGTGAGCGCCAGGACCTGCTGGCCCTCGTCGCCGACCAGCGCACCAACTTCCTCTACACGGTCGCCAAAATCACCGACGAGCAGGCCCGCGCCCGGTCGACCGTCAGCGAGCTGACCCTCGGCGGCCTCGTCAAGCACCTGGCGGAGATGCAGCGGAGCTGGCTGTCCGTGATCGACGGCACCGCCGCCCCCAAGGTCGCCTGGGCCGACCTCGACCCGGACGGCAACCGCATGACCGACGACGAGACCCTCGCCGGTCACCTCGACGCGTTCCGGGCTGCGGCGGAGGCCTTCGACCGGGCGGTCCGCGAGGAACCCGACCTCGACCGGGCGATCACGCTGCCGCAGTACCCCTGGTCGCCGCCGGAGCCCGTCGTCTGGACCGTCCGCCACATCCTGCTGCACATCTTCCGCGAGATCGCCCACCACAGCGGTCACGCGGACATCGTGCGCGAGGCCGTCGACGGGGCCAGCACCACCCAGCGGATGGCGCAGGCGGCGATGAACGGCGAGTGACCGGCGGGGCGGGGTGGCGCGGCAGGCGCGCCACCCGGCCCGCCCTCCGGGCAGAAAATCATGCAAGCGTGCTTGATTGTTTCCTGGTGCGCTGCCATGCTCCTGGGCACCACACCCGGTCCCGAGGGGAGCGCACGTGTCCGCTGTCGTAGCCGTGATCGACGATCTGCGCGAAGAGAGCGACGAACTCGACGGGGTGGTCGGGGTGTTGGGCGAACCGGCCTGGCGCAGCCCGACGCCCGCCGAGCGGTGGACCGTTGCCCACCAGATCGCCCACCTCAGCTGGACCGACGAGGTCGCGCTGCTGGCGGCCACCGAGCCGGACCGGTTCGGTGGCGAGGTGACCAAGGCCCTGGCCGCCCCCGAGTCCTTCGTCGACGAAGCCGCCGACGCCCTGGTCGCCGCCCATGCCCCGGACGCCCTGCTCGCCCGGTGGCGGGAGGGGCGGCAGCGGCTCCACCAGGTCCTGCGGGACGCCCCGGCCGGGACCAGGATCCCCTGGTACGGGCCGCCGATGAGCGTGGCGTCCATGGCGACCGCCCGGCTCATGGAGACCTGGGCGCACGGCCAGGACATCGCCGACGCCCTCGGCGTGACCCGGGCCCCCACCGCCCGGCTCCGGCACGTGGCGCGGATCGGCGTACGGGCCCGGGGCTACGCCTACGCGGTCCGTGGGATCACCGCACCCGAGGAGGAGTTCCGCGTCGAACTCCACACCCCGGACGGCGAGTTGATCGCGTACGGTCCTGAGAGCGCCGCCCAGCGCGTCACCGGGCCGCTCCTCGACTTCTGTCTCCTGGTCACCCAGCGCGCCCACCGGTCCGACCTCGCGGTCACCGCCGAGGGGCGCGACGCCGACCAGTGGCTCTCCATCGCCCAGGCCTTCGCCGGACCGCCCGGACTGGGCCGGCTGCCCCGCGCGGAGCGCGCCGAGCAGGGCCGGGGCGGTCACCGGTGAACACCGCACCTGAACCTGCTCCCGGACCCGCTCCCGGACCCGCGCCCCTGCGCATCGGCAACGCCTCCGGCTTCTACGGCGACCGCTTCGACGCCCTGCGCGAGATGCTCACCGGCGGCCCCCTCGACGTCCTCACGGGCGACTACCTGGCCGAGTTGACGATGCTCATCCTCGGCCGCAGCCGCCTCAAGGACCCGGAGAAGGGCTACGCCACCACCTTCCTCCGGCAGTTGGAGGAGGGGCTCGGTCTCGCCCATGAGCGCGGCGTGCGGATCGTCGCCAACGCGGGCGGCCTCAACCCGGCCGGACTCGCCGACGCTGTAAGGAAGTTGGCGGCCAAGGTCGGCGTACCCGTCACCGTCGCGCATGTCGAGGGCGACAGCCTGCCCGTCCCGGACGGGTTCCTCACCGCCAACGCCTACCTCGGCGGCGCCGGGATCGCCGCCTGTCTGCGGGCCGGGGCCGATGTCGTCGTCACCGGCCGGGTCACCGACGCGGCCCTGGTCACCGGGCCCGCCGCCGCCCACTTCGGCTGGGGCCCGGACGACCTGGACGCGCTCGCGGGGGCCGTGGTCGCCGGGCATGTCCTGGAGTGCGGGGCGCAGGCGACCGGCGGGAACCACGCCTTCTTCGGCGAGTACGACGCCCGCCGCCTTCGCCGCCCCGGCTTCCCGCTCGCCGAGATCCACGCCGACGGGTCGTCCGTCATCACCAAGCACGACGGTACGGGCGGGGTCGTCGACCTCTCCACCGTCACCGCCCAACTCCTGTACGAGACCGGCGGAGCCCGGTACGCGGGCCCCGACGTCACCGCCCGCCTCGACACCGTGCGGCTGACTCCGGACGGCCCGGACCGGGTCCGTATCGACGGCGTACGCGGCGAGGCCCCGCCGCCCACCCTCAAGGCCGGGCTGACCCGCCTCGGCGGCTGGCGCAACGAGGTGGTGTTCGTCCTCACCGGCCTCGGCATCGAGGCCAAGGCGGACCTCGTGAAGGACCAGTTCGCCGACGCCCTGGAGCGGGGCGGCGGCCGCCCGCCCGCCGAGGTGCGCTGGGAGCTGGCCCGTACCGACCATCCCGACGCCGACACCGAGGAGCGGGCCAGTGCCCTGCTCCGGCTCGTCGTCCGCGACCAGGACGCCGACGCGGTCGGCCGGACCGTCTCCGGGGCCGCCGTGGAGCTGGCCCTCGGCAGCTACCCCGGCTTCCATGTCACCGCCCCGCCCGGAAAGGGCGCGCCCTACGGGGTGTTCGAGGCGATCCACGTACCGGCGGGCGATGTCGAGCACACCGCCGTGCTGCCGGACGGGAGTCGTGAGATCCTCCAACCACCCTCCCTCACCCTGGAGTTGGCCGAGGTCGAGGAACCGCCGCTGCCCGATCCGTATCCCTCCACCGCCCCCACCCGGAGCGTTCCTCTCGGCCTGGTCGCGGGCGCGCGCAGCGGCGACAAGGGCGGCGACGCCAACGTGGGCGTATGGGTACGCGGCGACGACGCCTGGCCGTGGCTGGCGCACGAGCTGACCGTCGAGCGGTTCAAAGAACTCCTGCCGGAGACCGCCGACTTGCACGTGGTCCGCCATGTCCTGCCCAACCTTCGCGCCCTGAACTTCACCGTCCACGGCCTCCTGGGCGAGGGCGTCGCCGCCCAGGCCCGGTTCGACCCGCAGGCCAAGGCGGTGGGGGAGTGGCTGCGGTCCCGGTGGCTCCCCGTTCCCGTACCGCTGCTGGAAGGCGTCCCCCTCCCGGAGGTGACCGCATGACCGTCCTGCCCACCGCGCTCGACACCAACGGCCCCGACTACGCGGCCAACCGCGCCACCCTGCTGACCAAGCTCGCCGAGCTGGAGACCGAGCACGCCAAGGCGCTCGCGGGCGGCGGCGAGAAGTATGTGACCCGGCACCGCAAGCGCGGCAAGCTTCCGGCGCGGGAGCGGATCGAGCTGCTCGTCGACCCCGACACCCCGTTCCTGGAGCTGTCGCCGCTGGCCGCCTGGGGCAGCGATTACGCGGTCGGGGCCTCGCTCGTCACCGGGATCGGAGTGGTGGAGGGCGTCGAGTGCCTGATCACCGCCAACGACCCGACCGTACGCGGCGGAGCCTCCAACCCGTGGACGCTGAAGAAGGCCCTGCGCGCCAATGAGATCGCCTTCGCCAACCGGCTCCCCGCCATCAGCCTGGTGGAGTCGGGCGGGGCCGATCTGCCGTCCCAGAAGGAGATCTTCATCCCGGGCGGGGCGCTGTTCCGGGACCTCACCCGGCTCTCCGCCGCCGGAATCCCCACCGTGGCCGTCGTGTTCGGCAACTCCACGGCCGGAGGCGCGTACGTCCCCGGCATGTCCGACCACACCGTGATGATCAAGGAGCAGTCCAAGGTCTTCCTCGGCGGACCGCCCCTGGTGAAGATGGCCACCGGCGAGGAGAGCGACGACGAGTCCCTCGGCGGGGCCGAGATGCACGCCCGTACCTCCGGGCTCGCCGACCACTTCGCCGTGGACGAGCACGACGCGATCCGCCAGGCCCGGCGGATCGTCGCCCGGCTCAACTGGCGCAAGGCGCACACCGATCCGGGGCCCGCCGAGCCGCCGAAGTACGACGAGGACGAGCTGCTCGGCATCGTGCCGGGCGATCTGAAGGCGCCGTTCGACCCGCGCGAGGTCATCGCCCGGCTGGTCGACGGCTCGGACTTCGACGCGTTCAAGCCGCTCTACGGGACGAGCCTGGTCACGGGGTGGGCGCGGCTGCACGGCTACCCGGTCGGGATCCTCGCCAACGCGCAAGGGGTGCTGTTCAGCGAGGAGTCGCAGAAGGCGGCCCAGTTCATCCAGTTGGCGAACCAGCGGGACATCCCGCTCCTCTTCCTCCACAACACCACCGGCTACATGGTCGGCAAGGAGTACGAGCAGGGCGGGATCATCAAGCACGGCGCGATGATGATCAACGCGGTCGCCAACTCGAAGGTCCCGCATCTGTCGGTCCTGATGGGCGCGTCCTACGGGGCCGGCCACTACGGCATGTGCGGCCGCGCCTACGACCCGCGCTTCCTCTTCGCCTGGCCCAGCAGCAAGTCCGCCGTCATGGGCCCGCAGCAGCTCGCGGGCGTGCTGTCGATCGTCGCCCGCGCCTCGGCGGCGGCAAAGGGGCAGCCGTACGACGACGAGGCGGACGCCGGGCTGCGCGCCATGGTGGAGCAGCAGATCGAGGCGGAGTCGCTGCCGATGTTCCTGTCCGGGCGGCTGTACGACGACGGGGTCATCGACCCGCGCGACACCCGGACCGTCCTCGGGATGTGCCTGTCCGCGATCCACACCGCACCGGTCGAGGGCGCCCGCGGCGGCTTCGGCGTCTTCCGGATGTGAGGCCCACATGACCATTGCCACGTTGCTCGTCGCCAACCGGGGCGAGATCGCCTGCCGGATCTTCCGCACCTGCCGCGACCTGGGCATCACCACGGTCGCCGTGTACTCCGACGCGGACGCCGACGCCCTGCACGTGCGGGAGGCCGACCTCGCCGTACGCCTCCCGGGGTCGGCCCCCGCCGACACCTATCTGCGCGGCGATCTCGTCGTGGCCGCCGCGCTGGCCGCCGGGGCGGACGCCGTACACCCCGGCTACGGCTTCCTCTCCGAGAACGCCGCCTTCGCCGCCGCCGTGCAGGACGCGGGGCTTGTGTGGGTGGGGCCGCCGGTGAAGGCCATCGAGCTGATGGCGTCCAAGACCCGGGCCAAGGAACTGATGGCCGGGGCGGGGGTGCCGTTGCTGGCCCCCGTGGACCCGGCGGCCGCGACCCCCGACGATCTGCCGCTGCTGCTCAAGGCGGCCTCCGGCGGCGGCGGACGCGGCATGCGGATCGTCCGCGAACTCGACGCACTGCCCGGCGAGTTGCTGGCGGCCGCCGCCGAGGCGACGTCGGCCTTCGGGGACGGCGAGGTCTTCGCCGAGCCGTACGTGGAACGCGGCCGGCACGTCGAGGTCCAGGTGATGGCGGACGAGCACGACACCGTGTGGGCGCTCGGCACCCGGGACTGCTCGCTCCAGCGCCGCCACCAGAAGGTCATCGAGGAGGCCCCCGCCCCCGGCCTGGACGAGGCCCTGCGGACCCGGCTCCACGACGCGGCAGTGGCGGCGGCCCGTGCCGTGGGCTACCGGGGCGCGGGGACCGTGGAGTTCCTGGTCTCCGCCGACGGCCGCCCGTACTTCCTGGAGATGAACACCCGCCTCCAGGTCGAACACCCGGTGACCGAGGCCGTGTTCGGGCTCGACCTCGTCGCCCTGCAACTGCGCGTGGCCGAGGGCGAGCCGCTGCCGGCCCCCGAGCCGCCGCAGCCGTCCGGCCACGCGGTGGAGGCCCGGCTCTACGCCGAGGACCCGGCACGGGACTGGCAGCCGCAGACCGGAGCGCTGTTCACCCTGGAGGTGCCGGAGGGCCCCGGCCTGCGCCTGGACACCGGGTACACCGGCGGCGACACCATCGGCGTGCACTACGACCCGATGCTCGCCAAGGTCATCGCCCACGCCCCGACCCGCGCCGAGGCCCTCCGGCTGCTCGCCCGCGCGCTGGAGAGGGCCCGAATCCACGGCCCGGTCACCAACCGCGAACTGCTCGTACGGTCGCTGCGCCACCCGGACTTCGCGGCGGCGCGCCTGGACACCGGCTTCTACGACCGGCACCTGGCCGCCCTGACCGCTCCGGGAGCCGGAGACCCCGCCACCGCCGCTCTCGCCGCCGCCCTGGCGGAAGCCGTACGCCCGGCCCCGGCCGGAAGCCCCGCCCCGGCCCGCTTCGGGGCCTGGCGCAACGTGCCCTCGCAGCCCCAGCTCAAGCGCTACCGCGGCGAACCCGACGGGACCGGGCACGAGGTCGTCTACCGCACCGGGCGCACCGGCATCCCGGAGCCGTACGAGGCCCCCGGCGTCCGGGTCCTGACCGCCGCCCCCGACCGCGTCACCCTCGAAGTGGACGGCGTGACCCGGCACTTCGCCGTGCGGGTCCACGGTGACCGGGTGTACGTGGACACCGCCGACGCCTCGTACACCTTCACCGCCCTGCCCCGCTTCACCGACCCCGCCACCCACACCGCACCGGGCTCCCTGCTCGCCCCGATGCCCGGGACCGTCGTCCGCCTCGCGGAGGGCCTGGCCGCCGGGGCCGTCGTCGAGGCCGGGCAGCCGCTGATCTGGCTGGAGGCGATGAAGATGGAGCACCGCATCCTCGCCCCCGCCACCGGCACCCTCACCGCCCTGCACGCCGCCCCCGGCCACCAGGTCGAGGTCGGCGCGCTGCTCGCCGTGGTCCAGGAGGACCCGGCCGCCGCCCCCGTACCCGTATCCGTACCGGAGGAGACCGCATGAGCACCGCCCGCACCGCCGGAACTGTCCTCGAAACCGAAGAGCACCAGGCCCTGCGCGCCGCCGTCGCCGCCCTCGGAAAGCGGTACGGGCGCGACTACATGACCACCGTCATCCGCGAGGGCTCCCACACCCACGAGCTGTGGGCCGAGGCCGCCAAGCTCGGCTACCTCGGGGTCAACCTCCCCGAGGAGTACGGCGGCGGAGGCGGCGGCATGGCCGAACTCTCCATCGTGCTGGAGGAGTTGGGTGCGGCGGGCTCGCCACTCCTGATGATGATCGTGTCGCCCGCGATCTGCGGCACGGTCATCGCCCGCTTCGGCACGGACGAACAGAAGCAGAAATGGCTGCCGGGCCTCGCCGACGGAAGCCTCACCATGGCCTTCGGCATCACCGAACCGGACGCCGGCTCCAACTCCCACCGGATCACCACCACCGCCCGCCGCGACGGCGACGACTGGCTCCTCACCGGCCGCAAGGTCTTCGTCTCCGGTGTCGACATAGCCGACGCGACGCTGATCGTCGGCCGCACGGAGGACGCCCGCTCGGGGAAGCTGAAGCCGTGCCTGTTCATCGTCCCGCGTGACGCTCCGGGCTTTGGGCGGAACCAGATCGACATGGAACTCCACGCCCCCGAGAAGCAGTTCGAACTCGTCCTCGACGATGTCCGGCTGCCGGCCGACGCGCTGGTCGGCGACGAGGACGCGGGCCTGCTGCAGCTCTTCGCGGGGCTCAACCCGGAGCGGATCATGACGGCCGCCTTCGGCATCGGGATGGGCCGCTTCGCCCTCGGCAAGGCCGTCGAGTACGCCCGTACGCGCCAGGTCTGGAAGGCCCCCATCGGCTCCCACCAGGCCATCGCGCACCCGCTGGCCACCGCGCACATCGACCTGGAGCTGTCGCGCCTGATGATGCAGAAGGCGGCACGGCTGTACGACGACGGCGACGACATCGGGGCGGGCGAGGCGGCGAACATGGCGAAGTACGCGGCGGGCGAGGCGTGCGTGAAGGCGGTCGACCAGGCCGTGCACACCCTCGGCGGCAACGGCCTGACCCGCGAATACGGCCTCGCCTCCCTGATCACCGCGTCCCGGGTGGCCCGGATCGCCCCGGTCAGCCGCGAGATGATCCTGAACTACGTCTCGCACCAGTCGCTGGGCCTGCCGAAGTCGTACTAGCCGGGGGCCGTGCGTTTTCCCGCTGTCCGACCTCTCCCCATCCCTCCCCCACAGGGGTGATTCTGACCCTCCACACTCCACACCCGCACGGCGTTCCGCGTCTCCGCCCAGGCGGAGCGGGGAGCCGCGACGACAGGGGACCGCCATGGTGTTCCGCAGCGAGTACGCAGACGTACCGGCCCTCGACACGCCCATCCACGAAGCGGTCCTCGGCGAGGCCGCCGGTTTCGGTGACACCGTCGCCCTGATCGACGGGACGAACGGCACCTCCCTCACGTACGCCCAGCTCGACGGGTTCCACCGGCGCATCGCCGCCGCACTCGCCGGGGCGGGGCTCGGGAAGGGCGACGTCCTCGCCCTTCACAGCCCGAACACCATCGCCTACCCGGCGGTCTTCTACGGGGCCACCCGCGCCGGGGCCTCCGTCACCACGGTCCACCCGCTGGCCACGGCCGAGGAGTTCGCCAAGCAGCTCGCCGACAGCGGCGCGAAGTGGATCGTCACGGTCTCCCCGCTCCTGGAGACGGCCCGCCGGGCGGCCGAACTGACCGTTGGCGTACGGGAGATCTACGTCTGCGACCAGGCGGAGGGCCACACCTCCATCCTCGACATGCTGTCGTCCACGGCCCCCGAGCCGGAGATCGCGATCGACCCCGGCGAGGACGTCGCGGCACTCCCGTACAGCTCCGGCACCACGGGCACGCCCAAGGGCGTGATGCTCACGCACCGCTCGATCGCGACCAACCTGGAGCAGCTGAGACCGTTCATCCCCATGGGCGAGGGCGACCGCATCCTGGCCGTCCTCCCCTTCTTCCACATCTACGGGCTCACCGCGCTGATGAACGCCCCGCTGCGCTGCGGTGCGACGGTCGTCGTGCTGCCCCGCTTCGACCTGGCGCAGTTCCTGGAGGCCATCCAGACGCACCGCATCACCGGTCTGTACGTGGCCCCGCCGATCGTGCTGGCGCTGGCGAAGCACCCGCTGGTGGGGGAGTACGACCTGTCCTCGCTCCAGTACATCGTGAGTGCGGCGGCTCCCCTGGACGCCGAGCTGGCGGCGGCGTGTTCGGCCCGGCTCGGGGTCCCTCCGGTGCGGCAGGCGTACGGGATGACGGAGCTGTCGCCCGGTACGCACGTGGTGCCGCTCTCCGTCGAGCAGCCGCCGCCGGGCACGGTCGGCAAGCTGCTGCCGGGCACCGAGATGCGGATCGTGTCGCTGGAGGACCCGGCGAAGGACGCCGAGCCGGGTGCGGAGGGCGAGATCCTCATCCGGGGCCCGCAGGTGATGAAGGGCTACCTGGGCCGCCCCGACGCCACCGCCGACATGATCGACGCGGACGGCTGGGTGCACACGGGCGACGTGGGCCGGGTGGACGCGGACGGCTGGCTGTTCGTCGTCGACCGGGTCAAGGAGCTGATCAAGTACAAGGGCTACCAGGTGGCCCCCGCCGAGCTGGAGGCCCTGCTCCTGACCCACGAGCAGGTGGCGGACGCGGCGGTGATCGGGGTGTACGACGCCGAGGGCAACGAGGTCCCGAAGGCCTTCCTGGTCCGGGGATCGGGAACGGCGGCGGACGGCCTGACGGCGGACGACGTGATGGCGTACGTCGCCGAGCGCGTGTCCCCGTACAAGAAGGTGCGGCAGGCCGAGTTCATCGACGCGGTGCCCCGGGCGGCCTCCGGCAAGATCCTCCGGCGCGAGCTGCGCGACCGCGAGAAGACGGATCGTTCGGCACCATCGGAGGAGAAGTGACCCTGATCGCCACAGCCCGGGACCGGGGCATCACCACGCTGACCCTGGACTCCCCGGCCAACCGCAACGCCCTCTCGGCGGCGCTGGTGGGGGAGTTGCGGGAGTCCCTGGCGGCGTGTGCCGCCGACGACACCGTACGGGCGGTGGTGCTGGCCCACACGGGCACGACGTTCTGTGCCGGGGCGGACCTGAAGGCGCCGCCGGATCCGGCGGCGTTCGTCGGCCTGATGCGGGACATCGTGGCGCTGCCGAAACCGGTGGTCGCCCGGGTCGACGGGCACGTCCGGGCGGGCGGCCTCGGCCTGCTGGCGGCGTGCGACATCGCGGTGGCGGGCGCGGCGTCGTCCTTCGCGCTCACGGAATCGCGCCTGGGGCTGGCCCCGGCGGTCATCTCCCTGACGCTGCTGCCGCGCGTGGACCGTACGGCGGCGAACCGCTACTACCTCACGGGGGAGCGGTTCGACGCGGCGGAGGCGGCGCGGATCGGGCTGGTCACCGTCGCCGCCGAGGACGTGGACCAGGCGCTCGTCCCGGTCCTGGACGGTCTGCGCCGGGCCTCACCGCAGGGGCTGGCCGCATCGAAGGAGCTGGTCACGGCTACGGTGCTGAGGAGCTTCGACCAGTACGCCGAAGACCTCATCGCCCGCTCCGCCGCGCTGTTCGCCTCCGACGAGGCGAGGGAGGGGATGACGGCCTTCCTCGAACGACGGGACCCGGCATGGGTGCGGTGACATCCTCCAGCGTGGCGAAATCCGCTCACGCGCCGAAGCAGGACCGCAGCCGGGCGACCCGGCAGCGGCTCCTGGAGGCGGCGGTGGCCTGCCTGGCCGAACACGGCTGGGCGGGCTCCACCGTCTCCGTCGTCGCCGAGCGCGCCGGCGTCTCGCGCGGCGCGGCCCAGCACCACTTCCCGACCCGCGAGGACCTGTTCACGGGCGCGGTGGAGTACGTCGCCGAGGAACGCTCCGCCGCCCTGCGTGCGCTCCCCGTCCAGGGCCGCGCCGAGGTGGTCGCGGCCCTGGTCGACCTCTACACCGGCCCCCTGTTCCGGGCCGCGCTCCAGCTCTGGGTGGCCGCCTCCAACGAGGCCCAGCTCCACCCGCGCGTCACGGAGCTGGAGGCGCGGGTGGGCCGCGAGACCCACCGCATCGCCGTCGAACTCCTGGGCGCCGACGAGTCCCGCCCCGGGGCCCGCGAAACGGTCCAGGGCCTGCTGGACATGGCCCGCGGCCTCGGCCTCGCCAACCTCCTCACCGACGACACCGCCCGGCGGGCGCGGGTGGTGGCGCAGTGGGCGGCGCTGGTGGAGGAGGGGCTGGGGTGAGGGCCGTCGGGGTCAGGGGCCGTCGGGGTCAGGGTGCTGCCCGGGAGGCCCGCGCCGCATAGTGCCGGGCGACCCGGGCGCGATTTCCGCAGCCCGCACGCGTGCACCACCGACGGGTGCCGTTGCGGCTGGCATCGTAGAAGTAGAGCCCGCATCCCAGGGTGGCGCAGGGCCGTACGCGGTCGGGGGCCTCGGCGAGCAGCCGCAGGTAGTCGGTGCCGGCCAGCCAGCCGAGCCGGTGCTGCTCCTCCTTCACCTCGACGTACTCGGCGGGGCCGTCCGGTGTGAGCGCGCGGCGGATCCGCCCCGGCGCCAGGATGCGGTTGAACGCCGCCAGGCCGGTTGCGTCCGGCCGGCCGCCGACCACCTCGGCCAGTGCCGCCCGGGTCTGCCGGGCGACGTCCAAGGTGGGCCGGTCGGCCCGTAGTTCGCCGTCGTGGAAGGCCGGTGCGGCGTGTGAACCGGCCAGCCAGACGGCGAGTCCGGCGAGGTCCGTGAGCAGATCGTGGCGCCCGTGGCGGTCGTGCCAGCGGGTGTTGAGAAGGTCGAGACAGAGCGGCTCCCGGGTGAGCGGGCGCGGGTCGGGGCCCGGTTCCACGGAGGCGGGCGCCATCACCCCGTCCGTGTGCTCGACAACGCGTTCGTGCTGTGCCATGAGGCTCTCCAGGGGGTGGCTCTCCGCGGTGTGCGGCCCGCACCGTCCGCGGCTGTCACGACGCGCCGGCGGTCACGGCGTTCGCGCCGCGCTCCTCGAAGCTCTGGCGCAGCTGTGCCCTGCGGAGCTTGCCGATGCCGGTCTTGGGAACCTCCGACTTGGCGACCGGCAGGATGTGCCGGACCTCGACGCCGAGCCGCCCGGCCAGCCGGCCGCGGATCTCCTCGGTCTCGGCCCCGGTGACACGGCCGGCCCGGGGGTGGAAGAAGACCGCGATCTCCTCGGGGCCGCCCGGCTCGGAGGAGACGAGCGTGGCCACGGTGTACGAGGGCTCCACAAAGGGGAGTTCCTCGACGGCCGCCTCGATCTCGTGGCCGTGGTAGGCGATGTCGCCGAGCTGGATGACGTCGTCGGTGCGCCCGGTGACGGTGAGGATGCCGTCCTCGACATAGGCGAGGTCGCCCGTCTTGAACCAGCCGTCCTCGGTGAACGACTGCCGGTTCTGCACCGGGTTGTCGTAGTAGCCGGAGGTGACGGTGGCGCCGGTGACCTGGAGCCGGCCGGTGGTTCCCCAGGGCACGGGCTCTCCTTGCCCGTCGACGACCCGGACCCGGGTGCCGGGCTGGGGACGCCCCACCGGCACATAGCGGTCGTCGCCCACGGCGGCCTCGGTGAACTGGCAGTCGGCCACGCCCGCGGTGGTCTCGGACATGCCCCAGCCGGGGAACATGGCCGTGGGGGGCAGCCCGTGGGGGGCCAGCAGATCCAGGAAGCGGCGGACCACGCCGGAGCGGACGGCCTCGCCGCCGTTCATGATGTAGCGCAGCCGGCTCAGGTCCCAGCCGCGGCCGGCGAACCGCTCGGCCCGGTCGTTGACCAGTACGTAGGCGAAGTTGGGCGCCCAGGTGGTATCCGCCCGGTGGGTGGAGACGGTGTCGAGCCAGCGCAGCGGGTCCTCCAGGACCCACTGGATCTTGGCGTGCACCTGGGCGCAGCCGAGGAAGACGTCGCGCGCGTGGAACATGATCAGTCCGCCGACGTGGTCCAGCGGCATCCAGTTGACGGTACGTGTGTCCCGGTCGAGGTGGTTGACCTGGGCGGTGGCGGCGCTGCGGACCAGGACGTTGCGGTGGGTGAGGGTGACCGCCTTGGGCACGCCGGTGCTTCCGGAGGTCAGCAGGAGCACCACCGGGTCGTCCGGGGCCGGCTCGTGCCAGTCGTGGTCCGCCTCGTGCGCGGCGCGCAGCGCCGGTACGTCGCCCAGGTGGGCGGCGCCCCAGTCGGGGGCGGCGGTGACGGCGGGCAGGATCTCCTGGCCGGCGCCGGTCAGTACGCGGGGCCTGCCGTAGCCGGTCCAGACCCGCTCCAGCAGGCCCGGGCCGTTCTCCGGGTCGGCGCTGACGGGCAGCGGCAGGTAGCCGCCGAGGACGCAGGCCCAGAAGGAGGCGACGAGGTCGGGGTCGTACGCGGCCTGGAGGATGATCTTCTCGCCGGGCCGGGCTCCGGCGGCGCGCAGCCCGGCCAGGATGCGGGAGGCGTCCTCCAGCAGGCCGGGGTAGGTCTGGTGGACCTCGGATCCGTCGGGCTGGATGTAGGTCGGGCCGCGGTCCTCGCCGGTACGGGCGGCCCGGACCAGGGCCGCGCCGAGGTGCGGCACTCCGGGGTCGGGCGCGGGCCCGCCGTCGAGCAGCGATATGCCGGTGCTGGTCACGCGTGGTCCTCCTCCTGCCGGGCGGTGGCGACGACGATGAGCGGCCCGCGGCCGTGGAAGGGGGCGGGTTCCTTGCGGAAGCCGCCGTACTCGGCGGTGACGGCCAGGCCGGCCGCCGTGAGCAGGTCGCCGATCTCGGGCCCGGTCAGCACGGACTGGTCGAAGAAGTTGTCGTACAGGGCGACGGTGCCGTCGGCGGCGCGGACGAGCAGGGTCTCCTCGTTGCGCCAGTTCGCCGCGTGCGGGTTGATCATCTGGCGGGCGAGGCGGGTGATGAGGACACCGTCGGGGCCGCGGTGGTGGCCGACGGTGTGCTGCTGGAAGGAGTCGACGAAGTTCAGCAGATGGCCGAATTCCAGGACGACCCGGCCACCGGGGTTCAGCAGTCCGCGGACCCGGCGCAGGGTGGCGGCGAGTTCGGCGCGCGGCAGGTAGTTGAGCGTCATGAAGAGGCTGTAGACGAGGTCGAAGCGTTCGTCGGTGCGGAAGTCCTCGGCGCGGCCGGTGACGTAGGCGATGTGCTCGTCGCCGGCCTCGCGGGCGTACGCGGTGAAGGCGGCGCTCGGGTCGACCCCGGTGCCCCGGTGGCCGCGGTCGCGCAGGGCCCGCAGGTTGGTGCCGGTTCCGCTGCCGAGGTCGAGGACGGTGCCGCCGTCGGGCAGCAGGGAGGCGAGGAACTCGGTCTCGGCCCGGAGGTCGCGGAAGTCGCCCCGCATGATCTCGTAGTACTCGCCGGGGAATTCGAAGCTGGTGCCGGTCAAGGCGTCATCCTCCTCGGATGTCGGTGCTCAGAAGGTGTCGGCCGGCTCGCGCATGGTGCGGTAGCCGCGGGGCGTGACCCCGTACCGCTCGCGGAAGAGGCGGCTGAAGTGCGAGGCCTGGTAGAGGCCGGCCCGTTCGCCGATCAGGCCGACGGGCAGGTGGTCGAGGTGCGGATCGCGCAGCTCGGCCCGGCAGCGGGACAGGCGTTCGTCGCGGATCCAGCGGGCGGGGCTGGTCCCGTGCTCCTGGAAGATCCGCTGCAGGTAGCGCAGGGAGACGTTGTGCTGTTCGGCGACCGCGTGCGGGGTCAGGTCCGGGTCGGCCAGCCGCCCGCGGATGTACTCCTGGATGTGCAGCATGCGGTCGTGCCGGGCGATCTCGTCCTCGGCGGCGAGATGGCGCAGCCGGTCGGCCAGTACGGCGGCGGTCAGGCCCGCGAGGGTGCCGCCGACGCGGTCGACGGCCGAGTGGATCTCGGTGCCGTGCTCGTCGAGGCCGTACAGCAGTTGGGAGAGCAGAGCGCCCGCGCCCTTGCGCCCGCACCAGCTGGTGGCGGTGAGCTTCGCGGTGTCGGCGGGCGGCAGACCGAGGTGGCGGTGGGGCAGCAGGACCTCCACCAGCCGGAAGGACAGCGGCAGATGGAGCCGGTAGGCGCGGGTGGTGTCGCAGCAGATGATCTGCGGTCCGCCCGCGCTGTCCGCGCGGCCGTCCTGATGGACCAGGATCTCGCCCTCCAGTAACCGGAAGACCCGCAGATACCCGGGAGAGTCCCCGATGGAGCGGGCGGTCCGCACGGCCTCGTGGGGTTCCCCGGAGACCAGGACGACCCAGACGTCACCGAACTGCCGGCGAACGGCCGTGCCGCGCACGGCCTCGTCGTGGGCGCGCAGGACGTGTGCCGCAGCGTGGGTACGCGCATCCGGCATGTCCATCGTTCTCCTCGCTCCGCGAAGCAGGTGTGTCAGGTGCCCCTCTCGGACAGCTCATCCATCAGAACATACCTACGCGCACGTATGATTGATCCATCGGAAGTTTCGATCGGGATACCTGCCTCCCGGACCTTTGTGCGCGAACATAGGGAAATCCAGGCGCATTTGAGCAAGTCGCTGCGGTAGGCCGGGGGTAGCGTCGAGGTCCGGACGGCCGCGCCGGGCGAATTTCCGTGCGGTGGCGGATGTTATTTCGACGAGAGGTATGACGTGACGATCAAGGTCGGCATCAACGGATTCGGCCGCATCGGCCGCAGCTTCTTCCGCGCCGCCCTCGAGCGGGGCACCGGCCTGGAGGTGGTCGCGATCAACGACCTCACCGACGCCGCCACGCTCGCCCATCTGCTCAAGTACGACAGCACCCTGGGCCGTCTCGGCCGCGACGTACGCGCCGGCGACGGGTCCCTCGTCGTCGACGGCCGCACCATCCGGGTGACCGCCGAGCGCGACCCGGCCGAGCTGCCCTGGGGCGAGCTGGAGGTGGATGTCGTCATCGAGTCCACGGGTGTCTTCACCGACGCGGTCAAGGCCCGCGCCCACCTGGAGGCCGGCGCCCGCAAGGTGATCATCAGCGCGCCCGCCAGGAACGAGGACCTGACCATCGCCATCGGCATCAACGACCACCTCTACGACCCGGCCGAGCACGACATCGTCTCCAACGCCTCGTGCACGACCAACTGCCTGGCCCCGCTGGCGAAGGTCCTGGACGAGGAACTCGGCATCGAACACGGCCTGATGACCACGGTCCACGCCTACACGCAGGACCAGAACCTCCAGGACGGCCCGCACAACGATCTGCGCCGCGCCCGCTCGGCGGCGACGAACACCGTGCCGACCACGACCGGCGCCGCCAAGGCGATCGGCCTCGTCCTGCCGCAGCTCAAGGGCAAGCTCGACGGATACGCGCTGCGGGTGCCGATCCCGACCGGATCCGCCACCGACCTGACCGTCCGGGTGGGCCGCCCGACCACGGCCGAGGAGGTCAACGAGATCTTCGCGAAGGCCGCCGAGGGGCCCCTGGCGGGCGTTCTCACCTTCACCGACGAGCCGATCGTCTCCAGCGACATCGTCACCGACCCGGCGTCCTGCATCTTCGACTCGGGCCTGACGAAGGTCATCGGCGACGGCCGACAGGTCAAGGTCGTCGGCTGGTACGACAACGAGTGGGGCTTCTCCAACCGCGTGGTCGACACCGCGCTGCTGATCGGCGCCCGCACCTGACCAGGAGGCCATCGTGATCAAGACGACGTACCACGAAGGCGAGCAGGCCGTACAGAAACGGGCCGGCGAGGGCCGGCCCGGCTGGGGCTCGCCCATGTTCGAGGGCGACCTGCTGCCCGGCTTCGGACCGTACCTGCTGCGCCAGCGGATGCTCTTCCTCGGCGCCGCCGACTCCTCCGGGGCCGTCTGGTCCTCGCTGGTCACCGGCGACCCCGGGTTCGCGGCGCCCCTGGACCAGCAGACCATCGCCCTGTCGTCACTGCCGGTGCCGGGCGATCCGCTCGCGGACGCCTTCGGGACCACCACCGACATCGGCCTGCTCGCCCTCGAACCGCACACCACCAGCCGGGTCCGGATCAACGGGGTGGCGCACCGCGAGAACGACACGCTGCGCATCCGCACCGAGCAGGTGCTGGGCAACTGCCCCAAGTACCTTCAGGTCCGCGTTCCGGTCGCGGACGGGCCCGCCACGGAGCCGAAGCCGGCCCGTACGGGCGCGGACCTGACGCCGGAGCAGGAGAGCTGGATCCGCGGCGCGGACACCTTCTTCATCGCCAGCCGGGCGGAGGGCCACGGCGCGGACTCCTCGCACCGCGGTGGCGACCCCGGCTTCGTCTCGGTGGCCGGGCCGCGCAAGCTCGTCTGGCCGGACTACTTCGGCAACTCCTTCTACATGACCCTGGGCAACCTGCAGCTGAACCCCAACTGCGGGCTGCTCTTCCTGGACTGGGAGTCGGGCAGCACCCTCCAGCTGTCGGGGAAGGCCCGGATCGACTGGGACGAGGACCACCGGACCGCCGTGCCCGGCGCCCTGCGGATGTGCGAGTTCGACATCGAACAGGTGGTCCAGATCGACGCGGCCACCCGGCTGCGCTGGTCCTTCGCCGGACCCTCGCCCTACAACCCGCCCGCCGCCGACGGGCCCTGAGCCCCCATCGGGTCCCCCTGGCCCGTACCCCGCATCCCGGGCCGTGCGGGCGCCGTCCGGCCGTGCCGTCACCCCCGTCGGCGCGGCCGGACGGCCTGTCGCACCGCCCTTTCCCGCTGCCCGTTCACCGGAGAGGACACCCATGACCGACGCGGCCTTCCCCCTGCTGCGCGCGGACGTCTCCACGCTGCCCCGCTACGTACCGGGCCGCCCGGCCCCCGACGATCTCGTCGACAAACTCTCCTCCAACGAGAACCCCTATCCGCCGCTCCCGTCGGTGATTCGCGCGGTCGAGGCCGAGCTCGGCCGGCTCAACCGCTACCCCGACCCGGCCGCCACCGTCCTGCGGGACGAGCTCGCCGCGGTCCTGGGCGTGCCCGCCGGGCACCTCGTCCTGGGCACCGGATCCGTGGGCATCACCCAGCACCTGGTCGCGGCCGCCGCCGGACCCGGCGACGAAGTCCTCTTCGGCTGGCGCTCGTTCGAGGCGTACCCGCTGCTGACCTGGGCCGCGGGGGCGACGCCCGTGGAGATCCCGCTGCGCGGAGAGGCGTACGACCTGGACGCGATCGCCGCCGCGGTGACCGACCGCACCCGGGCGGTATTCATCTGCAACCCCAACAACCCGACCGGCACCGCCGTGCGCCGGGCCGCGCTGGAACGGTTCCTGGACCGGGTGCCGCGCCGGGTGCTGGTCGTCGTCGACGAGGCGTACCGGGAGTTCGTCGACGACGCGGAGGTCCCGGACGGCATCGATCTCTACCGCGACCGCCCGAACGTCGCCGTACTGCGTACGTTCTCCAAGGCGTACGGGCTGGCCACGCTGCGCGTCGGCTTCGCCGTGGCGCACCCGCGGGTCGCGGCGGCGCTGCGGGCCTGCGCCGTCCCGTTCGGCGTGAGCGGACCGGCGCAGGCGGCGGCGGTGGCATCGCTGCGGGCCGGGGCGGAGCTGGCCGAGCGGGTGGCGGACCTGGTGGCCGAGCGGGCCCGGGTGACGGCCGGCCTCCGTACGGCGGGCTACGAAGTGCCGGAGAGCCAGGCCAACTTCGTGTGGCTGCGGCTGGGGTCCCGTACGGCCGGCTTCACGGAGGCCTGCGAGGCGGCCGGGCTGATGGTCCGCCCCTTCGGCGACGAGGGCGTACGGATCACCATCGGCGCCCCGGACGCGAACGACCGGCTGCTGAAGACCGCGTCGCACCGGCAGCGCTGACGGCGGCGGCCCGGCGCACAGGCGTTCACCGATGGTCCGTCATCGAGATCCGAAGAGGCGGGCCAGCTCCGCGTGGAACCCCGGGAAGGTCTTGCCGACGCACGCCGGGTCGTCCAGGGCGATGCCCGGGGCTCGCAGGCCCAGCACCGAGAAGGACATGGCGATGCGGTGGTCGCGCCGGCAGTCCACGGTGGCGGGGACGGGCGTGCCCGGGTGCACGGTGACGGGCGCGTCGGCCAGCGGGGCGATGGTGAGGTCGGCCGGGGCGCTCACCGGACGGCCAGGTGGTCGAGGTACGCGCGGTGGTTGTGGGCCGTCTCGGCGAGCGAGTCGCCGCCGAACTTCTCCAGCGCCGCATGGGCCAGCACCAGCGCGGTGACGGCCTCGGCGACCACGGCCGCGGCGGGCACGGCGCAGACGTCCGAGCGCTGGTGGTGCGCCACGGCCGGCCGGCCGGTGGCGACGTCCACGGTGGCCAGGGCCCGTGGGACGGTCGCGATGGGTTTCATCGCGGCCCGTACGCGCAGGGGTTCGCCGGTGCTCATGCCGCCCTCGACGCCGCCGGAGCGGGCGGTGCGGCGGCGCAGTCCGTCGGGGCCGGGCTCGATCTCGTCGTGGGCGAGGGAGCCGGGTACGCGGGCCAGGCCGAAGCCGTCACCGAACTCGACCCCCTTGATGGCCTGGATGCCCATGAGGGCACCGGCCAGGCGGGCGTCGAGCCGCCGGTCACCGTGCACATGGCTGCCCAGGCCCGGCGGCAGCCCGTGGGCGAGGACCTCCACCGTGCCACCGAGGGTGTCGCCGTCCCGGTGGGCCCGGTCGACCGCCGCGGTCATCGCCGCGGAGGCCTCCGGGTCGAGGCAGCGCACCGGGTCGGCGTCGACCCGCTCGACGTCCCCCGGGCCGGGCGCCAGGTCCTCCGGGGCCCGGACGCCGCCGATCCCGACCACATGGCTGACCACGGTGATGCCGTAGGCCTGGAGCAGGAACGCGCGGGCGATCTCGCCGAGGGCGACCCGGGCCGCGGTCTCGCGGGCGCTGGCCCGCTCCAGGACGGGCCGGGCGTCGTCGAACCCGTACTTCTGCATGCCGGCGAGGTCCGCGTGGCCGGGCCGGGGCCGCGACAGCGGGGAGTTGCGGGCCAGCCCGGCCAGGACCTCGTCGGGCACGCTGTCGGCGGCCATGACCGTCTGCCACTTGGGCCACTCGGTGTTGTCGATCCGGAGGGCGATCGGGCCGCCCTGGGTCCGTCCGTGGCGGACGCCCCCGAGGAAGGCGGCCTCGTCGCGCTCGAAGGCCATACGGGCGCCGCGGCCGTGACCGAGCCGGCGGCGCGCCAGAGCGTCGGCGAGGGCCTTGGTGGAGATCTCCACCCCGGCCGGCATGCCTTCGAGGACAGCGGTGAGCGCGGGCCCGTGCGACTCGCCCGCGGTGAGCCATCGCAAAGTGCTCAAGGGAGGTCCTCTTCCGTGGATGTCCGGCCCTGGGCCGGTGGCGCGGCGGTCACACCGCGACGGGGTCCGGGGCGGCGGCCGGCTGCCGCAGCCGCTGGACGCTCCAGCCGGCGGCGGTCAGGCTCTGGGCCATGGAGTGGGCACGGGAGTGCGCCACCATCAGCTCGACCAGGCCGCTCTCCTGGCCGGGCGAGTGGTCGATGGTCATGTCCTCGATGTTCACGCCGAGGTCGGCGGCGTTGACCAACAGCCGGGCCAGCTCACCGGGCTGGTCGCCGATGAGCACCCGGACCGGTGTGCAGGCGGGCACCGGGTGCCCGTGCTTGCCGGGGATACGGTCGCGGCCGGTGATGCCGCGGCCGAGCATGTCGGCCAGCAGCGAGGTGGACCGGGCGCGTTCGTCGGGGTCGCCGGTGGACAGACCCCGCAGGGCGGCCACGGTGACCTGAAGGTCCTCGCCGAGCTCGGCCAGCACCTCGGCGACGGCCGGGGCGTTGGACTCCAGGATGTCGGTCCACAGCCGCAGATCACCCCCCGCGATCCGCACCATGTCGCGCAGACCCTGACCGGCCAGCCGGGAGGCGTCCTGGTTCAGGTGCAGCAGGCGTGCGGCGAGCAAGGAGGAGACCACGTGCGGGGTGTGGGAGACCCGGGCGACGGCGAGGTCATGGGCGCCGCTGTCCATCACCACCGGCACCGCCCCGCACAGGGCCACCATCATCAGGGCCATGTTGAGCGTGTCGCGGCTGGTGAGGGACGTCGGGGTGAGCACCCAGGAACGGCCCTCGAAGAGGGTGGCGCAGGCGGCCAGCGGGCCGGACCGCTCCCGGCCGGCCATCGGATGGCCGCCGATGAAGGCGCCCGCGTCGGCGCCGCTGGCGGCGACGCCGCGCTCCGGCTGGGCCTTCACGCTGGCCACGTCGGTGTAGGCACGGGCGAGCCCGCGGGCCTGGTGGGCGGCGAGGGCCGGCCCGACCTGGGCCGGCGGGACCGCCAGCACCGCCAGGTCCACGGTGTCCGGCGGGGCGCCGACCGTACCCGCCCCGAGCGAGGCGGCCGTGCGGACCGCCGACTCGTTCTGGTCGATCAGGTGGACGACGACGCCGCGCCGGCCGAGGGCCAGGGCGACCGAGGTGCCGATCAGGCCCGTCCCCACCACGGCGGCGGAGCGGATCATCCGGAGACTCCGTCCTGCGGGACGAGGTCCCGGCGCAGCGCGGCCGCGCCGCCCAGGTACACGTGCTTGATCGCGGGTTTGGGCCGGTCGGTCTCGGCATGCGCGAGGATCCGCACCACCCGGGGCAGGGATCCGGCGATGTCCAGTTCCTGGGCACACATCAACGGCACGTCCGACATGCCCAGTTCGCGGGCGGCGAGCGCGGGGAACTCGCTGACCAGGTCCGGAGTCGCGGTGAAGATCACGCTGACCAGGTCGTCCTGGTCGAGCCCATTGGTCCGGAGCATCTCCTGGAACAGTTTCCGTACCTCGTCGAGCAGATGGTGCCGCTCGTCCCGGTCCAGCTGGATGGCACCACGCAGGGCGCGCACGCTCATCGTCTTCCCCCTCAGGTGAGTTGCGCTTCGGTGAGTTGCGGTCAGGCCGCGGCGGCGGCGGCCGGGCGGGACCGGTCCTCGGCGGCGGTGCGCCCGCGGCCCTGGCCCAGCTCCCGGTAGAGCTCCGCGACCTGGAAGGCCAGGTCGAGGGACTGCTTGCGGTTCAGGCGCGGGTCGCAGGCCGACTCGTAGCGCCGGTCGAGATCGGCGAGGCGGACGGCTGCACCGCCGCCGACGCACTCGGTGACGTCGTCGCCGGTCAGCTCGATGTGGATGCCGCCGGGGTGGGTGCCCAGCGCGTGATGGACCTCGAAGAAGCCGTGGACCTCGTCGAGTACGTCCTCGAAGCGGCGGGTCTTGTGGCCGCTGGGCGCCTCGAAGGTGTTGCCGTGCATGGGGTCGCAGATCCAGGCGGGCCGCGCGCCCTCGGCGGTGACCTTGGCCACGAGGCCGGGCAGGGTCTCGCGGACGGCGGCCGAGCCCATGCGGGTGATGAAGGTGAGCCGGCCGGGCTCGCGCTCGGGGTCGAGCTTGTCGATGAGGGCGAGCGCGTCGTCGTGCGTGGTCCCCGGGCCGAGCTTCACGCCGATGGGGTTGCGGACCTGCGATGCGAACTCGACGTGGGCGCCGTCGAGCTGCCGGGTGCGCTCGCCGATCCAGATCATGTGGCCGGAGACGTCGTACGGAAGGCCCGTGCGCGAGTCGGTACGGGTGAGGGCGGCCTCGTAGTCGAGGACGAGCGCCTCGTGGCTGGCGAAGATCTCGGAGGAGTGGAACTCGGCCGGGTCGGCGCCGCAGGCGGCCAGGAAGGCCAGCGCGGCGTCGATGTCGCGGGCCAGGCTCTCGTAACGCTCGCCGACCGGGGAGGCGGCGACGAAGTCCCGGTTCCACTCGTGGACCTGGCGCAGGTCGGCGTAGCCGCCGGTGGTGAAGGCGCGGATGAGGTTCAGGGTGGCGGCGGAGGCGTGGTACATCCGCTTGAGCCGCTCGGGGTCGGGGGTGCGCGCCTCCGGAGTGAAGGCGATGCCGTTGACCGAGTCACCCCGGTAGACGGGCAGTTCGACGCCGTCGCGGGTCTCGGTGGGCCGGGAGCGGGGCTTGGAGTACTGTCCCGCGATCCGGCCGATCTTGACCACCGGCACGGAGGTCGCGTAGGTCAGCACGGCGGCCATCTGGAGCAGCGTGCGGACCTTGGCGCGGATCCGGTCGGCGGAGACGGCGTCGAAGGTCTCGGCACAGTCGCCGCCCTGGAGGACGAACGCCTCACCGCGGGCCACGGCGGCGAGCCGGTCGCGCAGCCGGTCGCACTCCCCGGCGAAGACCAGGGGCGGGTAGGACACCAGGTCGTCCACGGCGGAGCGCAGGGCCTGCGGATCGGGCCAGGTGGGCTGCTGGGCCGCGGGCCGGAACCGCCAGGAGTCGGCTGCCGTGACGTGCTGGGCGAGTGTCATGGTGGCTGTACCTCAATCGGTTTCGGTCGGGAGCAGAGAGCAGAGAGAAGAGAGCAGCGAGAGGTGGGGCGCCGGTCCGGGGACGAACGGGGGGCGGACAGTCCCCGGACCGGCGGCATGGTGGGGCGGTGTCAGCCGCGGACCGGCTCCGGGACCTCCTCGGACCCGGATCCCGCCGGGGCGGCCGGGCCCGGCCCGGACGCCCCGTGCGCGCGGGTGAGCAGGGCGAAGGAGAGGAGCCCGCCGACGCCGAGGACGGCGATGACGATGCCCATGGGCACGGCGGTGTCCTCGCCGGCCAGTCCCACGAGCGGCACGACGGCGGCGCCGATCAGATGCTGGAACAGGCCGAGCAGCGCGGCCGCCGAGCCCGCGACGTCACCGTGGTCCTGGAGGGCCAGGGCGAAGGAGTTGGGCATGATCAGGCCGACGCTGGAGACGACCAGGAACAGCGCGACCAGCAGCGGCGCGAGACCGGCGTCGGTCAGGACGACGGCCAGCAGGCCGAGCCCGCCGACGGCGGAGACCGCGAGGCCCGTCGCCAGCAGGGGGCGCGCCCCGGTGCGGTGCACGATCCGGCCGCTGACCTGGGCCGCGATCACCAGGCCCAGCGCGTTGACCGCGAAGACCAGGCTGAACCGCTGCGGCGACATGCCGTGGAGGGACTGCAGGACGAAGGTGGAGCCGGAGATGTACGCGAACATCGCGGCGAAGCCCAGTCCGCAGGCCAGCATGTAGCCGACGAAGACACGGTCGGTGAGCAGCCGGCGGAACACCGGCCCGGTGGCCCTGAGGCCGCCGCTGATCCGCTTCTCCACCGGGTGCGTCTCGGGCAGGCCCACGGCCACGCCGAGCAGCATCACGGCTCCGGCGATCGCGAGGGCGACGAAGATGCCGCCCCACGAGGTGACCAGCAGGAGCTGGCCGCCGAGGACCGGCGCCAGAATGGGCGCGAGCCCGGTGATCAGCATCAGCATCGCGAAGAAGCGGGCGGCCGCGGCACCGGAGTGCCGGTCGCGCACCACCGCGGAGGCGATCACGATGCCGGTGGCGCCGCCCAGGCCCTGGAGCGCGCGCAGCGCCACCAGGCTCCAGATGTTCGGCGCCACCGCGCAGAGCGCCGCGGTGACGGCGAACAGCGCCAGGCCCGCGATGAGCGGCCGGCGCCGGCCGAGCGCGTCGCTGAGCGGTCCGGCGATCAGCTGGCCGATGCCGAGGCCGAGCAGGCAGGCGGTCAGGGTCAGTTGGGTGGTCGACGCGCTCGCGGCCAGGTTGTCGGCGATCTGCGGCATGGCCGGCAGATAGGCGTCGTTGGCCAGGGGTCCCAGCGCGGTGAGGGCGCCGAGGATGATGACGAGGCGGGCACGCCCGCCACCGCCCCTCGGTGTGGTCTCGGATGAGGACATGGGGTCGAGTCCCTTCGGGGAATCGCGGTCAGTAGGCGACGTTGATACGGGACTGCACGGCGTTGCTCTGCTCCACCTCGTCGGCGAAGGCGACGGCGTAGTCCGCGTAGCTGATGCGGCTGTTGCCCTCGGCGTCGACGACGAGCTGCTCGCCGCCCTTGCGGTAGGAGCCGGTGCGCTCGCCGGCCTCGATGAGCTTGGCCGGGGAGATGAACGTCCAGTCCAGGCCGGTGGTCTCGCGGTAGAGGCCGAGCGCCTCGATCTGGGCGAGGGCGTTGTTCTTCCACATCTCCGGGAAGTGCGGGCTGTCGATGACGCGCACACCCGGGGCGGTTTCGAGGCTGCCGGCGCCGCCGAGGACGACGAGGCGGCGTACGCCGCTGCGGGTCAGGCCCTCGATGAGCGCCTTGGCCGCACCGACGATGATCTTCCGGTCGTCCTCCGCGCCGACCCGGGGGCCGACGGCGGAGGCGACCAGGTCGTAGCCCTGGGCGGACAGCCGGGCCACGGTGGCGGCGTCGGTGGCGTCGCCGGCGACGGCGGTGAAGCCCGCACGGCCCTCGGCCGCTTCGGCCTTGCCGCTGCGGGTGACACCGGTGACGGTGTGGCCGCGGGAGAGCAGTTCGCCGGCGATGGCGCTGCCGATATTGCCGCCGGCGCCAAAGAGCAGGATGTTCATGGGGTTCCTCTTCATTCCGTTTTCGTCGGATGGGCGGTACGGGGTGGGTGGTACGGGTCGGGTGGTACGGGGTGGTGCGGGTCCGGCCCGCTATTCGTCGAGCAGGTCGGGCTGCTCACGCGTGATCTCGTCCCAGAGCAGCTGGAAGCTGAACCAGCCCAGTTGCTCGTTGCCGAAGCCGTCGCCCGCGGCCACGGCCTGTTCGTGCGTGAAGGCCTTCGGGGTGCCCGCCGCCTGTGCGAGCAGTTGCACCTGGGCGCAGCTGTCGTACGTGAAGAACCAGTGCACGGCCTCGTCGAGGGAGCCGCCGACCGTGATCAGGCCGTGGTGGCGCAGCAGGATGGACCGGTTGTCGCCGAGCTTCTCGGCGATGTCGCGGCCCTGCTCGACGGAGACCGAGGGGCCCTCGTACTCCTCGTAGAAGGCCTGCCGGCCGTAGAAGGCGGCGGACTCCTGGTCGATGGGTTCGAGGAGCCGGCCCAGGGAGCCGAGTGCGCGGGAGTGCGCGGTGTGCCCGTGGGCGGCGGCGGTGGCTCCCGGATGCAGCTCGTGGATCGCGGAGTGGATGACGAACGCGCTCGGGTTGACCCGGTGGTTGCCGTGGACGACGCGGCCGGCGGAGTCGACGCAGATCAGATCGGCGACGCGGACCAGGTTGAAGGAGACGCCGAAGGGGTTCACCCAGAACTGGTCGGGGTGCTCCGGGTCACGGACCGATATGTGGCCCGATATGCCTTCTCCGAAGCCGTACTTGCCGAACAGGCGCAGGGCGGCGGCCAGGCGTTGCTTGCGGTGCCGGCGGGTCTCCTCGTGCGTGGCGAAGACCGGCTCGCGGGGGATGGGCAGGCCCGTGTGGGTGTCGGCGAGGTAGGCGGGCCGGTCGGTGTCCGTGATGCTCATGCTCGGGCGTTCCTCATCTCCGGTGACAGGGTCGATATGGGCTTCTGCGTGGGCGGGCGCGGGCTAGACGGTGAGCAGGACGTTCTCGGTGTCCGCGGCGCGGACGGTTTCGGCGTGCTGGAGGACCGTCGAGACGATGTCCTGGCTGCGGTCGACCAGGGACGGGATGCCGAAGGTGAAGAAGAGGGAGCCGGCGGCGATGTTGCCGAGCCCGTACAGGCGGGGGTCGGGCCGGCCGTTGGCCGTCAGCTGGCTGGTGGGCCGGGCTATGTGGAGGCCGCCGTGCGGGTGCCGGCTGGCGACCCGGCTGCGCATCAGGGAGGTCACCAGGGGGGCGGCGCTGGTCGGAATCCGTCCCTCGGACGCGTTGACCGCGTTGACGACCCGGTCGGCGGTGAAGTCGGCGCCTTCGGCGGTCAGGACGTCGAAGCCGCCCTCGGCCCGGGGCGTGATGCTCTGCAGTCCGGCGGCGATGTCGAGCCGGCCCGCATCGACGAGTTCGAGCAGGACCCCGGCGCTGCCCGGCGGCATGGGGCAGCACAGGCTCATGATCGTGCGGTAGTGCGCGCGCAGCAGTTGGACCTTGTCCTGTTCGCGCAGGCGCGGCCAGACGTCCGGGCCCGTCTCGGGGACCGCGCGCTGGAGGATCCGCAGCCCCATGTGGGGTGAGTCGACCTCATGGATCTGACGGCGCAGCCGGTCCACCGGATCTTCCAGATCGACCCGGATGATCTCCGATACGACCGCGTCGAGGTCGGCCCCGGCGTCGCGGAACTCGGCCCGCATGACGGCGGCGATCTCGTCGAGGGTCAGCTCGGGGCGGCCGACGGCGAGGGTCTCCATCCGCTGCGGAGTGAAGTGGCGCAGCTCGAAGGGGACCGCCTTCTGGCGTACGCCGGGCAGCACCCCGCGCCGGGAGAGCAGGCTGATCCGGCCCTGGTGCCCCTGGGCGGCCAGCGACAGGATGATGTCGATGGCCGTCAGACCGCTGCCGATGACCGCGACATGGTCCTGCTCGCCCACATCGGCCAGCCTGCTGACGACGGGGTACGGGTCGGCGACGAAGCCGGGTGTACCGGACAGCCCGTAGACGTCCTTGGGGCTGTCGCCGCCGACGCACAGGATGGCGTAGTCGAAGGCACGGGCCCGGCCGTTGCCGGTGCGCAGCAGGACCCGGTTGGCGGCCCGGCCGGCCGAGGAGACCCCCTCGCCGACCAGGTCGACCCGCCAGCCCCGCCGGCGCAGCTCGCCGAGGGCGGCGTACGCGGTCTGCTCCAGGTACTCCCCGTAGACGGTCCGGGGAGCGAACCGGCTTCCGGACCGGTGGTCGACGCTCGCCCGGATCCCGATGACCCTGTCCCGGGTCTCCAGCCAGTTCTCGAAGTGCTGGAGGTCGCCGTGGCGCACGGACATGTCGTCCGGTGTCGCGTTGACTTTGAGCGTCTCGGTGTCGACCTGGTAGGCACGGCCGCGCCACAGGTGCGGCGACGGCTCGAAGACGGTGAGGCTGCCTGGCTCGCTGTGTGTCCTGGACAACGCGTCGATCAAGCAGACTGCAGCGGCTCCTCCTCCGACGACGCCGATCGAGAATCCTCGGGACATGTGTCAGTCACCAATCAATTCGTGGCAGGCGGGCGCGGGGGCGTGGTGCGGCGGCGGGTTCAGGCGGCGCTGTGCTGGAAGTCCTGCATCGAGACCGTGTAGTCGCCGCGGTTGGCGCGGTAGGTGATGCAGTACTCCTGGGGGTACCAGCCGGCGATCTGCCACTCCTGCGGCTGCTTGACGGGCCAGCAGCGGCTGGGTTCGGCGCCGGTGGCGATGCCCTCGAACCAGGACTTCGTGATCATCGGCTCCAGGAAGGTGATCTTCGCGTCGTAGGCGCCGTAGATGAAGGTCTGGGTGAAGGACTGGTCGTGCCACTCGTCCGAGGTCATGTCGACGAGGTGGTTGCCCATGGCCGCCTCGGCGACGCCGTTGTCCACGTAGTCCTTCGGCAGGTACCGCGGGGCCAGCGGCTTGGTGGCCGTCTCGAAGTCGTCGCAGTTGATGGCCAGGCCGCAGGGGCCGGTCCGGATCGCGTCGCGTTCCGCCTTCGGCTGGGTGTAGAAGTGGAAGTCGAAGTGCGGGGAGTCGTAGATGTGCTCGGGGCCGTGGCCCATGGGGTTGAAGTTCACCAGGGCCCACTTGAGCGGCATGCCGGACAGCCCGGTGAGCCGGGAGGGCAGTTCCAGCGGGCGTTCGTGGCCGCCGACGCACTCGGTGTGCTCGTCGATCGAGCCGTCGTCGTCCATGTCGTAGCAGTGCTTGCCGTCGGTCATGGCGGTCGGCAGGTTGTTCAGCGTGGACTTGGGGAAGACGATGCCGACGGTCTGCGGTGTGTCGCCGGAGATCTGCGCGTACGTGCGCAGGTTTCCGTCGCCGAGGTCGCTGGGCGTTCCGTAGTCGGCGCAGACGCCCTCGTACGAGAGCGTCTCCTTCAGCAGGATGTCGGCGGCCCGCCGGGTGACCCTGATGGTGTATTCGCGGGTGGGGGCGGCCCGGGTGACCAGACAGAGGCTCACGGTGCCGGAGTCGGCGGCGGCGCTCTTCACGGCGCCGGTCGCCGGGGCGGTGGCGACCGGCCACAGCAGTACGGAGATGCCGGCGACGGCCAGCGTGGCGGCGAGGATCCCCCGCAGGATCAGGGACTTCTTGGCTCGTGACCTCATACCTGTTCCAGTTCGAATCTGTGGAATCCGCCTTGCAGGAAGATCAGCGGGGGCTGGGACTCGCGGGCGCCGAGCCCGACCACTTCGCCGATGACCATGACGTGGTCGCCGGCGATGACGTGGTCGCGCAGCCGGCACTCCATCCAGGCCGCCGCCCCGAAGAGCAGCGTCCCGGTGGCCTCGCCCTCCTCGCCGGCCAGCTCGCGCAGTGACCGGTCGCGCTCGGGGCGGCGCCGCGCGAAGGCGCGGGCGGTGCCCTCGCCGTCGGCGCCGAGGATGGAGATGCCGATCACGCCCGACGTCATCAACTCCGCGAAGAACTCTGAGTCCTGACGGAAACTCAGAGAAACCAGCGGCGGGTCCAGCGAGACGGATGTGAGTGAGTTGACGGTGATGGCGTTGTGGCGCCGCTCGCCGTTGTGCTCGGTGTACGTGCTGACGACGCAGACCCCGGTGGCGAAGGTACGCATCACGTCGCGCAGGTCGTGATTCATGAGCAGCCTCTCTGCTGGGCGGCCGGAGGGGTGCCCGGGGCGCGGTGGCCGCGCGCACCCGTCCGGTGGTGGCGGGGCGGTCAGTTGTCCTGGGCCCAGCGGCCGCGGGTCCAGCCGTCGAGGTCGTAGTCGTCCATGGCCTGCTGGACGAGTGCGCCGTAGTTGTCGAGCAGTCCGGCGCCGCGGGACCAGTTGAGGGTGTCCAGCCGCACCTGGTCGGGGCCGCCGGCGTAGTTGAGCTCGTACAGCTCGTGGCGGGCGCCGAACTCGGTGCCGATCGCGTCCCAGGCCAGCTTGAAGAGCTTGGAGCGCTCCTCGGCCGTTCCGCCCGAGCCGCGGTAGTAGCGGTCGAGGAGCGGACGCAGCTCCGGGTTCTGCAGGTCCTTGTGGCTGGAGGGGGTCATCAGCAGGGCGCCGGCCAGGTGCTCCTCGAAGAAGCGGTGCGTGCGCTCCCAGCTGATCGGCGCGAGCGCCCGGTAGCCGGCCGAGTAGTCCATGCGCGGCAGGACGGTGCCGCCGGGGCCCGCCTCCGGGTCGAGCGCCATGGCGGTGGTGACGGCCCAGGTCTGGTGACGCCACGCCAGCAGCTCGCCGAGGCCCGCCTGGACGCCGCGGAACTGGTCCGTGCCGTTGAGCCGGGTGCCCCGGTCGAGCAGGCCGGCCATGAACTCCAGCTTGACCGACATGCGGATGGCGCCCTGGAAGAAGCCGCGGCTGAGCAGTCCCGAGCGCGGGAAGTACTGGTGGATCTTCTCGGTGTCCCGGTAGATCAGGATGTTCTCCCACGGGATGAACGCCTTGTCGAAGACCAGCACCGCGTCGTTCTCGTCGAAGCGGCTCGAGAGCGGGTTGTCGAAGGGGCTGGCGGCCTTGGACTCGTACGACGGGCGGCAGACGACCTTCATGCCCGGGGTGTTCATCGGCGCCAGGAAGGCCAGGGCCATGTCGTCGGCCTTGCCCGCCTCGAGGTTGGCGAGGTGGATCTGGCCGACGAAGGCGACGTTGGACAGCGCCGAGGCGGTGGCCATGAGCTTGGCGCCCTCGACGACGATGCCGTCGTCGCGCTCCTCGACGACCTTGAGGTAGACGTCGCGGATGGCGTGTGCCGGCTTGTTGCGGTCGACCGGCGGGTTGACGATCGCGTGGCTGATCGAGAGGCCCTGGCGGGCGTACTTCTCGTACCAGGCGCGGGCGTTGTCGCCGAACGGCTCGTAGAAGTCGTGGGTGTTGGCGAGGCCGGCCATGAACGACGCCTTGTAGTCGGGCGTGCGGTTCATGAAGCCGTAGCTCAGCCTGGCCCAGTGCTCGATGGCGTCGCGGGCCTTGAGGAGCTCCTCGCCCGAGTGCGCGGGGGTGAAGAAGCGGTGGACGCGGGCACCCGTGTACCGGTCGACCGTCGTCATCAGGTCCTGGGTGTCCGGGTGGTGGAGTGCGTCGTAGAGGTGCGCGGTGGACTTCGCGGCGTTGGCGAAGGCCGGGTGCGTGGTCACGTCCTTGACGAGCTCGCCGTCCAGGAACACCTGACGGCCGTCGCGCAGGCTCTCCAGGTACGTGTCACCTGTCATAAGGTCGTTCGGGGCTTCCGCGGCCGACTGATCGGCTATGGGGACCTGACCCATGTGTTGATCCTCTCCGGGTGTGAAAACAGGCGAACCGTTAATTGGGGCGCAGTTCGATTGATCTGAGATTAGGCAGCCTCGGAGAGGTGTTCTTGCGGGGTCACGCATGAAGAATTGCTCATCCACGCCAACCTGTTGTGACCAGCGGAGACGGCGGAACTGCGCATTCCCCGGCGGCGCGGAAGAGCGACGGCCCGACGGCGCATCGAAGGGAGCACGATGCGCCGTCGGGCCGTTCGGGAGACGGAGAGCGAAATATCGACCGTATATCGACCGCGGATTCGGACGATCATGGATTCGGACGGACGTGGATTCGGGCGGCCGTCAATTCAGGCGGTCAGGAATTCAGGCGGCGGCGGTCCGGGAGCGGCCGCCGGCCAGGGCCGCCTCGCGGAACGCCGTCTCGGCGATCGTGATGATCTGCTCGGCGTGGGGCAGGAGCGTGCGGCCCGCCTCGGTGAGCTCGATGTGGCCGCCCCCGCGATGGAACAGCGGGGTCCCGATGAACTCTTCGAGGTTCTTGATGTGGGCGGTGACGCTCGGCTGCGAGTAGTGGAGGTTCCGCGCGGCACGGGTGAAGCTCAACTCTGCGGCTACCTCGCGGAATGTGCGCAGCTGCTGGAACTGCACGGCGAAGGCTCCCTTCTGCGGAGCCGGAAGCCCCGGAGACTGAAACATACCACGATGCATGTATAAATTGAGTCCCTGTGGAACGTCGTCCGCGGGGTCGCGGCGTCAGTCGGACATCTCCATCGGGGAGAGCAGGTCCCGGGCTATCTGCGGCAGCAGACGGTCGATCAGCAGTCCGGTACGCGCCTCGCCGCCGGCCCTGCGCGGAATGGAGTCGACCGCCACCGCGTGCGAGAGCACCCAGGGCAGCCGCCGCTCACAGGCCGCGAGCGCCGCACGCCGGCCGCCGATCTCCTGGTCCGCCGAGAGCGGTACGTAGACCACGACGAGCGTCTCGCCCACCTCGGGCAGCCGCGTGCGCAGCACCGCGATGTCCTTGACGCAGGGCAGCTCCAGGAGTTCGAGTTCGAGCGCGAAGAACGCCGGCTCGAAGTCCTCCACCGGCTCTTCGTCGTACATCGGGTCGTCGAGGGAGGGCACGGTCATGTGGACATCTCCTGTTGCATCGACTGCTCGAGCTGCAGATTCAGGGTGATGATGGGCAGCACCGCGTCGAGCAGCTCTCCGCTGCGGATGCGGCCCGTCGGGCTGTACGGGATGGTGTCCACGGCGATGACATGCGCGGCCAGCGACGGCACCCGGCGGGCGCAGGCCGCGCTGAGGGCCTCGTATCCGGTGGCCTCGCGGCCGACCGCCACCGCGATGAACGGCACGACGATCGCGTCGCCCAGGACCGGGCTGCTGACCCGCATGACCGCGGTGTCGCGCAGGCACGGCAGGTTCAGCAGGTCCGACTCCAGGCGGAACAGCTCGGCGTCCACGGCCGACCCGCGCTCCTGGACCGGGACTCCGGTGGTGCGCCCGGTGACCCGCAACCTGCCGGTCTCGTCGATGCGCCCGGACTGGCCGGTGACGAGGAAGCGCTCCTCGCCCGGGCCGTGGTCGAGCACGGCGAAGGGGGCGTCCCCGTCGAGGTAGCCGTCCATCACCTGGTGTCCGGCGAAGGCGAGCCTGCCCGTTCCGCCCCGCGGCAGCACCCGGCCGTCCTCGCCGAGGACCACGACGGTCGTGCCGAGGGTGGTGCGACCCGAGTGCGGGGGAGAGACCAGCAGTTCCTCGGGTCCCAGCACGGCCGTGAGGCCCGTCTCGGGGCTGCCGAGCGTGGTGTGCAGGACCGGGCCCAGCCGTTCCCAGGCGGTGTTGACGGCCCAGGTGCCCAGTTGCCGGCCCGGGGCGGCCAGGAAGCGCAGGTGGCCGGTGCGGGGGGAGGGCTCGGCGTCGGCGGGCAGGGCGAGCAGCGCGTGCAGGGCCGCGGGGCCGACGGTGGCGGTGGTGACCCGTTCACCGGCCAGCAACGCGGCCAGGGCCGGGCCGTCGGCGCCGTCGGCGAGCACGACGGTGGCGCCGACGCCGAGCGCGGTGCGGGTCAGCGCGAGCGCGGAGTGCTGCGCCAGCGGGGCCGAGGCCAGATGCACATCGGTGCGGGCGAGACCGAACTCGTCGACCAGGTCCACCAGATGACGGCCCTCGGAGGGAGTACGGCGCACGGCTATCCGGACCGGGCCCGCGTCGTCGTCGCTGATCGCGAAGGACTCGTACGGCAGTGGGGCGGGCAGTTCACGCAGTGGTTCGGCCGAGGTCAGGCGGTCGAAGGGGAGCGGCCGACGGCGGGCGGGAGTGCTGTCGTCACCCGCGCGTGAGGCGCCGTCCAGCAGGATGTGCAGGGCCTCCGGGCCGGTGGGCCGGACGAGGCGGTCGAGCACGGCGCGGCGGTCCGCGTCCGTGAAGACGAAGGTCGGTTCGAGCCGGGTGAGGACCGCTGCGAGGGCATCCGGGTCGGTGTCGGCGTCCAGACCGGTGCAGGACACGCCGAGGGTGGCGCAGGCGCTCATCGCGACGGCGAGCTGCCAGGTGTTGCCGGCCAGGAAGACCGCCCGGACCGGGCCCCCGTCGGGCAGCCGCTGCGCCAGGCCTGCGGCGACGCTCTCCACGGTGTCGCCGAACCGGCCCCAGGTCAGCCGCACCTGTCCGTCGATCAAGGCGTCCCGCGTCGCACCGTGGGCCGCGTGGCGCCGGATGTCATCGAGCTTGATCATGTGGCTTCTCCGTGGTCGGTCAAGAGCCGTCGTCTCTGAGCGCGGGGCCTCCCGCGAAGACAGATCGATAGAAACAAACGTGCATGCAGGTATGCAACTGACATCGGGAATCCTGATGTCGCACATCTGTGCCATGGCGGCCCTGCGCGACGGCGGCCCTGCGCGACGGCGGTGACAGTGGCGGCGGTGACAGCGGCGGCCCGGGCCGTCCTCGGCGCGGGCCGGCCTTCCTCAGCCGTCGCTCGGGTGCTCCTCCGCGGTCTCTTCCTGCTGGAGCTTCTCGAGATCGGCGAGAACGCGCGCGGCCCGGTCGGGGCCCATGTCCACCTGGGACAGCGGACCGGGCAGCGCGATGGTGGGCAGGATGTGCTGGAGCATCACCGAGGTGCGCTCCTCCAGGTCGGCCCAGTCGCTCATCGCCTCCGACAGCATCTGGACCCCGGAGAACGCGCCGACGAGCAGGTGCGCCACGGACTCCGGGTTCACGTGCGCGTGGAGTTCACCGGCATCCTTGGCCAGGGTGAGCGCGTGCCGGTTGTGGGCGATCCAGTTCTCGTACGGCCTGCGCCGGTCCAGGTCGTGCGCCCCGTGCTCCAGGGAGAGCCGGAGACTGCCCTGCACGGCGGTGTCCTTGCGGACCTGGAGGGCGAAGAGCATGCCGGCGTCGACGAGTTCCTGGAGCCGGGTGGTGCGCGGTACGTGCGGGAACGGGACCTGGCCGACCTGGCTGTCCAGCACGGCCCGGGCCAGGTCCTCCTTGCCGGTGAAGTAGTAGTAGAACGCGCCCTTGGTGAGCCCTACCCGCTGGTAGACATCGGAGATGGTGGCCCCGTTGTACCCCTTCTCCGCGAACACCGCGCCCGCGGCCCCGACGATGAGGCCCCGGGTCCTCTTCGATCGCTCGTGCTGAGTCACGCCTGCTCCCGTCGATTGTGTTGTGACACCGCGGGCCTCTGTACCGATCGGGTACAAGGCCCGTGGCTTGCACATGGGTGATTGCGAATCATACCTGGAAGCACGTATCTTCCCACTGGCTCGAACCGTCACTGGCTCGAGATCTGCCATGGGGGGCAACATGTCGATCAGCACAGCCATGCACCAGGAGGGCCCGAGAGTACGTCCGGAGCCCGCATCAACTGCCCGTACGCATCTAAGAGTTGGCGCCGCCGTCCCGCCCCGGCGGGCCGCGCCGGGACAGCTCCTGCAGCGCGCCCGGCCATCCGATGTCCTGATATCGGACTGGGTACGCACGGACACCGACCGCTTCACGCTGACCCTGGGTTGGCCGGATTCCCATCCCTTTCACTCACCACTGCACGGGCGCCACGCCCCGTCGCTCATCGCGGAGACCATCCGTCAGGCCGGCCGGCTGGTGGCCCACGCCGAATTCGACGTCCCGCTGGACCACCACTTCCTGATGCGGGACCTGAACTACACCATCGAGCCGGACCGGGCACGGACCGGCCCCGACGGCCCGCCGCTCCTGCTGGACCTCACCTGCTCCGACATCCGGCGCAGGGGTGCCCGGCTCGCCCGGATGACCTGTCACATGGTCATCACCCGCGGCGGCCGGGTCGTCGCGACCGGCTACGGCAGCCTGACCTCCACCTCTCCGGCCGCCTACCGCAGGCTGCGCGGCGACCGGCTGACCGCCCTGCCGCCGGCCCGGCTGCCGGCTCCCGTGCCGCCGGCCGCCGTCCGGCGCACCGATCCCGCCGACGTCGTCCTCTCCCCCACGGGGGATCCCCTGCGCTGGGTGCTGCGGGCCGACCCGGCGAACCCGGCCCTGTTCGCACGCCCGAACGACCATGTCCCGGGCATGGTGCTCCTGGAGGCGGTCCACCAGGCCGCCCAGGCCGCGGCCGGACCGGCCGGCTTCTATCCCGCCTCGCTGAGCCTGTGCTTCGACCGCTACGCGGAGCTCGACGCGCCCTGCGTGATCGAGGCGCGCCCGACGGCCGACGGGGAGCCGGGAACGGCCTGTCTGCACGTCTCGGGCCACCAGGGCGACCGGCCCGTCTTCAGTGCGCGCATCACCGGAATCGCTGTCTCCGCCTGATTCCGCTCCACACCGGACTTCGGTCCCACCGACTTCGGTCTTCCCACCGACTTCGGTCCCACCATCTTCGGTCTCACGATTTCTCTGGGGGGATATCTCTGTGAGCAAGCACTGCCCGTTCCCTATTGACCCACTCGGTCAGGACATTCACGGCGAAGTCGAGGAGATCCGCTCCCGGGGGCGCGTGACGAGGGTCGTCCTTCCCGGCGGAGTGGAGGCGTGGTCGGTCACCAGCTACGAACTGGTCAAGCGGCTGCTCGTCGACCCACGCGTGTCGAAGGACGCCTACCGGCACTGGCCGGCGTGGAACAGCGGCGAGGTCTCCGAGGAGTGGCCGCTGTCCATCTGGGTCTCGGTCCAGAACATGGTCACCGCCTACGGCGACGACCACACCCGGCTGCGCAAGCCCGTGGCCGGGGAGTTCACCGCCCGCAGGGTGGCAGCCCTGCGCCCGTGGATCGAGCAGATCACCGGGGAGCTGCTGGACCAACTGGAGGCCCGGCCCGCCGGGCGGCCGGTCGACCTGCGCGAGGAGTTCGCGCACGTTCTGCCGCACCAGGTCGTGTGCCAGCTGTTCGGGATTCCCGCGTCGGTGCGTCCGGCGCTCCACCGGATCATCAGGGGATTCTTCGCCACCTCCGCGACGGCGGAGGACGCGAAGGCGAACACCCTCGATCTCTACCGGAACATGACCGAACTCGTCGCGCTCAAGCGGGAGAAGCCGGGCGACGACCTGACCTCGGGGCTCATCGCGGCCCGGGACTCGAGCCCTGCCGACATGAGCGAGAAGGAGCTGCTCGACAACCTCATCCTCCTCTTCACCGCCGGTTACGAGACGACCGTGAACCTCATCGACAACGCGGTCGTCGCCCTGCTGGCCAACCCTGACCAGTTCGCGCACGTCCGCGAGGGCCGGGCCTCCTGGGAGGACGTCGTCGAGGAGACCCTGCGCCTGGAGCCGCCGGGGGCGCACAGCATCCTGCGGTACGCCGTCGAGGACATCGACACCGGCGACGTGACGATCCCCAAGGGCGACCCCATCGTCCTGTGCTTCGTGGGCGCCGGCCGGGATCCGGAGCACCACGGCCCGGACGCGGGCCGCTTCGACGTCACCCGCGCCACGCGCCACGATCACGTCTCGTTCGGCCACGGGCCCCACTACTGCCTGGGTGCGCAACTGGCCCGCATGGAGGTGAACATCGCGCTGCCCGCCCTGTTCGAGCGCTTCCCGGAGCTGGCACTGGCTGTGCCCGCGGAGGAGCTGCCGCCGCAGATGTCGTTCGTCTCGAACGGCCACCGTGAGCTTCCGGTGCTCCTCCGGGCTCCGGTGGGGGCGGGTTCCGGCCAATGAGGTCAACTCGACGACCCAGGTGAGCAAAGCATCCGGGCATGCTGGTATGTGATAGGACGCGGTGGATCAAGCCAGATCCACCGCGCTCGTGTTCCGGCCGGTTCAGGGACGTGGCAGGTTTCTGCCATGGTGAATATCAACAACCTGTTGGCCGGCCGGAAGGCATTGATCACCGGCGCCAGCAGCGGCATCGGAGCCGCTGCGGCCCGGGTGTTCTGCGAGGCCGGGGCCTCGGTGTTCCTGGTGGCCCGACGTGACAATGAACTGGCGGCGCTGGCAGCCGAGTTGAGAAACCTGGGCTTCGACGCCGATCACGCCGTCGCGGATGTCGCCCACCCCGGTGAGGCCAAGGCCGCGGTCGAGGCCGCGGTGGAGCGCCTCGGCGGGCTGGACGCCGCGTTCAACAACGCGGGGACGTCGGTGGTGCCCGTACCGATGCACCTGATGGACGACGCGGACTTCGAGGGCGTCATGGCCGTCAACGTCCGGGGCACGTGGAACTGCATGAAGCACGAGCTCGCCGCGATGCTGCCCGGCGGCGGGGCGATCGTGAACAACAGCAGTGTGGCGGGTCTGGTGGCCACCCCGGCGGCCGCCCCGTACATCGCCTCCAAGCACGCGGTCATCGGCCTGACGAAGGCGGCCGCCGGGTACGCCGCCCAGGGCATCCGGGTCAACGCGATCGCTCCCGGCACCACGCGCAGCGAGATGATGGACCGCTGGTTCGACCTGAACCCGGGCCTGGAGGAGGAGCTGCGCACCATGGCCCCGCTGCCGCGGACGGCGGACCCCCGCGAGATCGCGGCGGCGGCCGCCTGGCTGCTGAGTGACCAGGCCTCGTTCGTCGTGGGTGCGACCGTCCCCGTGGACGGCGGCTGGACAGCCCGCTGAGACGGCCGCCGTCGGCGCGCCCGGGCCACGAGGGTGCGCGCCGTCCGGCAGGGCGCCGTTCACCGGTCCCGCGCGGACCTTTCGGTGTACGGGAGTTGGCGCGCGGATGAGGAGTGGGCGGCGAACGTCCGCCCGGCCGCCCGATCGGCCGTGGGCCGCGGGACCGCTGGCTACGTTGAGGCCGTGCGGAGGCAGCAGCGGTCAGGGAGCGACGGCGGAACCGGCGGAACCGGCGGAACCGGCGGATTCGGCGGCGCGCGGGGCGTGCCCGAGGACGCCGAGCGGACCCGCCGGGGGCGGAGCCCGGCCGCTCCGGCCGGCCCCGGGGTCACCGGCGGCGGTCCGCCCGGTCTGCTGACCATGCAGCGGATGATGGGCAACGAGGCCACCACGCGGGCGCTGCGACGCGGGAAGCGGCCCGTCGCCCCGCCCCCGGTCATCGACGAGCGAGCCGAGCAAGGGCTCGTGCTGCCGCCGTACCTGATGGACCTGGAGGCGGGCGGACTGTCCACGGCGTACGGGCTGACCGGGCAGGAGTTCGTGCGCAACGCGGTCGCGGCCGTCGTGAGCCACGGCGACGGCACGGTGGCCGGAATCGCCGCCGAACTGGCCGGGCGGCCCGAGTCGTTCTTCGGCCGGGGCCGCGCGTTCGCGGTGGAGAGCACGGGGGCCGGTGACGGCTTCGACGTCACGGTCACCATCGCACCCGCCCCCGACGACCGGCCGCCCACGTTCCACCCGGCCGCCGCCCTGCCGACGGCCGCGCCGGACCCGGGCGGTGCGCCGCTCGCCGCGGTGGACGAGGCCGAGGGCAAGGACACCAAGGTCGATGTCCAGCACAACAGCGGGGCCACCGCCGGCACATCGGCGGGCAACTCCAGCAGCACGGGCGTGGGCGGCACGGCGTTCGGGCTCGCCCCCGTGGCGCCGGGGCTGTGGCTGGGCGGCGCGGTGACGGGCAGCGTGCAGCCCTGGCAGTCCTCGCGGGACTCCCGCACTCAGCGCGGCGTGGCCGAACCCCGCGTACTGCGCAGCGACAAGGGCTCGGTGGAGGTGCAGCGCCGGGTGGTGTACGCCGTACGGATCCGGCCCCAGGTGGGCGGGGGCGAGCAGGTCTACCGGGGCTCGGGAGGCCTCACCCAGCGGGTGCCCACCGAGCACCTGATCCCGGCCGGTACCGCGGCCCCGGCCCGCCCGCGGCCGGTGGGCGAGGACCTCGCCCGGCGGGTCGCGCTGGCCGACTCGCTGGCCCCGGTCGGCGTCTCCGACACGGCGGGGCCGCACCGGGGCGGCGGCGGCCTGTTCGACGCGGTCGCCTCGGTCCTGCACCCCTCGCTGACCGCGCCGGGCGCTCCCGGCCGCTCCCGCCTGTACGAGGCGACCGCCACCCCGACCGTGCTGGAGGACCTGCCCCGCCTGCTGGGCAGCGGCGTCACCGGGGACGAGCTGCACTCCAAGGACGGCAGCAGCGCGGGCAGTTACCGCATGAGCGCCACCGTCACCGGGCTGTCCCCGGCCTGGGCCACCGGCGGGACCCAGCTCCGTACCCACCAGCAGGCGCAGCACACGACGACCGAGGCGGCGGGCAAGGGGCGCGCCGTCGCGGGCGGGATCGGCCCGGCGGCCGGACTCGGGGCGGCGGCGAACGCGGCCGTGGTGCGGGCCACCGCGATGCCGGTCGCCGGGGCCCGCTCGTCCCGGTTCAGCGTGAACGAGCAGACCGTCTCCAGCCGGCAGGGTGCGGAGGTGCGGGGCGAGAAGGTGCTGTACCTCGGGACGGTCCGGCTGACCGTGGAGGGCACCGGCCCCCGGTCGGCCGGGATGGTCCTGCGCCCGGAGACAAGGGTCGCCACGCACACGATGCAGGTCTGGGTCGCTCTACGGGCGGACGAGGCACAGGAGTTGGGCCTGCCGCTGCCGCCGGGAGTGACGGCGGGCGAGTTCATCAAGCGCCCGGAGCCACGTCCGGAGCCACGTCCGGATCCGGGTCCGGCGCGGGGAGCGGCGCAGGGCGGGCCATCAGGAGCATCGGAGGCGTCGGAGGCGTCGGAGGCATCGGACGAGCGCCGCCACCTTCCGTTCGGCGCGATGGGTTCGAGCGTCACGCTGGGCCGGCTCGACACCGCGCCCATGCTGAAGGCCGTACGGGAGCTGTTCGCCACCGACCCCCGCCTGGCCGGCTATCTGCCCGCCTTCGGCGCGACCGCGCCCACGGCGGGCGGCAGCCGGGAGGAGGCGGAGGCGCAGCGCGCCAACCACCGGGACCTGATGGCCGCCCTCTCTGAGGCCAACCTGCGGGTGAACAAGGACCAGTTGCTGTCCACCGGCATCCGGGTCCGGCTGCGCCGCAAGACCACGCTGCACTCCCACGATGTGCAGATACGGGTCCATGGCGACCTGGGCGAGGCGACCCACCTCGGCGACATCGACGACTGGCTGGTGCGCAGCCACGCCGGCGTGTCCGCCAACGTCCAGAGCGGGCGCAGCAGTTCACGGTCGATCGGCGGCATGGTGCTGGCCCAGGCCCGGCTGGTCCCGGGCGCGCTCACCGGCTCGGCCCGTTACGAGCGCACCAGCAGCGGCACCCGCCGTAACCAGGGCGGCCCCACGACCCGTACCGACGTCCTCACCAACGGCTCGGAGAAGGCGAGCGCGTTCGGGGCGGCACTGCGCCTGAACGTGGACGTCACGATGACCTCCCGGCAGCGCAAGCTGGCCCGCGCCGTGACCCCGGGTTCCCCCGGCCGGGACGCGCCGGAGGCCAGGCTGCTGTCCGGGTTGCACCTGGAGGAGCAGGACGTACGGCTGTTGACGCCGTCCGAGTTCACCGTGGGCACGGAGGAGAAGGCGCGGCTGGACGCGGGCGGCGAACAGGCCCCCGGCCCCGAGAGCCCCGTGGCGGCGGCGGGCATCGGCGACCTGGCCGCCCTTGCCCCGGCCCCGACGGCTGGACAGCCCGTACGGGACTGGCAGTTGGTGGAGACCGTCGGCGACGGGCAGCCGGTCCGCGATCTCGCCCTCGCGCTGCTGTCCCGGGCCGCCGCCCGGGGCGAGGCGGGCCGTCAGGATCCGGCACTGGCCACGGAGGGGCTCGCGCCCCGGCTGGCGGTCGAGGAGCGCTTCAGCCCGCAGGCGATCACGGCCGCGCTGCGGCAGGCCGCGTCCTCCGGCTGGGTGGTGAAGAACCTGCGCTATCAGCGCCGGCTGGCCGCGCTGAACGGCGCGGTGGGCACCCGGCTGACGCTGGCGGCCCCACGATTGGTGCACGAGGCGGCGGGCCCCGGCACCGAGACGTTTGTGCTGGGCGGCCACCAGGCCGGCGGACAGCGGGGCGGCGGCACGGCGAGCACGGTGCAGTTCGGGGCGACCGGCGTGCAGAACGGCGCGGAGTGGCGGGTCGGCGAGGGCCTGTCGGGGTCCAGGACGACGACCACGGGCGACAGCGAGGCCGCCACCGTGTCGGGGACCGTGGAGCGCAACGCCCACACGCCGAAGAAGGCCCCGCTGTATCTCGTACGGTGCGATCTGCTGGTCACGATGGTGGCGGAGGTCAAGGTCACGGGCGGCGGCCCGTACGTGGCGAACGCGGCGCGGACCCTGCCCGGCGCGGCGGCGGTGTGGCTGACGGCGGAGCAGCTGCGGGCGGCGGGGGTGGAGCTGCCGGAGTCGGCGAGGAGGGCGCTGAAGGTGGAGGCAGAGGCGTCAACGACGGCGACGGCGACGGGAGCAGCGACGGCGACGGCATCAGCTACAGCGTCGGCATCGGCATCGACGTCGGCATCCGGTGGCCCGGCCCGTCGGGGACCGACCCTCGCCCGCGACCTGCCGCTCGGCTTCGGCACGATCGAGGACCTGCCGGACTTCGTGCCCCTGCTGGACGGGCTGCGCGGCACCCTCGCGCGTACGGGGCAGCAGGACGTGGCCGACGACCTGCTGCCGCGCCAACAGCTCCGGGACCGCAACGACAACGTGCAGCGCCTGCTGCGGGTCCTGGACCGGGACGGTTCCGCCGGGCTGCTGGGGAGCGCCATGGACGGCGGGGTCACGGTGGAACTGCTGGACGGCCGCAGGACCCCGTACTGGGCGGTGTTCAAGGTCGACCGCGTCGGCGAGGCGGCCCGGGAGGGGGCGGCGGACGACGGCCGGGACATGGAGTACATCACCTCGGCGGTCGCCCAGCAGGCCACGTCGCACGACGAGGGGGTGACCACCGGGATGGAGGGCATCCTCGCGGCCTCCGGCAAACCGGACGGCGGGGCGGGCCCGGTCAAGAGCGCGGGCGGGGCGGGCGGGCTCGGCGTCTCCTCCGGATCCGGACGCCGCCGGGGCGCAGCCGCGCGGGGCCAGTTGGGGATGAAGACGGTCGCGGAGGCGAAGACGGCCACGTCGGCGAAGATGCGGGTGCCGGTCATCGCCACCCTGGAACTCCACCGGGGAGACCGCCGGCTGGCCCTGGCCGCCACCGGCCGGACGTCGCTGGTCCACCGCATCCTGGAAAGCGACCTCGCGGCGCTGCGCCGGGTGCGGACCCCGCGCCGCGCCCCCGCCCGCAGCGGCCCGGACCGACCGCCGGGCGACCCGGCCGGGCTGGGCGCCTGGCGGTCCGACGGGATCCCGCTGCCGATGGAGGCGCAGGTGAACGGCTTCCAGGGAGCGCCGCGCGTAAGGGAGTTGGTGAACACGGCCGTACGGGCGGCGGGCGGCGGCGACCGCTTCCGGCAGAAGGGCCAGGCCGCCGCCTACACACTCGGCGAGGCGGTCTCCACCGAGTGGCTGATCGCGGCCCTGCCGCTGCTCACCAACGCCGGGGCCGAGCTGCCGCCGGTGCACGCGAGCGGGGCGACGGGCCAGGACCTCCAGGCCTCGGTGCACGCGCGCCTGCGGGCGGGAAGGGTCCTGGGCGCCGGGGACAAGATGACGTTCGAGACGGTCGCCCAGAGCCACTTGGGCGCGCCCCGCCCCACCCAGACGGACGGCCAGAGCGCGGCCGAACAGGGCAGAGGGGCACGCGGACTCGTCGGCGCGGGCGTCCTCAACGCCGACGAGTTCCGGCTCAACCAGCTGATGGGCAACACGGGCGGTGCGGGCTCGGCGAGCGGCGCGGCGGCGCACGGCGCGGGCTCGATGCCGCTGCACAAGCCGAAGTTCGCCTCGGTGCTGGTGCAGTTCACGCTGGACGTCAGGGTGGTGGCCCGGGTGACCGACCGGGTGCGGACATCCCGTACGACGGTGGCGGAGCGCGAACTGACGCTGCCCCGCCCGGTGGTGGTCCGCATGCCGCTGCCGACGGCCACCCGCCTCCTGGCCGCCCACCCGGACGCCATCGCCGACCCGCGCGACCACCTGGGCCTGCACACGCCGGCCGCACCACCGCTGACGGGGCCCTGAACGCGGGGAGCGTTCCGGCTCAGGGAGTGCTGGGCCCCTGGGAGGCGCTGCCGTCGTAGACGTGGTCCGGGGTGGCGATCTGCGTGACCGCGCGGGCGAGCAGCGTGGACGGCTCCTGGCCCCCGCTGAGGGAGTCCGTGTTGATCATGATGACCAGGGTGGCCTTCTGCGCGGGCAGGTAGACGGTCACGGTCTCGTACCCCGGCAGGGAACCGTTGTGCCCGATCCACCCGTCGGCATCGAAGATGCCCAGGCCGTAGCTGAGCCCCGGGAACCCGGTCGGCAGGGTCTTGAGCCGCTGCGCCTGCGTCTCGGGGCTGAGCAGCTCCCCGGTGGCGACGACCTTGGCCCAGCGGCGCAGGTCGTGCAGATCGGAGATCATCGCCCCGGCGGCCCATGCCCAGCTGGGGTTCCAGTCCGTGGCGTCCTCGGTCTCGCCGCTCAGCGTCTGGTCGGTGTAGCCGTGGGCGTGCGGCGCGGGGAACTCGGCGCCGGTCGGGAAGAGCGTGTTGTGCAGGCGGGCGGGGCGGAGCACCCGCTCGTGGATGACGCGGTCGAGCTTCTGCCCGGTGACCTTCTCGATCACCAGGCCGAGCAGGACGAGGTTGGAGTTGGAGTACTGGAACTGTGCGCCCGGCTTGAAGGTGTTCTTGTGCTTCATGCCGTACGCGAGCACGCCCTGCGGGGTGAACGAGCGGTACGGGTCGCTCAGCAGGTCGTGCACGAAGTCCGCGTCGGCGGTGTACGGGAACAGGCCACTGCGCATCCCAGCAAGCTGACGGAGCGTGATCCGGTCGCCGTCGCGCACGCCGGGGATGTACGCGGAGATCGGGTCGTCCAGCTTGACGAGCTTGTCGTCGACGAGTTCGAGGAGTGCGGTGACCGTGAAGGTCTTGGTCTCACTGCCGATCCGGACACGGGTGTCGGCCGACATCGGCTCACGGGTGACCGTGTTGGCGACGCCGCTCGCGTGGACGTAACTCCCCTTCCCCGGCATCCACAGTCCGACGACGGCACCGGGAATGCCTGCCTGCTTCCGGACGTCCTCGATGGTCCTGTCCAGCTTGGCGGTCAGCGCGGGATCGAGACCGCCGGGCGGACAGGAGTCGTCGCCGTGCGGAACGTGCCGATCGTGCCGATCGTGCAGGTCATGTCTGCCGTACTGACCGTGCCCGTCGAGGCCTGCGGCGTGGACCGCCGGGGCGGGAGCCACGGCCATCGGGGCCAGGACGGACGCCGCGAGCAGGGTCGCGGCGAACAGACGTCGGGTGGGGGAGCGTCGCATGGGGGCGTGCCTCTTCCAGGTCGGGAGGGAGGGAGGGGAGGGGAGGGAGGGGAGCGGAACGGACGGCAACGACACCACCCACCCCCCGGCCTCCGCGCCGCATCCCGGCCGCGCCCTGCCAAGTCCACTCGTTCGGAGCCGCGCGGACTCAGGAGTGCTCGGAGCCCTCACCGGCCGGGACGGGCGTCGCCTGGTGGTAGTACATCCGCCACGAGGTCTCCCCGGGCCGCCTGCGCCACAGCGAACTCCGACGGGCCCGGTTGCCGCCGAAGACGGACTCGTACGTCACGTGCACCAGCCCGGGCGCCAGCGCCACCCCGGTCATACCGGAGTGCTCGAAGCGCGGGCCGTCCGCGTCCCCGCCGTCCAGGCCGGGGAGGGCGGCGAGCATCTCCTCGTACGTCCACCGCCGCCCGGAAGCCCCGACCTCGACGAACTCCGGGTCGAGCAGCGTCTCGGCGACCGACCGGGAGAGACGTACGGCGGGGTCCATCAGCCGCAACTCGCCGTCGATCGCCGCGCTCACCTCTGTGGTTTCCTGACTCATCCGGCCATGATCGCCGATGAGTCCCTCACCGGTCATAGTGACGGATCCGTCATGCGGGCAGGCCGTGTCCGAACCCAGTACGAGCGGGCCGCGATGGTCAGGGCGATGCCGTAGACGGCGAAGGCGATCATCCCGATCCAGCCGACCAGCAGCGCGTCACCCGGGGTGGGGAAGTCGCCGCGCCGCACCGTCACGACGCCGGCCGTGGCCAGAGCCACGTACCCGATCCCCACGACGCCGTACGGGGCGAGCGTGGCCGCGCCGAGCAGAGCAGGGGTGAGCGGAAGCCGGCGCGGAACCCGTCGCCCGCGCAGGAACAGCGTCCAGCGCGGGAAGACCTGCCCCCACGGGCGGACCAGACCCCAGAGCAGGAAGACGCCGAGCGCGGCCAGCAGCGCGGTGGGGTCCAGGCCCCAGGACTCCAGGGTGAGGAAGATCCCCGAGGCGCCGTTCCGCTCCGAGACCGCGAGCATCTCCTCGCCGGTGACCCCCGCGAACGTGCCGCCGGACGCCCAGACCAGCTTCATCGCCGCGTACGGGACGAAGGCCAGCGTCCCGGCCCACGCCGCGAGTTGGACGCGGCGCGGCGCGGCGGACGGTGCTCGTACGGCGGTACCGGCAGGCGGGCGGTCGGACCGGGCCGTGGCCGTGGCCGCGAGCAGGACCGCACCGACCGCTGCCAGGGCCTTGTTCGCGGTGGACGCCCGGCTGTCGACGCCCTGGCCGAACATCAGCGTGATCACATCCATCAGCAGGCTGAACGCGGTGATCCCGGCCAGCCCGCAGGCGATCCAGAGCAGCACGCGCAACCCCGGCCGCAGCCCGTACCGCACCACCGCCCCGCTGACCAGTGCCACCAGCACACCCACCGCCAGGACGGCCCACCCCAGCCCGGTGGCCCCTGAGCCACTGCCGTAGTGGAACAAGGGGGTCCCGCGCAGCGCGCACACCAGGCCGAAGCTGGCGTACAGCACCGCCCACAGCATCGTCGCCCAGGCCGCCCAGGCCGCCCAGCCCGGCCATCGCCGCCACCAGGTTCCCCAGATCGCCGTCATCGTCTGTTCAGAAGCACCGGTCATGCTCCGAACGTGGCATCGACCGGGGCGGGACGGCGTCAGCCGCCGGAACGGTTCACCTCCCCCGCTGGGTGAGTGCCTCTGATACGAGGGGAGGAGTCACGTGCGTGTCAGGAAGACATGGCGGCCCGGTCGGACTCGCTCCGCAGAACACAGAATTCGTTGCCTTCGGGATCAGCGAGGATCGCCCAGCCCGCGCCGTCGGGCTTCCGGTGATCAGCGACAAACGTGGCACCGAGGCCCAGCAGCCGCTCCACCTCCTGATCGCGCGAGGTCTCGGGCCGCAGACACAGATGGAGCCTGTTCTTGACCGTCTTGGCCTCGGGCACCTGATTGAAGTACAGCACCGGGCCCTCCGCCAGCATCACCTGGGTCGCCTCGGCGCCCGGTCCGTCCTCCGGATGCAGCGGGCGGCCCGTCACACTGCTCCAGAACCGTGCCAGCTCATAGGCATCCGCACAGTCGATCGCCACGTTCTGCACTACCGAAACCATGCGCGCCAGCCTTCCTGATTTCCCCGCCGATCGCCACCGAGCTGCGGCGCGCGGCGACCCCTCACACCAACTGCCGGAACCAGCGCAGCACGTCCGCCGTGCCCCGCACATTGGACCCCAGGTGTCGCGATCCCTCGTAGTCGACCGCCCCCAGGTCAACGACCTCCCCCTCAACGCCCCGGCCGCGCAGTGACGCCGCGCAGTGCGCCGTATTGGCGGTGGTCGCCTGCTCGTCGCCGCTCGCCATGTACAGCCGGACCGGCACCCGGGGCGTCCAGTCGCGGCACACGCTGTCCGTCTCCCGCAGGGCATCGGCGAGGCCGCCCCGGGGGTGGGCCAACAGGTCGAGGCCGTACGGGGTGAGCAGGTCGTCCAGAGAGTCCGGTGTGCCCTCGAAGAGCTGACGTCCGGTGTGCTCGCCGTCGAAGAGCGCTTCGACGGCGGGGTCCTGGAAGACCGCGCCGGGGCTGTCGTACACGTGATGCACGCGGTTGAAGGCGACCAGTGTGTACGCCGCGTAGATCACGCTCGACTTCGGATCCAGCTCCCCCGCGAGCAGCGCCGGGAGCTCTGCTCCTCCGAAGTCGTAGGCCCCGCTGATGGGCGCGAGCGCGCCGAGCCGGAAGTACCGGTCCTCGCCCGCCTGAAGGGCCCGGCCGAGCCCGAGCGCGGCGGAGGCTCCCTGCGAGAAGCCGGTGACCAGGACCTTCCGGTCGAGCGGGTGGAAGGCGCGGGCCGCCCGGAGCAGGTCCAGGGAGGCGGTCGTCTCGGACGGGACGTGCATCCAGGGGTGCGGTCCGGGCCCCGTGCCCATGCCGAGATAGTCGGGCGCCACGGCGGCGAACCCGGCCGAGGCGTAGCTGACGGGCGGCCCGGTCAGAAACGTGCCGCGCTGCATCGAGGGCGCGTCGCTGCGGTGACTGCCGGTGCCGTGCGCGAACGACACAGCACGCAGTCGGCCTTCCCGCCCGCGCGGCAGGACGACCAGGCCGCTGGCCGTGGTCGGGCGCCCCTGCGGGTCGACCGTCCGGTAGGTGAGGCGGTACGCGTCCACCCCGTGCCGCGCCTGCGAGGCGTCGAACCCCGCCTTCGTCAGCTCGGCGGCGACGGCTTCGCGGGTCTTGAGTGTGTAGAGGTGTTCGGCGTGGAGCAGGGCGCCACGGCCGCTCTGGTGCTGGGAGTGCGCGACGGGGAGGTGGGCCGGTGCTGCTGCGAGCGCACCCGTGGCCCCGGCTGCGGAGCCGATGAGCATGACGGCGCAGGCCACTGCGGTGGTGAGGCGTCGGCGGACGGGCATAAAGGTCTCCTCAAGTCGGCGCAGGGGCTGATGAGTTGACTCTCGCTTCCGTGATCGCCGGGCGCACTGGTGCAGCCCCCCGGAAGTGGGTGGGGGCCAGCCGCCTCTTTCCAGGTCCTCGTCGCCGAGTCAAGCCGAGTCAAGGGGCCTTGAGCGTGTCGCGGAGGCGGGCGATGTAGGCCCCGACGTCGGGTGCGTCGGCAGGTACCCCGGTGGGTCCGGGCGGGTTCGCGACGGCCCCGGGCCGGTGGTCGGCGCGGCAGGGGCGGCAGAGACCGTCGGGGAGGGCTTCGGGCCGGCCGGGGGCACCGCAGTCGGTGCACTCCACCAGGACGCGCGGGGCGGGGGCCCGGGGTGAGCTGTGCTCGGCGGACAGCCGGGGCGGCATCTTGTCGGCGAGGCGGCGGCGGACGAAGTGCACCGGGAAGTCGACTTGGGCCGGAAGCCCTGCGGTGAGCGCGGAGATCAGATACTCGGCGTCCACGCCCCGGGCGAACCACTCGGCCGCCTGCGCCTCCAGCGCGGCGCAGTCCCCGGCGGACAACGTCAGGCGGTTGTCCTTGTGGCCGAGCTGGGCCAGGGAGAGGTAGGCGGGGGAGCGGGGTGCTTCCGGGGCGGTGCTCCGGCCCGGTTTCGGAGGCTTGGTGGTGGCGGCGCGCTGGTCCGGTACGGAGACGGCGGCGGAGGTCGCCCCGGGCTCCGACGGCTCCGATGATTCTGACGGCTCCGGGGCGGTGTCCGGGGCGACGTCCGTGCGCGGGAACTCCGGCATCTCGCGGGCGGCTTCTCCCCGGGGAGCCTCCGGCGGTGCGGGCGGCGGCGGTTCCTCGGCCGGCACACAGGGAGGCGGAGGGGCGGAGCTGCCGGCGGCGGCCGCTTCCGGTACGGGGCCGGTGGCCCGGGCGGCCTTCTCGGTGGCGAGGTAGGTGTTCCACCACTCGTTGTCGTGGGCGGTGCGGGACCAGAAGGTGCGGAAGACCCAGCGGGTCTCGTCGCCCGAGCCGACGACCGGGCACCGCACGCGTCGCAGATGCCCGGCGACGGACAGTGCGGTCAGGGCGGTGGAAATCGCCTGCTGCCCGTAGAGCGGGAGCTGCTTGGCGAGTTGCTTGACGCTCATCGCGGCACCTTCGGGGAGGTGGTCGACGAATCCGGCGACGTACCGCTCGCGTGTCGGCAGGAGGGCGAAGTCGTGGGGTGTGCGGGGGCGTTGGTCCGGGGCGGTGCGTTTGCCGTAGCCGGGCTTGGCCATCGGGTACGGGGCGGAGCGTGCGGGGGCAGGCAGGGCGGAGCTAGTGTTCTGTGTAGCCACGGGATCGACTTTCTGGTGTGTGTCGGTCTTGCGGTGAGACCCCGGCCTGGTGCGACAACACCGAGTCGGGGTCGATTAGTTCTCGCACCGTAAGCAGTGGTGACGCTCCGCCGCAAGCTGTCACGATTAGTCATACTTGCTCGCCGTGACGGGGTAGGGAGGTAGGGAGGTTTTTCCCAACCCCTTGTATCTGCCTGCCGGTTAAAGAAGGCGCTCGAATCCCGGTCCTCGCATCCCGAAGCCCGAAGCTTGGGCCCCGAGCTTCGGGGCGGGACGCTGCCTGCGTACACCCGGACGAGTGACCCGACCGTCCCGAAGCTCGGGGATCGAAGCCCGAAGCCCGGGTCTCGGGTTACTGGGTTCGAGTGCGGGGCGCGGAGGGTGTCGACCTGATCGGCCGCCCTGGTTCCGCACGCCCTGATCATGATGGCGGCCGGAGGAGCCTTCGCGTATACGCACAACCGGCGAGTGCGTGAAATGCACCTACCGTGAACGCGGCGTCAGGATCGTGGTGCGTTTCCATACCCCGGCCGGTGACACCCACCAATGCCTGGGGCCCGCGGCATCCGCTGCCACCGCGGGGCTGGGCGAGCGGGTCGACGTCATCTACGACCCCCGGAACCCCGAGAATGCCGAGCTTCCGCCAGTCGCCTATCGCAGCGCGATCATGCTGCTGTCCATCGCTGTCCATCGCTGGGCTCATGGCGACGGCGGGGGTCGCGGTCCTCGTGTGGATCTTCCTGGCCTAGTGGCCGACCGCCGGGTGCCACTCGCGGCGGAGGAGGCCGAAGACCCAGGAGTCGGAGACGTAGCCGCTGACCACGCAGTCCTCGCGGAGAGTGCCTTCGCGGATGAAGCCGAGCTTTTCCAGGACCCGGGCGGACGCCACGTTGCGGGTGTCGGTCTCGGCCTGGACGCGGTTCAGGTCCAGGGTGTCGAACGCCCACCGCAGGACGGCATGCGCGGTCTCCGTGGCGTATCCGTTGCCCCACGCGGCGGCATCGAAGACGTAGCCGAGGGACGCGCTGCGGAAGTCCGGGTTCCAACTGGTCAGGCCGCACCAGCCGATGAACGATCCGTCGGAGACACGGTCGACGGCCACCCGCGCCCCGGTGCCTTCCTCCTCGATCGTCCGGCAGGTCGCGATGAAGCGCTGGGCGCGGGCCGGATCGGTCCACGGCGGGGAGTCCCAGTAACGCAGCACGTGGGCGCTGCTGTGCAGCGCGTAGAGCGGCGCCGCGTCGGCGACGGTGAACGGCCGCAGTCGCAGGCGGGCGGTGTGCAACTCGGGGGTGGGCAACGTCATGCGGAGGATCCTGCCGCGTCGCGCTTGCCCCGGCCATCCGATTTTCCGGACGGTCGGGCGCGTCCGTCCCCGGTGAGTCCGCAGGACCGTGCCGGCACAGCGAGCGGAACGGCGGTCGTACCAGCGACCGGCGCACCCTCGGGATGCCGACCAAGTGCGCTTCGGCGGCAGGTCTCAGGCACGCCGAGCGGTCAGGCAGCACACCGGGCGCAGGATTCAAGACCCAGCTTCTCCCGCGCTTCCTCTTCCGGTACTGCCGCCCACTTGTCGACGGTATCCCGCTTACCGGTCAGAGCTGGGCACTCACCGTTGACGTGGTAGGCGGTGCGGTGGATGCCTTCGCGGTACATGACGATCCGCATGCTCTGCTGTCCTCTCGGTCGTCGACGTGACCAACGTACGTCAGCCAGCGGCAATCATCGGCTTCCCGAAGCTCGGTGATCGAAGCCCGAAGCCCGAAGCGCGTAGCCCGGGTCTCGGGACTCGGGTTCCGAGTTTCGAGGCCGGAGTCCCGGGCCAGGGCTACTTCGTGCTCTGCCCCAGGGCCGTACGCAACCAGTCGAGGCTTCCTTGCGCCAGGAGTTCGTCGGCCAGGCGGTTCGCAGTCCCGGTGACGAGGCGGCCCCGGCTGTTGTCGATCCAGCGCTGGGCATTCTCGTAACCCCGGGCCTTGTACTCGATGCCCTGGAGCATGCACTCCAGCTTGTCCGCGTCCCGGGCGCAGACCGCCTCCGGTGATTCCTTCGCCTCGTACTCCGCGACCACTGCGCGGACCGCCGAGGCCAGCACCTCGGGCATGCCCGCCGTCTGGTCGGCGGTGACCTCCTGCGGGTCGCCGGCGGGCGCGTACTTCTTCCCGAGGTGGTTAACGTCCCCGGTCCGGGTCTCCTGCGTGTCGTGCCACACGGCGAGGTAGGCGGCCCTGGCGGGGTCGGCGCCCTCCAGCTTCGCGATGATCGTGGCGATCAGTGCCGTACGCCATGAGTGCTCGGCGACGCTTTCGGGGTCACGGACCCCGGCCATCCACCAGCCGGTGCGCCGCGTCTGCTTGAGCGTGCCCGCCTCGTACAGAAAGTGGCCCACCGCAGACAGATCGTCAGTCACGACCCACTCCTCTCACGCCTCGTCGGCGAGGCGGATTGCGTACCGGATGCCCTCCAGCTCCCGGCGTGTCCGCGCCGACAGCTCCCGACTATCCAACATCACGGGTAGGGATGCGCGTAGTTCGTTCCCGATCACGGTTCCGGGGCGCAGCAGGTTCGGACGTGCTGCAAGCAGTGCCCACAAGGTGTGAACGTTCAGATCGAAGAAGCCGTGGTCCGGAGTCAGACCGCGCACCAGGTGGCGCATCAGCTTGTCGCCGGGCCACGGGCCTGGCTTCGCAGCGGCGATGAAGTCGTCGGACAGCTGGACGTGTGGTGCCTCGCCGATCCAGTACGCCCAGTAGTTGAGGTTAGCTGCCTCGCCTGCGTCGTCCTCGGCGAGCGTCACGGTGATGAAGTGCCTCATCCGGTCCCGGTCGCCCTGCCTGGCGGCGACGGCCGCCACCGAACGGGCGTTGAGCCAGCCCGTCAGCCAATCGTCCGGTCGCTCGGTGCGTTGCTGTTGGGCCAGCCAATCGGAGGTATCGGATGCATCGTCGTACCCGGCCAGGTAGAGGGCTTGGCGGCGCAGCAGAAAGCAGTGCCTGCCACGCGCCTGCTCTGCGGCTTGACGCATGTGGGCAAAGAAGCGCCTGCGGTCGGCAGTGGGCAGCTCCGGCCCTTGCGGTACGGGCCCCCTGCGGGGTCGCGGAGGGCCGGGCAGGGCCCGCAACGGCGTCGGAGTCACGCCGTTGAGTGGCCAGGACAGCACTTCCACCAGCTCACGCTGCATGACCCACGCGCCGATCGGGCTGTCTTCGGTGGGTACGTCCTCGTTGAGAGTGGCCGTCAGCAGTACGTCGGCCTCCGTGGCCCGTTCCAGAGCCAGGAGCAGGGCCGGCGCGCTGCCCAGCCGTAAGAGTTGATGGCGGTGTACGAGCATTTGCCCGACCGGTACGGCGGTCAAGGGGCGGCGCCCTGATTCCCAGCCTGCGACAGTGTCGGGCGAAACCCGCAACCACTCCGCAAGAGCCTCCTGGGTGTGGCCCAACTGCTCTCGAACCAGACGGAATACGTACCCGGACACCATGCCGCCGCGGCTTCTGACCGGCATTCCCCGACCGCTGGTCAGGGTTGTGCGTGATTCGCTGCCCATGGCACCCCCCTTTGCCCGTCGACCGCAGTCGGACACCCGTACCGGTGGTCAGTTCAAGCGGCGGCCCCTGCTCCCTACCGTCGTAGTGACAGTGACGACCCCGCGACTGAGGGTAGTGGAAGGCGTTTGTCGTGACGATGACGATCAAGGTGTACGAGGTGGACCGCGACGGCCGTACACAGGTGCTCCGACCGGAATCCGAGGTGACCCCGCTGGAAGAACCGGAGTATTCACACGAGTTCCCCGCCTGCGAGTGCCGCATCTGTGTTGGCGGTGCCTCGTGAAGACCACTACCTCTGGAGACACCGCATACCGAACCTGGCTCGGGCACACCCAGCACTGCGCCACCTGCCGCACTGGAGTCTCCTGTCCGACCGCTGTCCACCTTGGCCGCGCCTGGCGGGAGGCCCGGCGCGGATGAGGTGTTACGGGGCGGGCGACGCGCACGATTTCCCGGTCGAGGACGAGACGGGGGCCCATTGTCCGGAGCACGGGGTGACGCTGTTGTGGTGTGGTGACCCGATCACCGCCGCCGATCTGGCTGAGGGAGCGGGGGCCCAACTCGGTGGGTTGCAGGCCGGGGTGGACGGACCGTACGGCGTCGTCTGTCGCGGTTCCTCGGTGTCGGGCCTGCCCGCCGCGCATGCCCTCTGCCTGCGGCCGGATTGCGCCTGCCCGTGCCATGCGCCGTCTACCGGGCTCCCGGAAGCTGGATGAGCATCAGCCTGTCGGCCGCGGATGTCCTTACTTGCTAGGTGAGTCGCGCACGCCGGTCACCGGCGTGCGGGATTCGCCGACTTCGCCGCCAACTGAATCAGATCCACCGAACAACAGAGGAGATGGACGATGACCACCAATCCCGTACCTGTCGAGGCCGGTAAGCATGGCGGGCCGCCGTCGGACAAGCCGTGGACGCCGCCGCAGGAGCCGAAGCCGTCGCCGGACGGCAGTCGGCCGAAGTTCTCCCCGCAGCCGTGAGCACCGTGCAGAAGGTCCCTACGTATCCGGCACTGGTGAAGGATCTTGCCGATCGAGGTCTGCTTACCGCCCGGTGGCGGCAGGTGTTCGACGCTGTGCCGCGCAGTGGGTTCGTTCCGGCGGATGTGTGGCGGCAACTCCCCGATCGGTGTGAGCCGGTCGTGGGGACGGATGCGTGGCTGGCGTTGGTGAACAGTGACGAGCCGGTCGTCACGCAGCTCGACGACGGGGTCGAGGGCGGGCCCGGTGTGGCGACGTCGTCGAACTCGATGCCGTCGATGGTGGCCCGGATGTTCGGGTTGCTCGATGTCGGGGACGGTCAGCGGGTGTTGGAGATCGGGACCGGGACAGGATACGTGTCCGCGTTGCTCTGCGAGCGGCTCGGTGACGATCTGGTCCATAGTGTCGAGCTGGATCCGGTCGTGGCCCGGCAGGCGGAGGAAGCTCTCGCGCAGGCCGGATACCGGCCGCACCTGCGCGTCGGCGACGGGGAACAGCCCTGGCCCGGTCTGGGGCCCGTGGATCGGCTGATCGCGACGTGCGCATTGCGGTACGTCCCGTACACGCTGCTCCGGCAGGTGCGTCCCGGCGGGGTCGTCGTGGCTCCGCTCGCCCGGGAGTTCTGGTCGGGTGCTCTGGTCCAGCTCCGCGTCCGGGATGACGGCACCGCGACCGGCCCGTTCTGCGGCGGGGCCACGTACATGCCGATGCGAGCCCATCGCGTATCCGATCTCCACGAGGTTCGGGGGAAGGGGCGGGCGCGAGCCGCAGGGCTGGACCCGGCCCGGCTCCTCGATCTTGGGTTCGCGTTGTATGCGGGGGCTCGGCTGCCCGGCGTGCGGCTTATTCACCAGGGCACCGCCGGGGGTGTTCAGGTGTGGGCTACCCGTGAGGACGGGGGTGCTGCGACGGCCGCCACGGGGGAGGAGGTGTGGCAGTACGGGCCCGGGTTCCTGTGGGAGGAGATCGAGCAGGCCTGGTGGGAGTACGAGGCGGTGGGGCGGCCCGAGGCCGGGCAGTTCGGGCTGACCGTGACCGACCGGGGGCAGCGCGTCTGGCTGCGGGACCCGAGCGAGATCATTCGCCCCGCCAGGGGGTAACCCGTGTACGCTCCCCGGCCGTGCGTACGACCTGGGGAGCGCTCGCCCACGCGAGGATCACATCCGACGCGACGGCCACGCCCTGACCCAGGCGGGAACACCCCCGCACGCGCGGGGACGACTCAGCGCCCGACGGGTGCGTCTTGGCGATGCCGACTTCACCAAACACCCCCGCACGCGCGGCACACCCGTGATCCCGTCAGAGGCCGGAGAGCCCGGCTCTCCGCATATGGAGCTCGGAGCGGACGAGTTCGAGGAGACGGCCCGTCCAGTTGCGTCCTCGGCCTGCGTTGTCGCCCCAGTGGATCGAGTCCACGTCTTCGTAGATCAGGGTGGCGTCGTCCGTCGCCAGCAGAATCTCGGCCAGCTCGGGATGCTGGTCGTACTTGGCGCGTAGCAGGCCGGTCATGACGGCGGTGCGGACGTGGGCCCAGTCCTCGCGGCGTGATGCTCTGGCCGCGAGCCTGCGTGCTGCGGCAGAGGTGTCCGCTGCGGCGATGGTGTCGTGGGCCTCCGGCTCGGCGGCCGACAGGGCCGAGTAGGCGTGGGCGACGGAGCGGTAGACGATCTCCTGCACGGTGATCGGGGCCGGGTAGTCGTTGCGCAGGCCGAGCTGACCGGGGTGGGCCTCGGGCTCGCGCGGGAAGGAGTGGTGGAGGTGGATCGCCGGGCTGTGTGGAGCCGTTGGTCCGTCCGCGAGAGCCTGTGTGTCCCGTACGGCCATCCACCGGGCCCGGTCCTCGAAGTACGCGAGAGCCCGGTCGTAGGCGTCCTGAGTGACCGGCGGGTCGCCCGGCAGGTACGTCGTGCCGCCGGGGCCTGCCGCCAGCATGCGGAGCGGCCAGTCCTTGCTGTCCATGTCTCCCAGGGCGTAACGGCGTTTCGATGACGGGATGGACAGGAAGGCGTCGCGGACCGCTTCTCGGTTCTCCTCCGTCCGGTCGGCGAGGAAGACGTCCAGGGCGGCCAGGCAGCGGCCGGTCGAATCGGGGCGGTCGTTCAGCCGGTCGATGGTGTCGCGGACCTCGGCGGCGAACAGTTCGGGGGTGAGGTTGCTCCGGGACTCGCTGAATTTCCAGCGCGCCAGACCGTGTGCGGAGGCCTCGGCGCCCTCCGGGAACGTGGTGGCCACCCAGCCGGTCCGGAGCTTCTCCTCGAATTCCTCCACCGTCACCAGACCCCAGCAGTCGATGAGCCCGTCGGCGTAGATGACGAGGTCGGTGAGGAAGTGGGTGCCTCCGTTGCGGATGAAGGCGTGGCGCCAGGTTCCGGGTATGCGGACGCCGTCCGCTGTGCGATGGGTGATCCGGTTGCCGATCATCCGGTGATTGTGCCGCGCCGGTCGCGGGAGGGCACGGGGCCTGCGCTCGTGTTCAACGTGAGCGGTTGGCGGCGGGAGGTGGAAAAGCGGTGGACAGAGATCACGTGACCGGCACACTGGCCCGAGTGAAAAGACTGCTGGTGGATGTGGAGAGCGTCACTGCACGGCTGGTACCTCGATTCGGTCCCCGGGTTGCCGATTGGTGCGCCGACGCGCCGGATCTCATCGCGCGGCTGGCCTCCCGGTGGGGGCTTTCTCTCGATGGGCCCCTCCCGGACGGCGCTTCGTCGGTCACCTTGCGGTGCCGTTGGCCCGACGGCACGCCTGCGGTGCTCAAGGTCAGCCCCGAGCGGGACCTGATGGCCGAACAGGCCCGGATGCTGGGGTGGTTCGCCGCCTCGGGCCGGGTCCCCTCCGTGCTGGCCGCCGATGAGGAGGCCGGTGCCATGGTGCTGGAGGAGGTCGTGCCCGGGACATTGGCGGAGGACATGCCCGCTGCTTCGCTTCCGGGACAGTGGGCGGACCTGCTCGCCGCATTGCACGGGGTCGCATCGCCTCCGCAGCCGACGCGGGTGCTGCGTGGCCGGTGCGAGGAGTCCTTCGCACGGGTCGGCCGACGGCTGTCCGAGCCCGCGATCAGCGCACGGATGGACGTCGCCGCGTGGGACAGGGCCATCCAGCGGTGCGAGCGGCTGCTGGACACGGAAACGACCACCGTGCTGCTCCACGGCGACCTGCACCTGGGCAACGTCCTCGACGGTGGCGCGGACCGCGGCCTCATGGCCATCGATCCGAAAGCCTGTGCCGGAGATCCATGCTTCGACGCCGTGGACTACGTCGTGGCCGGCGCCGGTCTTGAGGGCGTCGAGGCCCGCTGCGAGCGCGTGGCCACGGCGTGCGGACTCGATGGCGAACGGCTCCATGCCTGGAGCCGAGTCATCGCGCCGTTCGCGGCCGTCGCTCACCTCGGTGACGGTGGTGAGGGACCGGTGATCGACGAACTGCTCGCATTGAGCCGGTGAGTACTCCCGGCCCCGGCAATGACCTGCCCGGCCGGGCAGGTCATTGCCGGGTGAGAGCGCGGTCCGCTTCCCGTCTCACTCCTGGCGCAGGCTCGTGATCAGCTCGCGGGGCAGCCCATGGGTGTCGTGGAGGTAGTGGAAGTCCTCCTCGGTCAGCGGGCCTCGGAACCGGGGCTTGGCGAGCACTCCTCGGCCGCGTTCCAGGAGCTGGCCGAACCGGTGCTCCTCTTCGCGCAGCATCCGGAGCACGTCGCCCGTGCGCATGTCCTGCCGGAAGTGGTCCAGGGTGTGCCGGACCAGCTCTTCCGGGAGGTCGTCGATACCCCGCGAGGGGGCCTCCCCCTTCCGGAGCACGGTGAGTACGCGTCGTAGCAGGCGGCGCAGCACGTAGCCCTGTCCCGTGTTGGCCGGGCGTACGCCGTCGCCGAGCAGCACGACGACCGAGCGCAGGTGGTCGCTGACCAGGCGCAGTGAAGGTTCGTCCAGGGACCACAGGGCCGGTACGAGGCGGCGCCAGGGTGCGAAGACGTCGCACTCGAAGACGGACGGCTTGCCCTGGAGCAGGGAGGCCAGCCGCTCCAGGCCGAGGCCGGTGTCCACGTTGCGCTGGGACAGCGGTACGAGGGTGCCGTCGTCGAGCCGGCGGTGGGTCATCGTCACGTGGTTCCACACCTCCACCCAGCGGTCGTCGCGGGTGGGCGTCGACTGCGGCGGGCCGTCGCCGCTCCACAGGAAGAACTCCGAGTCGGGGCCGCACGGGCCGACCGGTCCGTTGGACCACCAGTTGTCCTCCACGGTGAGTTCCACGGGGACGCCCAGGCCCTGCCACAGCTCGACGGAAGCGGTGTCCGGACCCGTCCGGTCGTCACCGGCGAAGGCGGTGGAGTGCAGCAGGCCGGGATCGATGCCCAGGCCTTCGGTGAGCAGCCCGTACCCCCAGTCGAGGCTGCGCGGGCCCTCGTAATCGCCCAGCGACCAGGTGCCCAGCATCTCGAAGACCGTGAGGTGGGTGGCGTCCCCGACCTCGTCCAGGTCCGTGGTGCGCAGACAGCGCTGTACGTTGACCAGCCGCTTGCCCAGCGGGTGGGGGCGGCCCTCCAGGTAGGGGGTGAGCGGGTGCATGCCGGAGGTGGTGAAGAGTACGGAGTCGCCGGGCGGTGGCAGCAGCGTCGAGCCGGTGATCCGGCGGTGGCCGCGCTCTTCGTAGTACTCGACGAACGTGCTGATCAGCTGGTCCGTTTGCATGGGAGTGGCTCCTTCGCGTTGCAGCGGGGGAGGCACCGGAGAACGGGACCGTTCAGTCACCCGGCCGGGGCCAGAGGCTCCACGGCACTGCCGACGGACCGTTTCCGGTCGCCGGGGGGATGAGGAAGGTCAGGCGGCGGCAACCGGCGAGCTGGTCGCTCGCGCGGTCGCGGTGGTGCTGGGGCCGGTGACGTTCATACGGACGACGATAACGCGGCCCTGCCCGCCGGAGCACACGAATTTGCGGCACCAGGGGATGCAAGCTGGCGCGTCCGCGTCCGCGCCCGCGTGCTCGAAGCCGGCCCATGGCGTCATGACGGGCGAGCGAGGTATGCCGTTTTGGCGTCGGGCGAGAAACCGCACGCCCGGTAGAAGGCGTGCGTGGCGCGTTTGCGCGAACCGGTCTGCAGCATCGCTTTGTAGCACCCCGCGTCCCAGGCGGCCCGGAGCGTGCCGGCCATGATCTGCTTGCCCAGACCCGCGCCCCGCAGAGCCTTCTCGACGACAACGTTCTCGATGACCGCGTACGGCGATGCGGAGCGAGTGAGGTTCGGGATGACATTCAGATACGACGTGGCGACGATGGCCCGGTCGACTTCAAGGACGAACACGTGCAGGCCGGTTGAGCCCAGGATCTGCGCGAACACCGCTGCGTCGGACCCGTCGCGGAGCACCGGATCCTCGGGTTGCAGTTGCCGGTAGAGGCGCATCACGTGTTCGAGGTCGCCGAGCTCGGCCTCGCGGAACAGAGTCATGTCCGCAGGCTAGCGCTGCGACGCGAGATGGTGATCTTCGCGCCCGGGCCGCGGCTTGTCGGCTGACATGGCCGGCCCGGGCGCAGCCGCGACGGACTTGCGGCGGGATCAGCCCGTGATCAGGCGCGGCCGCGCGAAGTCCGTGTTGTCGACCACCGCGTCCATCCTCGGCAGCGGGTTTACCTCGTCGAGGTACAGGCGCTCCGCCACCAGGTAGCGGTCGCGGTGGATCGTCTCCGCGTCCGAGCCCGCCCAGTTCTGGTCGCGTTCCGCGCCCCGGCGTACGGAGAGTTCGGCGTCCACGTCCATCCAGACGCGGAAGTCCCAGTACGCGTCGATCTCGGGGCGGAATGCGAAGACTCCGTCCACGATCAGCACCGAGTCCGGGGCGAGCCGGGTCGTGTCGGCCGCGTGGTTCTGCTGGGTCAGCGGGTCTATGGAGCACAGGGCGCAGGACCCTCCTGCCTCCGGGCTCCGGGCGGGGTCCAGCAGGAGGCGTTTGGCCGCGTCGTAGTCGTACGCGTTGCGGTAGTAGCCCTCGCCCGACTCCCGGTCGTACAGGTGGCGGTCCTTCCACGGGTTCTTGAAGTCGTCCAGCGTGGCCCGGAGCACGGGACGGCCCGACGCCGCGATGCGCGCCGCGAGTTCGTGGCCGAAGCTCGTCTTCCCCGCAGCCGTGAAGCCGTCGATGCCCACGAGCAGCCGGCCCGGGCCGAGGGCCCGTACGCGCTCCGCGAGTGCATCGGTCAGGGCGCTGCGCTCGGCCGACGCCGGTGCGGGGCAGGGCTGTTGCCAGGTCGAGGGCGAGTGGCGTACGGAGGCTGCGTCAGTGGGTCCCATCGGCCGATCCTCGCAAAGGCTCCTGGCGGGCCCGTAGGTGGGCCCGTTCGCCCTGGTGGCCGAAGAGGACCAGCAGTTCCACGGTGCGGTGGTCGTCGGGGCCCACCCAGTGCGGCACATGCGTGTCGAATTCGGCCGCTTCGCGCATTCAGAGAGCTACCGCACCAAGCCTTGATCAGGCATGAAGCCCACGACGTCGAGTCCCCAGCGGTCAGGCCCGTGCGACGGTGAACAGTAGTGGCGACCGAATACCAAGATGGGCGGCCGAGTCGACAACGGTCTCGGCCAGCCAGCCGACTGCGTCACAGGACCACTCTGCCAACTCGCCCGACAGCACGATGCCGTGCATAGGCGGACCGCCCCAGAAACGGTCGTCGAACGGTGGAGCGGGGAAGCTGTCCAGGGGGATGTGTTCGTCAGCCGCACCTACGAACACGCCCTGGTCCAAGCGGCTGAGGTAGCGAGTGAGCTGCGAGGCGACCGCCGGGACCGACGGGGTGCGTCCGCTGTCGATGCGGACACTCACCGATGCGCGCGACCGTGGATCGCACTCGCCGAACCAGTCAGGCGTCTGCATGGACGGCACCACCGCATAAGCCGGGCGAGTCGAGGCGTCGACTCCCTGAACCGGCAGGAGGACCTGCACCGCGCCGAGTTGCACGACACCGATCCGCTCTGTCGTGTCCTGCGCGCACCGCAGGAACGGCTGCACGGGGAGCGGCCTGTCACTGGCCACCTCGCTGGCCTCGACCTGGAACCACGAGATCAGTTTCGACGACGGAGCGGCGAGAGGGTGGCTCCACCCCGCGTCGTTCATGGCCCACAGCCCCGGTGCAACGATCGTGCGCTTCTTGGGGGCGGCTCCTTGCACAGCGCTCGACCGGTCGTCGAGCCAGCCCATGGCGAGCGAACGCTGGAGGAACAACTGGTACGCGTCGTGCTCGGAATCGGGATCGTGCCAGGCGTGCGGAACGAACTCGCCGTAGAGAGCGGCGAACATGGTGCCCGCGGTGCGACAAGACGTTGGTGCGATCCCCGGTCGCGCGACGGCATCCTGCTCTGACATGTGTCCGCCCTTCCCTGTACTCGGCTGCGGCTGCCACTGCCTGCCCCTGAGAGGCAGCAGGCGGTGCACCTCAGTAGACGCGACAGTTGACCTCACTCTGGTTCATCGGCTTCTCGCCGGTGTCGATCTCGCCGATCACGTCTACATCCACGTGATTGCGCCACGACGTCCGCTGGGTACCGCGGCAGTCGCGGCGGGCTGCCGTTCGGTGTGTGCTGCCGCCGCCGGGCTTAAGCGTCTTGGTCTCTGAACATGCCTGCTGGCGCCAGGTGTTGTCCGTGTACCACTCGTACAGGCAGTTGAACACCTTGGCACGGTCGTTGCTGCAGTTGCCCTTCTTCCACCACCCGTGTCCGGACGCCGCTACCCCGGTACCCGACCGGTGAGGATTGTCCCTCCCGCTGACCGGCGTACATCCGAGCGCCATAGGCTGCCGAGTTGTATCTGTTCTCTCTGCCGCATCCATGTCCATCACCCGACCGACGCTGTCCAGGTAGACCGCGGACGCGTCGGAGCCAGATGGTGCGACGCCAGGCACCGCAGCGCCTGGCCGCGCGTCACCATCCCGGTCGGATGCTGTTGTCGTCGCAGCCGACGCGCCCCCGATCGTTGCGGACCATTTTCGAGCCGTTGACCCTGACTCGATCGGGAAGAAGGGGAAACTTACGTCTATAGGGTGACTCCAGATGCCGCCCGGGTACAGCTCGCCACCCAGCTACTGCCTCATAGGGCCCCATCGGCCGATCCTCGCAAAGGCTCCTGGCGGGCCCGCAGATGGGCCCGTTCGCCCTGGTGGCCGAAGAGGACCAGGAGCTCTACGGTGCGGTCGTCGTCGGGGCCGAGCCAGTGCGGAACGTGGGTGTCGAACTCGGCCGCCTCGCCCGGCTTCAGCACCAGCGTCCGTTCGCCCAGGATCAGCCGGAGCCGCCCGGCCAGTACGTACAGCCACTCGAAGCCCTCGTGGGTGCGCAGAGCCGGCTCGGTGCCCGGTCGCGGCGGGATCAGCAGCTTGTGGGCCTGGACCCCGCCGGGGCGGCTCAGCGGTACGTACGTGAGGCCGTCCCGGGTGACCGGGCGGAGGTGGATGCGCGGGTCGCCCGTGCGGGGCGCGCCCACCAGTTCGTCCAGCGGCACCGCGTGGACCTCCGCCAGCGGAAGCAGCAGCTCCAGTGTGGGCTTGCGCGTGCCGCCCTCCAGACGGGACAGGGTGCTCTCGTTGATCCCGGTCCGTTCGGCCAGCTCGGCGAGCGTCATGCCGTGCCGGTGGCGTAGTTCGCGAAGGCGGGGGCCCACCGCTGCCAGGACGCCGTCCTTCGATGCCCTGGGTGCGCGTCCTGCCGCGTCTGTCTCGTCTGCCGTGTCCGATGCCGGGTCCGATGCCATGTCCGACAGGTTGCCGAAACGGCATGGCAGCTTGCAAGGGCGGCAGGCCGCGGCGCACCTTCCTACCCAGCGGGGTGCTCAGCCGGGAGCGGCCCCGCCGAAGTGAAAGGGGACAGCCCGTCATGAGCAGCGACACCACGGATTCCACCGATTCCGCCGGCTTCTGGGAGAGCCATTACGCCGGCATCGACGCGCAGTGGGGCACCAAGCCCAACGTCGTCCTCGCCGAGGTCGTCACCGCCCTGGCCCCCGCGCCGAGCAGCGGTGGCCGGGCGCTGGACCTCGGCTGCGGGCACGGCGGTGACGCGCTCTGGCTCGCCTCGCTCGGCTGGGACGTCACCGCCGTCGACGTCTCGGCGACCGCCCTGGGCCGGGTCGCCGCCGGAGCCGAAGCGGCCGGGCTGACCGACCGGGTCCACCCGAGCCGGCACGATCTGGCCCGGTCCTTCCCCGACGGGGTCTTTGACCTGGTGACCGCCAGTTACTTCCACACCCCTGTGGAGATCCCCCGTGAGCAGGTGCTCCGGCGGGCGGCCCGGGCCGTCGCCCCGGGCGGCCTCCTGGTGCTGGTCGAGCATGCCTCGCTCGCGCCCTGGTCCTGGCGGGACGGCCACGAGGACGTACGGTTCCCCGCCCCCGACGACGTACTCGCGTCCCTGCGGCTCGGCGACGGATGGCGGACCGAGCGCTGCCACGCGCCCCGGCGGACCGCCACCGGGCCCGGCGGCGAGACGGCGACCGTGACCGACAACGTCATCGCCGTCCGCCGGGGCGAACCCGCCTGATTGTCAGAGGCGGGTGGCAGGGTGGAGACCAACAGAATCGGAGGGGGAGTTGTGGGGGACTACTTCCAGAGCGTGGTCGACCGCGATGTCACCGGGGCGGACGCCGCCCCGCTGGCCGCACGCGTCGTCGCCTGGCTCGTGGCCGAGGGGGTTATCGGGCCCGACCGCACCGAACCCGTACTCGGCAGCGGCCCCGGATATCCGCCGGGGCCGCGTATCCGCGAGGTCGTCGACAGCAGCGGCTGGGGCGAGCCCTGGCAGGGCGGGGGGCTCGACGTGGTCGTCACCCGCACCGTGTTCGACGCCGGGCAGTGGGCCGACGCGTCCTCGGCCCAATGTCCGCGCTGCGAGCGGGACATCGAGTTCCACGACGAGGCCTGGGAGGAGATACCCGGTGCCTGGGACCCCTTCTCCGAGGCGATCGCCGACTGGGAGGAGGGCGGCGAGGCCCTCGTGCGGTGCGCGCACTGCGACGTGCCGTCCCCACTCGTCGACTGGACCGGAATGGAGCACTGCTTCGCCTTCGGCCGCCTCGGTTTTACCTTCTGGGGATGGCCCGACCTCACCCCGGCCTTCCTCGCGGAGTTCGGCCGTCGGCTGGACGGCCACCGTACGGCCCTCGTGTGCGGGAAGCTCTGATCCGGGAAGGAGAGCTGGAGATGGAGAGCTGGAGATGGAGAGCTGGTCGGATCAGCATGTGCAGGCCTTGCTGGAGGAGGGCGAACAACTGGAGTCGGCCTTCCCGGTCCGGTATCCGTGGGGCGGGCTGCCCTTCGGATGGCTCCTTCGTGGCTGTGTGATCGCACTGACGGATCACCGGATCGTGGCCTTCGCCCACCACAAGGTCACCAGCAGGCCCGATGGGCAGATCTGGAGCGAACCGAGGTCATCGGGATGCACGGCAGAGCTTTCCGGCAACGCCCGGCGCCTGACGCTGACCAGGCCGGAAGCGGGTCGACTGGAACTCGTTGTGGCACCGAGGCACACCCGGCAGATCCGCCGTCTCATCGACGCTCTGACCGCCTAGGGGTGCCTGAACAATTCCGCGCGGGCGGGCGGGTGGGCCAGGGTGGGGAGGCTGCGGTCCCCGTCCCGGACCGCGACGATGGCCCCCGCCCGCGACGATGGCCCCCCCCCGCGACGATGCCGTCAGCCCGCGACGATGTCCTCGTACCCGCCGATCTCGCGCGGGTCCCGCGTCCCCGGGCCGATGTACGTCGCCGACGGGCGCACCAGGCGGCCCGTGCGCTTCTGCTCCAGGATGTGCGCCGACCAGCCCGCCGTGCGGGCGCACGTGAACATCGACGTGAACATGTGCGCCGGGACCTCCGCGAAGTCCAGGACGATCGCCGCCCAGAACTCCACGTTCGTCGCCAGGACCCGGTCCGGACGCCGCGCGTGCAGCTCCTCCAGCGCGGCCTTCTCCAGCGCCTCCGCCACCTCGAAGCGCGGCGCGGCCAGCTCGCGGGCCGTGCGGCGCAGGACGCGGGCGCGCGGGTCCTCGGCGCGGTAGACGCGGTGGCCGAAGCCCATCAGGCGCTCGCCCCGGTCCAGGGCCTGCTTCACGTACGCGGTCGCGTCGCCCGTGCGCTCGATCTCCTCGATCATGCCGAGGACCCGGGACGGGGCGCCGCCGTGCAGCGGGCCCGACATCGCGCCCACCGCGCCGGACAGCGCGGCGGCCACGTCCGCGCCCGTCGAGGCGATGACCCGGGCGGTGAACGTGGAGGCGTTCATGCCGTGCTCGGCCGCCGACGTCCAGTACGCGTCGACCGCCTTCACATGCTTCGGGTCCGGCTCGCCGCGCCAGCGGATCATGAACCGTTCCACCACCGACTGCGCCTTGTCGATCTCGCTCTGCGGCACCATCGGCCGTCCCTGGCCGCGCGCCGACTGGGCGACGTACGACAGCGCCATCACGGCCGCCCTCGCCAGGTCGTCCCTGGCGGTCGCCTCGTCGATGTCCAGCAGCGGCTTCAGGCCCCAGACGGGGGCGAGCATCGCCAGCGCCGACTGCACGTCGACCCGGATGTCACCGGAGTGCACGGGGATCGGGAACGGTTCGGCGGGCGGCAGACCGGGATCGAACGCCCCGTCCACCAGCAGGCCCCACACGTTCCCGAACGAGACGTGGCCGACGAGATCCTCGATGTCGACCCCGCGGTAACGGAGCGAACCGCCTTCCTTGTCCGGTTCGGCGATCTCCGTTTCGAACGCGACGACTCCCTCAAGACCGGGTACGAAGTCGGACATCAGGCGGCTCCCTCAGTTCGGCGGGCGGATGGGCGACAGACCCTACGGCCCCAGGGCTCCCACGAGGCCTGCCCCAAGATATTGGCGGGTTCCCACGGAGTGGGGAAGCGTGACATCCGGCACAGGACTCCATTTCGGCGGTGCGTGGTTACGGGTCCTCCCCGCCGGGCACACTCGGCCACTGCGGCAGGATGGGTCCGTGCCCACACCAGAAGGTTCTTCGGGACCCCTCCCCGACGATTCCACCACCGATCCGGCGGCCATGCGCGAGCAGTACCGCTCGGAGGACTTCACCGAGCGTGACCTCAGCCCCGACCCGATGGAGCAGTTCGCCCGCTGGTTCCGCCAGGTCGCCGTCGGCGGGGTGCTGCACGAGCCCAACGCGATGATCGTCTCCACCGCCACCCCGGACGGCCGCCCGTCCTCGCGCACCGTGCTGCTCAAGCAGTACGACGACCGCGGCTTCGTCTTCTTCACCAACTACGACTCCCGCAAGGGCCGCGAGCTGGCCGCCAACCCGCACGTCTCGTTGCTCTTCCCCTGGCACCCGATGGCCCGCCAGGTCATCGTCACCGGCACCGCCGCCCGTACCTCCCGCGAGGAGACCGTGGGCTACTTCCGTACCCGCCCGCACGGCTCCCAGCTCGGGGCGTGGGCCAGCGCCCAGTCCAGCGTCGTCGGCTCCCGCGAGGAGCTGATCACGCGGTACGAGGAGCTGGCCGCGCGCTATCCGGAGGGCGAGAAGGTGCCGGCCCCGCCGCACTGGGGCGGCTTCCGGGTGGTGCCCGAGACGATCGAGTTCTGGCAGGGGCACGCGAACCGGCTGCACGACCGGCTGCGGTACGTCAGGGAGGGCGACGGGGCGTCCGGCAGCCCGTGGCGGGTGGAGCGGCTCTGCCCGTAGGCGGACGGCGCCTGCGTCACGTGCGTAGCGTGCTTAGCGTGTGTCACCTGGATAAACGCAGAAACCCGCAGGCTCTGGGTCCTCTGTGCACAGAGGAGCCGGCCGGACTTACCGGCGAGCCTGCGGGTCGGTAACTGCTTGGGATTGGCCGGCGTCCGGCCATGCACTGCAAAAGAGTGCGACGACGGGCGTCAGCCCGCAGTCACCTCACGAGTCCGAGAAGAAATCACTTCCGGAACACCTCCTTTCCTGTGTGCTCCACAGCATAGGAGCGTTCTGGATCGCGGTACAAGCTATTTATTCGATACGGGTGAGACCGAGCGCACCCCGGATCTTCCGCGGGTCCACGAACGTGAAGCCGGTGGCCTCTCGTCCTGCCCGCGCCGGGGTGGCCGTCACCCGGAAGCCGCCCGCGCGGACCGGGAGCGGACCGGGAAACGCAGAAACCCGCAGGCTCTGGGTCCTCTGTGCACAGAGGAGCCGGCCGGACTTACCGGCGAGCCTGCGGGTCGGTAACTGCTTGGGATTGGCCGGCGTCCGGCCATGCACTGCAAAAGAGTGCGACGACGGGCGTCAGCCCGCAGTCACCTCACGAGTCCGAGAAGAAATCACTTCCGGAACACCTCCTTTCCTGTGTGCTCCACAGCATAGGAGTGTCCTGGATCGCGGTACAAGCTATTTATTCGATACGGGTGAGGCCCAGCGCACCCCGGACCTTCCGCAGGTCCACGAACTTGAAGCCCGTGGCCTCCCGTCCCGCCTGCGCCGGGGTGGCGTTGCCGTCCTGGACGACGAGCAGGCCGCCCGGGTACGTGCTGCCGAGCGGTTCGTTCAGCACCGCCGCGCCGTCGCAGGCCTCGGAGCCGTCCAGCGTCGCCGAGGCCGCCGTCACCCGGAAGCCGCCCGCGTACACGGGGACGGTCCGGTTCTCGCGGCCGGTCCGGCGGGCGTACGCGGCGAAGGTGTCGTCGCCCTGGCTGGACGCCAGGAGATACCGGTCGCCGTTCCGCTCGGGGAGCAGGGTCAGCCCCTCCACGTCGGCCGAGATGCGGGTGCCGCCGAAGCCCGGGTCCGTGCCGGGGGCGCACTCCTCGCTCTCCTCGTCGTACGTCCCCGGCACGCCGTACTCGCGGACCTTGTCGACCAGCACCGGCTTTCCCCGCAGGTCGGCGGGCATGCGCCAGATGCCCACGTCCTCCTGGCCGGCGTAGAGCGTGCCGTCGGCCGGGTCGACCACCATCCCCTCGACCTGGGGCAGTTCGCCCGGCTCGCCGCAGGGCGTCCAGTCCGTGCCGTCGGGCAGCCGGAACGCGGAGGGCAGGCCGATGCTCCGGACCTTGCGGTACGTGACGGTGCCGGACCGGGTCGGGAGCAGCTCCAGCAGGGCGATCGACGTGCGGTTGCGTTGGCTGACCAGGGCGTACGAGCGGCCGCTGCGGCGGTCCGTCCAGGTGGCCAGACCGTACGCCGTCGTCTGCTCGTTGACCTCGTCCTGGCCGGCGGAGAACACCCGGGGCGCGGCCGGGTCGGTGACGTCCGTCAGCGGGCGGTCCGGGCGGGACGGGTCGATGCGGTGGATACGCAGCCGGTCGTGACCCCGGTCGGAGGTGACGGCCAGATCCGCCTTCCGGCCCGCCGCCTGCCCCGCCGCCCGGCCCGGGGACAGTCGCAGTCCGTGCACCAGGTCGACGTTGTTGAAGCGGCCCGGGGCGTCGTCGGGGCCGGGCGCGGCGGGTGCGGGCAGCGACTGTACGAGGCGGGCGTCCAGGCCGTAGACCCGCAGCCCGCCCTCCTTGGCGGTGGCGATCACCAGGCTGCGGTCCGGGTCGGCGGGATTGCGCCAGATCGCGGGGTCGTCCGCGTTGGCGTTGCCGCCCTGTTCGTCGTCGTACAGCGTGGCGGTCTCGGCGCGCGGGGTGATGGCGGGGAGCGGCCGGGGGGCGTCCCGCCCGGTGGTGTGTACGGGAGCGGGGGCGGGGGCCGCGGCGGTGAGCGTCGCGAGCGCGGCGCACACGGCCACGGTGGTCGCGGCCGTCGGACGTGCGGTGCGGAAGGGCGTCACGGGAGGGCTCCTGGAGGTCGGCGGTCAGCGGTCGGAGGTCGAGGGGCGGCGAGCTGCCGGGGGGAGAGAGGGAAGCGGACGAAGGCGCCCCAAGGCTGGGTGCGCCCGGTGGACTCCGTGTGTCGTCGTCACCACGCACCGCCGTGCCGCCGGTGAACTCCCCGCACCGGACGGCTCGATGGGGCCCGGCACGTTCGTGGCGCGGTCGCGGCACGGTCGTACGCGTGGCGCGAATCCATCGGGAAGCCGCCGGAAGCCGTCGGCAGGAGAAATGATTTCGGTGAAGTTGATGTGTGCTGGGTCACGTTCGAGTTGAATGGTCTGACGTGCAGCAATACACGCGGCGACGCGTGGGAAAACAGCCGACACGTTCTGCGGGGGGTGCGGAGTGGGTGCTTCCAGGAGCAGCGGGACCACCGACGAGCTCGGGCCGGACGAGGATCCCGGCGGCGGGCCGCCGGGGTGCTCCGCGAACCCCGGGCCCCCGGCCGGCGAGGACGGGATCCCCGGTGTGCCCGCCGGGTCCGAGCTGTTGGCGGCGCTGCTCGACGGCATGGACGCGGCGCTCTGCGCCTTCGACGCCGACGGCACGGTCACCCACTGGAACCGCGAGGCCGAACGCGTCCTCGGCTGGTCGGCGGACGAGGCCGTGGGCCGGGCCGGCTTCGCGGGCTGGGCGGTGCGCCGGGCCGACGCGGACGAGGTGCGGGCGCGGCTGATGTCGGCCATGGACGCGCCGGGGCGGCAGGTGCACGAGTTCGCGCTGCTGCGCAAGGACGGCGGCCGGGTGCTGGTGCGGACCCAGTCCGCCGGGGTGCGCGGCGCGGACGGCAAACCGGCCGGGGTCTACTGCGCGTTCAGCGAGGTGCACGCCCAGATCGACCTGGAGCGGGCCATCGCGCTGAGCGAGGCGCTGCTGGAGGACGCGTCCTGGGGTGTGGTCCTCGTCGACGTCGACCTGCGCCCGACGGTCGTCAACGCCTACGCCTCCCGTGCGCTCGGCGGCGGCCGCACCACGCTCCTCGGCCGCCCGCTCGGTGAGCTGGTGATCCAGGGCGTCGAGGAGCTGGAGGCGGCCCTGCACCATGTGCTCGCCGAGGGCGCCCCGAGCGCCCCGGCCGAGCTGTGGGTGACCCTGCGGACGGCGGAGGGTGAGCGCCGCCGGTGCTGGCGCAGCGGATTCCTGCGGCTGGCCTCGCCGTTGACGGAGGAACCGGTCCCGCTCGGGGTGGGGTGGCTGTTCCGGGACGTCACCGCCGCCAAGCTCGCCGAACAGGAGGCCGACCGGCTGCGCTTCCGGACGAGCCAGCTGCACCGGGCCGCCCGTACGGCCTCCGAGTGCGAGGACCCGATGGAGGCGGCGACCTCCTTGCTGGACTTCGCGCTCGCCGGCTTCGCCGACCACGTCCTGGTCGACCTGGTGGCGGGCGACCGCCTGGTGCGTACGGCCGCCACGCCCTTCGACGCGCCCGGCCCGTGTCTGCCGGTCGCGGGGGGCTCCATCCCGGCCCGCTACGACCCCGGCCACCCGGCCCTCCAGTCCGTCGAGCGCACCGGCACCGTCCGTACGAGCGCGAGCGCCGGGGACGCCGGTGCGGCGGCCTGGGCCACGGAACGCCGCTGGCCCCGGGACGCGGCGCACGCACTCTGCGCGGTGCTCCGCAGCCGGGGCCGGACGCTGGGCGTGCTCACGTTCCTCCGCGCGGCGAACCGGGCCGCCTTCGAACGCCCGGACACGGCGTACGCGGAGACGGTCGCGGCCCGGGTCGCGGGGGCGGTCGACCTGGCGCAGGCGACGGCGGGGCGCTAGCAGGCGAGGCGAGGCGAGGTGGGGCGGGGCGAGGCGGGGCGAGGCGGGACAGTGTGCGTCCGGCGACCGGCCGGAGCCGTCCCCGCCCCGCTCCCTACGCCGCGTGCAGCGCCAGGGTCGGGGAGAGCCGGGACGCCCGGACCGCCGGGTACAGGCCCGCCACCGTGCCGATGGCCAGGGTCGCGCCGAAGCCGCCGCCGACCGCCCACAGCGGGACCACCCACGGCAGCCCGCCGGAGTGCGCGTACACCCCCGTCGCCGCCGCGCCCAGTGCCACGCCCGCCAGGCCGCCCAGGCCCGACAGCATCAGCGACTCCGTGACGAACTGGATGCGGATCTGGCCCCGGGTCGCGCCCAGCGAGCGGCGCAGGCCGATCTCGTACCGCCGTTCCAGGACCGAGATGATCATGGTGTTGGCGACGCCGACACCCCCGACGAGCAGCGCGATGCCGCCCAGGCCCAGCAGCAGACTGCTGAACGCCCCCTCGGTCGCCGCCTTCGCGCGGAGCGCCGACGACGGGTCGGTGACCTTCACGTTCTGCGGGTTCCGCGGGTCGACCGTCGCCGCCATCACCTTGCGTACGTCCTGCACCGCCGCGTCCGTCGAGCGCTCGTATATCGACGTCGGGTGGCCCGCGAAGCCCAGCAGGCGCTTCGCGCCCTCCCAGCCGACCAGGGCCGAGCGCTCGATCTCCGGGGCGAGGGGGAGCGGGGCCAGGATGCCGACGACCGTGAAGTGGCGGTCGCCCAGCCACACCTGCTGTCCCGGCTTCGTGATGCCCAGGCGTTCCGCCGAGACATGGCCGAGCACGACCGAGGGGTAGCGGCCGGTCGCCGCGTTCAGCCAGCTGCCGGCCCCGACCTCGCCGCGCAGGACGCGGAGCAGGTCCGCCGTCGTGGCCTTGACCGTGATCCCGCCCGTATCGCCCTCGTCGACCTTCTCGTTGCGGCGTACGGTCGCGTTCAGATCGGCGGTCGCGCCGACGTCCTGGACGCCCTTGATCCGGCCCACCATCCCGACCGATTCCTCCGGCAGCTTCACCTCCTCCCCGGCGAACATCGACTCGCCGGGGGAGGCGACGAGGAGGTTGGTGCCCAACTTGTCCAGTTCGCGGAGGAGTTGGGCCTGGCTGGAGGCGGAGATGCCGACCACCGAGATCATCGTGGCGATGCCGATGGCGATGCCCAGCGCGGAGAGCACCACCCGCATCGGCCGGCTCCGCAGGCCGGACGAGCCGACGTGCGCCACGTCCCGGGGGCTCAGGCGGGCCGCCTTCAGCCTGCCTCGGCCCCGGCCGCCCGTTCCCCGGTTCACCGGCCCGCTCCTGTCGCCATGGACGGTACGGGAGGAGGATTCCGTACGTCCGCCACCACCTGGCCGTCCCGGATCCGTACCTCGCGCGGCAACTCCCGCGCGATCTCCGTGTCGTGCGTGATGACCGCGATCGTGGCCCCCTCCCGGTTCAGGTCCCGCAGCAGTTCCATCACCGCCGCCCCCGACTCCGAGTCGAGCGCCCCGGTCGGTTCGTCGGCCAGCAGCAGCGCGGGCTCGCCGACCACCGCCCGGGCGATGGCGACCCGTTGCTTCTGGCCGCCGGAGAGCTGGTGCGGCTTGTGGTCGAGGCGGTCCGCGAGGCCGACCCGGTCCAGGGCGTCGGCCGCCCTGCGGCGGCGCGCCGGGCGGGAGAGGCCGGAGTAGAGCAGGCCTTCCGCCACGTTGTCGCGGGCGCTGACGCCCGGCACCAGGTGGAACGCCTGGAAGACGAAGCCCACGTGCTGGGCCCGCAGCGCGGAGAGCCTGCGGTCCGAGAGCGCCGCCACGTCGTGGCCCGCGATGTGGACGGAGCCCGCGGTGGGGCGGTCCAGGGTGCCGATGATGTGCAGCAGCGTGGACTTGCCGGAGCCGGAGGGGCCCACGATGCCGAGGAGTTCGCCCTCCTCGACAGTGAGGTCCACCCCACGCAGCGCGGCCACCGGGCCCGGGTACTCCTTGGTGACGCCGGAGAGGGCGACGACCGTACGGGCTCCGGGGGCGGGGCCCGTGCCCGTGTCCGTACCGGCGTAACCGATGGAACCGCTCATATCTTCGGTACCCCCACCTTCGTGCCCTCGCGCAGCCCGCCGCCGGACACCTCGACCCGGCCCTCCGCGAACATGCCGAGCTCGACCTTCACCTCACGGACCGTGCCGCCCCGGACCACCTGGAGGCCGAAGCCGCCGCCGGGCAGGGCGAGCAGCGCGTTCACCGGGACCGTCAGGACGCCCTCGCGGGTCTCGCCCGTCAGGTTCACCGTGACCGGTGACTGGTCGAAGCCGCCGACCTCGTCCGGATCGTCGAACGAGACGGTCAGGGTGACCTTGGGGCTGTCGTCCTGCGGGTCGTCGCCCTGCTTCGCGGTCCGGCCGACCGATGAGACCTTCCCCGGCGCGGTCGTGCCGTCCGGCAGGTCCACGGTGACCTTCGTGCCCGCCTTCGCCAACTGGCTTTCCGCGACGTCCAGTTGGAACGTCACGATGCGTTCGGATCCGGTCGTCTCCAGGACCGGGGCGCCGGGCTGGGCCCGTTCCCCCACGCCCGCCCCGACGCTCTTGATCCGCACCTTCCCCGGCGCGAACGTGATGTCCGCGGGACCGACCTTCCCGGTCTGCTTCGCGGCGTGGGACTTCTGCCAGCGCTTGACGGCCGCCGCCGTCAGCTCGGTGTACTCCTCGTCCGGGGTGAAGCCCGTGTAGCCCAGCTCCGCGAGATTGCGCTCCAGCTGCTCCACGTCCCGGCCCTTGTCGCCCGCCTTCAGCGTCCGGTACATGGGGCCGGAGCCGTACATCAGGCGCACCGGACGGCCGTCGATCTCGTACAGCCGCTCGTTCCGCTCCACCGTCGAGCCGGTGCGCGGCGTCCAGGTCATGGTGCCCGGCGCGCCCGCGTTGACCTTGCGCTCCTTGTCGTAGCCGAGCGTCCCGTCGGCCTGGGCGCTGTCGCGCAGGTCCCCGCGCTCGACCGGGGCGGTGGCCGGGGGCAGCCCGGTGTTCTTCGACCCGCCGGTCTCCTCGCCGGACCCGAGCCGGGTGACGGCGAGCGAGCCGGCCGCCACGGCGAGCACCACCGTCACCGCTGCCGCCACGGCCCGTCCGCGCCTCATCGGCCGACGCTTTCGCACGCCTTGTTGGCCTTGTCGAACTTCTTCATGTCCTTCGGCTTCATCGCGGGCGCCGCCTGCATCGCCCCGCCGTCGAACTTCGGGTCGGGCATGTCGAAGCCGTTCTTGCGCATGCACCGGGCGAAGGCGACCATCTTGTCCTTCTCCGCCTGGGTCAGCTCCTTGGCCCCGCCGCCGACCGCCTTGTCCTCGCAGGCCTTGAACGCCTTCTCCATCTCCTTCTTGCTCATCGAGCCGCCGTCGATGGTGATGCCGACACCGTCCTGGCCCGGCTTCGGCTCGGGGATGTCCAGGCCCTGGTCGCGCAGGCACTTGCGGTGCTCCAGCGCCTGGTCCTCCTTCGTCTTCTTGGTGCCGGACGCCGATCCGCCGCCCTTCGTGCCGCTGCCGCCGTCGCCGGAGCATGCGGTGGCTGTCAGGGCGAGGGCGGCGGCCAGCGCACAGGCCGCCGCGAGCGAGCGCACGCGTGAGCGCGCGGCGGTCCGGCGGGAAAGGGTCTGGTTCATGGGGGCTCCTCGTCGCTTGCCGACAGGTCCGTACAGGGACGGCCCGAGCGTGCGCGAGGACGCGGTTTCGTTTCTCTCAGCCCGGATGCTTACACCGACGAAACATCGCTTTCGGGTACACAGGGCCCATGCGCGTGCTGGTGGTGGAGGACGAGGAATTCCTGGCGGAGATGATCGCCGAGGGGCTGCGCCGTGACGCCGTCGCCGTGGACATCGCCCCCGACGGGCGGGCGGCGCTGGAGCGGCTGCGGTTCGGCGCGTACGACGTGATGATCCTCGACCGCGATCTGCCGGGGCTGCACGGCGACGAGGTCTGCCGCCGGGTCGTCGACCTGCGCCTGCTGACCCGGATCCTGATGCTCACCGCCGCCGGGACCGTACGGGACCGGGTGGCCGGCCTCGGGCTCGGCGCCGACGACTACCTGACCAAGCCGTTCGCGTACGACGAACTCCTCGCCCGGGTCCTCGCCCTCGGCCGCCGTGCCCGCCCCGCCCTGCCGCCCGTCCTGGAACGGGCCGGGCTGCGGCTGGACACCGCCCGCCGCCAGGTCTGCCGCGACGGCCGCTTCCTCTCCCTCTCCCGCAAGGAGTTCGCCGTGCTGGAAACCCTGCTGCGGGCCGAGGGCGCGGTCGTCAGCGGCGACGACCTGATCGAGGAGGTGTGGGAGGAGGACACCAGCTACCGCACCAACGCCGTCCGCGTCACCCTCTCCAAGCTCCGCGCCAAACTCGGCGCGCCCCCGGTCATCGAGACCGTGCCGGGGGCCGGCTACCGCATCGGGGACGTTCCCGAGGCCCGTACGGGGAGCGCCCGGTGAACAGTGAGCGCACCCGTCTCGCCGCGCTGTACGGCGGACTGCTGGTCATGGCCGGCGTCCTGCTCATGGCCATCGTCTATCTGCTGGTCAGCGAGGGCGTGTACGCCACCATCGGCACCGCCGTCGCCCCGGCCGTCCCCGCCTCCCGGACGGACGGCGTTTCCGCCACCGTCCCCATGCTGCCGTCGTCGGACTGGGCGCGGGCCACCGTGCTCGAACCCGGCCAGATCGCGGTCGCGCAGAAGGTCAGCACCGCCGCCGGGGACGCCGCGCTCAGCCAGTTGCTGACCGTCTCCGGGGTCTCCCTCGCCGTCTACTCCGCGCTCTCCGTCGCCCTCGCCTGGTGGATGGCGGGCCGGGTGCTGCGGCCGGTCGGCGTCATCACCGCCCGCGCCCGCCGGCTCTCCGGCTCCAACCTGCACGAACGCCTCGCGCTGAAGGCCCCGCCCGGCGAGCTGAAGGAGCTGGCCGACACCTTCGACGGGATGCTCGACCGGATCCAGGAGCTGGTCGCCGCCCGGCAGCGGTTCGCCGCCAACGCCGCCCACGAGCTGCGCACCCCGCTCGCCGTGCAGCGGGCCGCCGCCGAGATCGGGCTCGCCGACGACCCGCCGCCCGAGAAGGTCGCCTGGATCCGGGACAAGCTCATCGACACCGCCGCGAGCAGCGAGCGGCTCATCGAGGGGCTGCTGCTCCTCGCGGTCTCCGACGAGGGGCTGAGGCGGCGGGAGAGGGTCGCCCTCGACGAGACCACCGCCACGGTCACCGAGGCGCTGTCCGCCGAGGCGGAGGAGCGGGACATCACCGTGGAGGTGACGGCCCGGCCGGTGACGGTCGAGGGCGACGCGGTCCTCCTCGACCACCTCGTGCACAACCTGGTCGCCAACGCGCTGCGCCACAACCACCCCGGCGGGACCGTGCGGGTCCGGGTCGGGCCGGAGGGTCTGGAGGTCGCCAACACCGGGCCCGTGGTGGACCCGGCGACCGTGCCGCTGCTGTTCGAGCCGTTCCGTCGCGCGCGGGCCCGCCGTCACGCGCCCGGCGAGGGCGCGGGCCTCGGGCTCTCCATCGTGGCGTCGGTGGCGCGGGCGCACGGCGGGGACGCCGGCGCGAGCGCCAACCCGGGCGGCGGGCTGACGGCCCGGGTCACCCTTCCCACGCGCCTCCCGGAGGCCGCGGCTCGGTGGCGGTAGCCGAAGTCCGGGGTCAGTGGCGGTAGAAGATCCGGTCCCGGTACTCCGTCATGACCCGGCCGTTCCACTCGTGGCCGCCGTCGACGTTCCCCGAGCGCAGCATCGGCGGCTCGACGCCCCGGGCCACCAGGTGCTCGACGGCGGCCGCCAGCATCGCCTGCATGATCGCGCTGGTCACCACCGTCGAGGCGGGGGCGAAGGGGGCCTCGACGCCGGGCGCCGTCAGCTCCGCGTCGCCGATCGCGATCTTGCTGTCGAGGACGATGTCGCAGTGGTCCCGCAGGAAGCCGCCCGAGGCGTGCCGGGAGCGGGTGTTCTCCGCGTACGCGACCGAGGTGAGGCCGATGACCTTCAGCCCGAGGGCGCGGGCGTTCTGCGCCATCTCGACCGGCAGGGCGTTGCGCCCGGACAGCGAGACGATCACCAGGAGGTCCCCGGCGGTGGCGGGGCTGGAGTCCAGGACGGCCGAGGCGAGCCCGTCCACCCGCTCCAGCGCCGAGCCGAGCGTGGCGGGCATGACGTCCACGCCGACCACCCCGGGCACGGTGAGCAGGTTCATCAGCGCGAGGCCGCCCGCGCGGTAGACGACGTCCTGGGCGGCCAGCGAGGAGTGGCCCGCACCGAAGGCGAAGAGCCGGCCGCCCGACTCGACGGTGTCCGCGACGGCCTTGCCCGCGGCGGCGATGCTGTCCGCCTCCTCGTCCCGCACCCGCGTCAGCAGGCCGATCGCCGCATCGAAGAACTGACCGGCCAGCTTGCTGTCGCTCATCGGGAAGGGCCCTTTCGGCGGGGTGGGAATGGCTGTGCCGCCGATCACGTTGCGGTCTGGACCAGTGACCTGTCAATAGCGCCCTGCGACCCTGTCCGTACGCACTTCCACCGGTCTTCCACCGAGGCGGCACGGTTGTCGGTGCTATGCGTCAGAATTGGTGCAGGGCCATCGCACGACGTTTTCTAGTCACAGCATCGAGGGGCACGTATGTCCGGACTGATCGACACCACGGAGATGTATCTCCGCACCATCCTCGAACTGGAAGAGGAAGGCGTGGTCCCCATGCGCGCCCGTATCGCTGAACGGCTGGACCAGAGCGGTCCGACCGTCAGCCAGACGGTGGCCCGCATGGAGCGCGACGGACTGGTCCAGGTCGCGGGGGACCGCCACCTGGAGCTGACCGAGGAGGGCCGCCGCCTGGCCACCCGCGTCATGCGCAAGCACCGGCTCGCCGAGTGTCTGCTCGTGGACGTGATCGGCCTGGAGTGGGAGCAGGTCCACGCCGAGGCCTGTCGCTGGGAGCACGTGATGAGCGAAGCGGTGGAGCGGCGGGTGCTGGAGCTGCTGCGCCACCCGACGGAGTCGCCGTACGGGAACCCCATCCCGGGCCTGGAGGAGCTGGGCGAGAAGGCCGAGGCCGACCCGTTCCTGGACGCCTCCATGGTGAGCCTGGCCGACCTGGACCCGGGCTCCGAGGGCAAGACCGTGGTGGTGCGGCGGATCGGGGAGCCGATCCAGACCGACGCCCAGCTGATGTACACGCTGCGCAGGGCCGGGGTGCAGCCCGGGTCCGTCGTCAGCGTCACCGAGTCGCCCGGCGGGGTGCTGGTCGGCTCCAGCGGGGAGGCGGCCGAGCTCGACTCCGAGGTCGCCTCGCACGTCTTCGTCGCCAAGCGCTGACCCGGCCGCCGGGCCGGTCCCGGTCACGGCAACACAACCGTGATGTGCGCTTTCCGATTTCCGTCCGGAACGGCAGCGGCCGGACGCGTCACATGCCAGGCTGAGGCCAGGCAGAGGACCTGGGGGTGTCGGCCGGCCACGGCCGGCACGGTCGGGGAGGGAGCAGGGAATGCACCCGTCGTACCACCACGCGTACCACCACGCGCGCCGCACGGTGCCCGTCGCACGTCGGAAGGGACTGGTCCCGGCCGGTGCGGGGCACCTCGCGCCGTCGCCCGCCATCGTTGTCGGGACACCCTCCGGGTGCCGTCCCCGGACAGGGGGCGGCCCCGGCGTCCGAAGGCGCCGGGGCCGTTCCTCCCCTGTGCTGACCCGGAGCCCCGAGCTCTCAAGGTCAGTTCCCGCGGGCCCCTGTCCCCGAGCGGCCCGCCTCCCGCTGAAGATCTCCCCAGGCCGGCCGACGTCAATCCTTGACGGGTGTCACTCGAACGTGGGGTCTTGGGTGGCGGAACCCCGTTTTCGAATAAGAGTTCGATAGCCTGGCGGGGCGCGACCACACGGTGATCGAGGACCAGAAGGGGGTGCCAGGACTATGGTGCGGCGCATCGATGTGACCGGAACCGACGGCGTACGCCTCGCGGCATGGGAGTTCGCCGACCCGCCCAAGGGGCGCGCGGAAGCGGACGGCGCGCCCGGGGTCTTACTGCTGCACGGGCTGATGGGCCGGGCCTCGCACTGGGCCCCGACCGCCCGCTGGCTCGCCGAACGGCACCGCGCGGTCGGCCTCGACCAACGGGGCCACGGCCGGAGCGACAAGCCCGCCGACGGCCCGTACACCCGCGACGCCTACGTCTCCGACGCCGAGGCCGCGATCGAACAGCTCGGGCTCGGCCCCGTCACCGTCGTCGGCCACGCCATGGGAGCGCTCACAGGCTGGCAGCTCGCCGCCAAGCGCCCCGACCTCGTCCGCGCCCTCGTCGTCTGCGACATGCGGGCCTCCGCCCTCGGCGCGGCCTCCCAGCGCGAGTGGAGCGACTGGTTCGACTCCTGGCCGCTGCCCTTCGCCACCCTCGCCGACGTACGGAAGTGGTTCGGCGAGGACGATCCCTGGGTGGAGCGGCCCAACCCCTCGCGCGGCGAGTTCTACGCCGAGGTGATGGCCGAGCGGGAGGACGGCTGGCGCCCCGTCTTCTCCCGCCGCCAGATGCTCCGCTCCCGCGCCACCTGGGTCTTCGACGCCCACTGGGAGGAGCTGGCCCAGGTCCGGTGCCCCGCGCTGGTGCTGCGCGGCCTCGACGGGGAGCTGGGTCGCGCCGAGGCCCAGGAGATGGTCCGCGTCCTGCCCCGCGGGCAGTACGCGGAAGTGGCGGACGCGGGCCACCTCGTCCACTACGACCAGCCGGAGGGCTGGCGGGCCGCCGTGGAGCCCTTCCTGGAACAGCTCGCCGAGGACAACCACGACGACGACCGCGAACCGGTGTCGCCGTAGGCGCAGCCCTGAAGGCGGCGGCTCAGCCCTTGCTGACCGCCGTCAGGATCTCCGGCAGCCGGTTCGCCGTGCGCACCGCGGCGAACCGCAGCCCCGCCCACCCGATGAGCGCCCCGTAGACCAGCCCGCCCGGCACCATCAGCCACAGCGCGTCGTGGTGGTCCGCGAGGTGCATCCAGATCGTCGCCACGATCACCGGCGCCGACAGCAGCGCGGCGGCCAGCATGCCGCCGAGGATCGAGATCCAGGCCAGACCGCCCTGCCCCGGCACCACGTTCTTGAACGCGCCCTCCTGCGGAATCGAGTACGGGAACAGCGCCGAGGCCACCGCCCCCGTCGCCACCATCGAGCTCAGCAGCGCGAAGGACAGGCCCAGCGCCCCCGGCAGCGACCGCCAGTCACCGATCATCGCCGCCGTCACCGCGCACACGACCAGCGTGAACGGCAGGGTGAGCAGCAGCAGGACCATCGCCCGCGCCCGCAGCTCGACGTACGCGTCCCGGGGCGAGGAGATCGTCAGCGCCACCATCCAGAACGCCGAGGTGTCCTGGCCGAACTGGTTGTACATCTGCATGCCGAGCATCCCGGCGGCGAAGCACGCGAAGTAGACCGAGCCGGTGCCCTGGAGCGCGTTGAGCAGCGGCACGATCGCCCCGACCGCCAGCGCCGTCACCCAGGCCGCCTTGGTCTTCGGGTCCCGTGCCACGTACCGCAGACTGCGCTGCATCACCGTCGCCGTACGGCCCTCCGGCAGCAGCGCCGACAGCCTGCCCCGCCCGGACTCCTCACGGGCCGGCTCCGCCGCCGCCAGGGTCGAACCGTCCGGCGCGGTCATCAGCTTCACCAGGCTCCGCTGCCACATCCACATCAGCGCCACCAGGGCGGCGACCGTGATCAGGAGCTGGGCGACGGCGATCCCGTACGCACCGTCCGACGCCGCGTCCACCGACGCCACCGCCGAAGCCCCGGGCAGCCAGCGGACCACGCCCGCCGCCGGGTCCAGCGCGGAGAGCCCGCCGGACTGGCCGAGCCGCTGCGCCCCGAAGTTGACGAACTGGATGCCCACCGCGATCACCAGCCCGCTGAGCACCGCGAGGTCGCGGCCCTTGCGGGAGTTCAGCAGCCGTACGTTGGCCGTGGCCACCGCCCGGGACAGTGCCACGCACAGCAGCATCGTCAGCGGGACCGCGAGCACCGCGAACACGATCCCCGCCGCCCCGTGCGCCAGCGCCAGGACCGAGCCGACCACCAGGCACAGGGTGAACAGCGGGCCGATCCCGACCATCGAGGACACCAGCAGGGCCCGGATCAGCGGCTCGGGCCGCAACGGCAGCATCACCAGCCGGGTCGGGTCGAGGGTGTCGTCACCGCTCGGGAAGAACAGCGGCAGCACCGCCCAGCCGAGCGCCACGACACCCGTCAGCAGCACCACGACCGTGCCCGCGTGATCGTTGCCGCGCAGCAGGACCAGACCGAGCACCTGGCCCGCCGCGAGCAGCAGGGTGAAGACGAGGGAGACGATGAACGCCGCCGTGCGCCCGGACGACTGCCGCAGCCCGTTGCGCAGGATCGTCAGCTTGAGCCTGACGAAGATGGGGGTCAGGCCCGTCGTCGGCGCCGCCGGGGCGGTCGCGGTGACCGGGGCGTCCAGCACGCTCATCGGGCGCCGCCCAGCCAGTCGAGGGAGTCGCCCGCGTCCCGGCCGCTCGCGCCGACCAGTTCGAGGAAGGCGTTCTGCAGCGAGGGGGCGTCGCCGCGCACCTCGGCCAGCGTGCCCTGCGCCTTGATCCGGCCCGCCGCCATCACGGCGACCCAGTCGCACAGCGACTCGACCAGCTCCATCACATGGCTGGAGAAGACCACGGTCGCCCCGGACCGGGTGTAGCGCTCCAGCACCCCGCGGATGGTCTGCGCCGAGACCGGGTCGACGCCCTCGAACGGCTCGTCCAGGAACAGCACTTCGGGGTTGTGGAGCAGGGCCGCCGCGAGCCCGATCTTCTTCCGCATACCGGTGGAGTAGTCGACGACCAGCTTGTGCTGCGCCCCCGCGAGATCCAGCACGTCCAGCAACTGCGTGGCCCGCTTGTCGACCTCGTCGCCCGGCAGACCGCGCAACCGGCCGTTGTAGGCGAGCAGTTCACGCCCCGAGAGCCGCTCGAAGAGCCGCAGCCCCTCCGGCAGCACCCCGATCCGGGACTTCACCTCGACCGGATCCGTCCACACGTCGTGGCCCGCGACCTCGATCTTCCCCATGTCGGGCCGCAGCAGCCCGGTGACCATCGACAGCGTCGTCGTCTTGCCCGCCCCGTTGGGCCCCACGAGACCGATGAACTTCCCCGCGGGCAGCTCCAGATCGATCCCCGCGACGGCGACCTGTTCCCCGAACCGCTTCCACAGCCCCTGTACGCGGACGGCGGGCCGTGCCTCGTGGGCACCACCCGTCGCCGCGTCTGTTTCCGTACGCGCATCTGCCCGGTCCGGCATGGCACAGCCTTTCGATATCCCCACGTGGTGGGGACCACCCTACGAAAGGCACCCCTATGAGGGGTCTCCGGTGTCCTACGAGGTCCGGGTGCGGGCGTCGGCCGCCTCACGGGCACAGGCGTACGCCAACGGGCTGATCAACTCGTCGACATCGGGCAGCCAGCGGTTGGTCTGGGTGGGCTTGCGGGCCCACTGCACGGCCCCCCGGGCGCCCACCCGGGTGGGCGGGGCGGCGATGTAGTGGCCCTCGCCCCGGCCGGTCAGGTCGATCGCCTCGGCGTTCCAGCCGAGCATGCGCACCAGCTCGGCGGCCTTGCCGGCGGCTCCCGGCAGCACGAAGAACAGCATCCGGCGGTCGGGCGTGCAGGTGACCGGGCCCAGCGTCAGGTCCATCCGCTCCATCCGGGCCAGCGCCAGGAAGCCCGCGGACTCGGGCACCTCCAGCGCGTCGAAGGCCCGGCCCGTCGGCAGCAGCACCGAGGCGCGGGGCTGCCTGCTCCACATGCGCCGGGCCGCCGCCCCGCTGCCGGTCGCCTGTCCCGCCCAGTCGGGCCGGTCCGCATGGGCCCCGGGCAGGGCGCAGCCGGCGTCGCCGCACGAACACCGCTCCCTGCCGCCCACCGCCTCCAGCCAGGTGCCGGGGAACACGTCCCAGTGACGCTCTTCCGCATACCGCACCGCGGCGTCGAGCAGGTGCTCGCCCCGCTGCTGGGGGACCTGTGCGGCTTCCGTGACTCCGATGGGCTCTTCCACGTCCAGCACAACTCCCGCCGTCACCAGGGGTTACGGCCTCCCCTGAACCGGGCCCGGCGCATCGATCCTGCACGCGGGGCGCATCGGTGCATGGGCGGGGGCGCGCGTGCGGCGTCGCACCGAAGGACGGGTAACCACCTCCAGGACCGCCGCAGGGACCGTCGTACCGAATGCCGATGGAATATGCGCATTTCTTGTGTATGTGCCGGGCAGTGATCCCTTCCACCGATCACTGCACATAACCGATGTTTCAGGGGGACATATGGCTGCAAGGCCTCTCGTAGCCCGCCAGCCCAACGAACGGCTCCAGACGCTCATCCAGGAAGCCGCCTGTTCCAACGCGGGCCTCGCCCGCCGCGTGAACATGGTCGGGGCCGAGCGGGGGCTCGATCTGCGCTACGACAAGACCTCCGTGGCCCGGTGGCTGCGCGGCCAGCAGCCCCGGGGCCGCGCCCCGGGGATCATCGCCGAGGCGCTGGGCCGCAAGCTCGGACGTACGGTCACGATCGACGAGATCGGCATGGCCAACGGCAAGAACCTCGCCTCCGGCGTCGGCCTCCAGTACGCCCCGACCGCCGCCGGGGCCGTCGAGCAGGTCTGCGAGCTGTGGCGCAGCGACGTGGGCCGCCGCGATCTGCTCACCGGGTCTGCGGTCGCCGCGTCCGCGCTGGTCGAGCCCAGCCGGGACTGGCTGATCTCGGGCCCGGACGCGCAGGTCGAGCGGGCGGCGGGGGCCCGGGTCGGGATGTCCGACGTCGAGGCGGTGCGGGCGATGACCGCCGCGCTGACCGACCTCGACCACCGGTTCGGCAGCGGCCATGTGCGGCCGGTGCTCGTGCACTACCTCAACAGCGTGGTCTCCGGGCTGCTTTCGGGGGCGTACCGCGAACAGGTGGGGCGGCAGCTGTTCGGCGCGGTGGCCCGGCTCACCGAGCTCGGCGGCTACATGGCGGTCGACACCGGCCAGCCCGGACTCGCCCAGCGCTACTACATCCAGGCGCTGCGGCTCGCCCAGGCGGCGGGCGACCGGGCCTACGGCGGCTATGTGCTCGCCGCGTCGATGAGCCATCTCGCCGCCCAGCTCGGCAACCCCCGCGAGATCGCCCAACTGGCCCGCGCCGCCCAGGAAGGGGCCCGGGGACAGGTCACCCCCCGCGCCCAGGCGATGTTCTACGCGGCGGAGGCCCGGGGACACGCCCTGCTCGGGGACGCCCGGACCTGCCACGCGGTGGCGGGACGGGCGGTCGCCGCGCTGGAGCAGGCCGACCCGGACACCGGCGACGACCCGGTCTGGATCGCGCACTTCGACGCGGGCTACCTCGCGGACGAACTGGCCCACTGCCACCGGGACCTGGGGCAGCCGCACGAGGCCGCCCGGCGGGCCAAGGAGGCGCTGGCCGCGCTGCCGGAGACCCGGGCCAGGCGCCGGGGCATCGCGCTGGTGCTGCTGGCCTCGGCGCAGGTGCAGCAGCGCGAGGTGGAGCGGGCGTGCCACACGGGGACCCGGGCGATGGAGTTGCTGTCGACGGTGCGCTCCAGCCGGGGTGCCGAATATCTCGACGACCTCCAGCAGCGGCTCGCGCCCTACGGGGAGGAGCCCGCGGTACGGGAGTTCGGCGAGCGGATGGAGCTCCAGGCGGCGTGAGGGCGCGCGGTCCTCGGTGCGGTCCGGGCCGCGTCCGGCGCGGTCCGACCGTTAACAGCGTCGCCGGGACGCGGGATGTTACCCGCCCTGTGAAGGGGTCGTGAGGGGCACCACGCGCTTGGCGGAGGCGGGTGACCACCCGATAGCGTGAGCCGACGATTCCGTAGGTTCACATGTAGGAGTCCCGGTGACGCAGAGCGGACAGGGCGGACAGGGCGGCGAGCAACAGCTCCCCGCCGCACGACCCGCGCACGAGGGTGTCGTGCTGCCCGCCGACGGCGGAGCCCCCTGGACCCCGGGGGCGCCCGCGGCCGGACAGGGCGAGCAGGGCGCGCCCGCGGGCGGTCAGCCGTGGGGCCAGCAGTGGGGGCCGCAGTCCGCCGGGCCGCCGCAGCCGGACCAGCAGGTTCAGGGGCAGGGGCAGGGGCACTACGGCTACCCGCCGGCGCAGCCCCTGCCGCCCGCGCAGCAGCAGCCGCCGGGCCCGGAGGCGTACCAGCAGCCCGGGGCGTATCAGCAGCCGCAGCAGTCCCAGCATTCCCAGCTGCAGCCCGGCTCCTACCAGCAGCAGCCGCAGGAGCCGCAGCAGCCCGGCGGGTACCAGCCGCAGTACCCCCAGCAGCACGAGCAGCAGCAGCCTCAGCACCAGCCCCAGCCGTACGCGCAGCCGCTTCCCCCGGAGGCCGGTCAGGCCGGTCCGGGCGGTCAGGCCGGTCAGGGTGCTCCCGGTGGTGACGCGGACGCCACGCAGTTCATCGCGCCCGTCCCGGGCGGCCCCGGTCCCGTGGGGCCCGTGCCGGGCGGCGGGGACGCCGACGCGACCCAGTACATACCCCCGGTGCCCGGAGGGGCCCCGTACGGGATCAGGCCGGGCGCGCCGGGGGACCGGCAGCCGCCCGCGGAGTTCGACAACCTGTTCCGTACGGAGGAACCGGCGGGCGCCACGCAGCAGATGCCGCAGTTCGACGCGGGGCAGCAGCAGCCCCCGCCGTACCAGCAGCAGCCCCCGTCCCCGTACCAGCAGCAGGGCTACCAGCCCCAGCAGCAGCCCCAGGGCGGCCCGTTGCCGCCGCAGGACCCCGGGGGCTACCAGTCCGGCCTCCAGGGCCTCCAGGGCCGCGCCGAGCAGGACGGGCCGGTCCCGCAGCCGGGCGGCGGGGCTCCGCGCCGGCGCTCCGCGCACGTCCCGCTGATCGCCGCGGTCGTCGTCGGCTGCGCGGTCGTCGGGCTCGGCGCGGGCTGGCTGATGAGCGGTGGCGACGACTCCGGCAAGGACGACAAGCAGCCGGTCGCCGCGCAGAGTTCACCGGCCGAGGCCGAGCCCACCACCAAGGCCGCGCCCGACCCGGCGAAGCCGCAGGCCGAGGCGCTGGACAAGCTGCTGGCCGACAGCAACAACAGCCGGGCCGCGGTGATCGGCGCGGTCGAGAAGATCAAGTCCTGCAAGGAACTGGACCAGGCGAACACCGACCTCAAGGGCGCCGCCCAGCAGCGCCGTGACCTGGTGACCCGGCTCGAAGGCCTGACCGTCGACAAGCTCCCGCAGCACGCCGAGCTGGCCGCCTCGCTCAACCGGGCGTGGAAGGCCTCCGCCGCCGCCGACGAGCACTACGCCACCTGGGCGCGGCAGGCCAAGAAGAACAAGTCCGTCTGCAAGGGCGGCCAGGCCCGGTCGACGAGCGCGACGGCCAGGGCCAACCAGCAGAGCGGGGTGGCCACCCAGGCCAAGCGCGAGGCGTCCAAGCTGTGGAACGCGATCGCGGTGAAGTACGGCCTCACCAAGCACACCTACGTCGAGCTCTGACCCGGGCCGGGTCCTGACGGACGGCCCGCCGGGCCCTAGCCGCGCGGGGCGTCCGTCAGGGCGTCCGAGACGTCCACGAAGCCCTTCCTCTGGGCGGTGAGACGGCCCTCGCGGACCACCTGGAACGTCACCTTCGTGTTGACGATGCGCGGGTAGCTCAACGTGCCGACCAGGTCCTTGAAGCGCCAGCGGAGCGTCGGGGTCAGGCCGCCGGTGTCGACCTCGACGCCCCGGTTGAGGGCGGACGCGACCCGCCCCGATGTGACGTCCCCGTCGTCGAGCGCCCGGACGACCGCCCGCAGCACCGTGTACGCGATCCACGTCGTCTGCACGGCGGTGTCGTCCGGGTCGATGCGGTTGTCCCCGAAGGCGTACTTCCCGATCACCTCGCGCATCTCCTTCCAGCGCGCGTTCTTCGCGTCCGGGTACCAGCCGGTGACGTACGCGCCCTCGAAGGGACTGTTCCGGCCGCCCGTGCGGTCGATGAGCGGCTGACTGACACTGCCCAGCACGGAGGAGATCCTGACCCGCTCGCCGTCCGGCTCCAGACGGCGGAAGGAGTCGAAGAACGTCTCCGTCCGGGCGCCGAGCACCGCGGTCACACAGCTGCCATCGGACCGTTCCAGGGCCTTCGCCGCCTGGTCGTCGTAGGACGTGGCGTCCTCGGGGGCCAGGATGTCGGTGGAGGCGGGCCGGTCGGCGGCCAGCAGCCCGTTGTTCAGGAGCGGCGGCATGCCGTCGCCGCTGATCGAGTCGGGGCGCACCAGCGAGACCCGCTCGCAGCTGTCGCCCAACTGCCGCCCGTGACCGGCCAGCAGCGCCGGCTGGCCGCCGTTGACGGGGTACGAGAGGTAGCTGCTGAACTCCTCGGTGGAAGCGCCGTAGCCGCCGATGTACGGGACGCCGCCCGCCTCCAGCGCGGGCATGAAGCTCTGCCCGTGGCGGCTGTACGAACCGACGACGGCGGCCACCTTCTTCCCGACGGCCTCCCGCGCGCACCGCTCGGCGCCGATCGCGGTGTCGGCCTCGTCGCAGACGATCACCCGCAGCTCGCGCCCGTCGATGCCGCCGGTGTCGTTGACCCAGCGGGCGTACGTCTGCGCCATCGCGGGCACCCCGGACATCTTCACCGCGTTGATGTTCTCCGACCGGTCGGGCGCCCAGGTCATGACGGTGACGGGCTCCCTGGATCCCCCCGAGACTCCAGGGAGCACACCGCAGCCGGACAGCAGCACCGCCCCCGCCGCCGCCGCGCTGATGACGCCCGGGAAGGGGCGGGGAAAGGTGGGGCGTAGCCGTCCGGTCATGGACCAGGACCCTTCCGGGCCCGGGGTAACGGCGCGGTGTGCCGCCCTCAACGCTCGGTGACGTCCAGGTGAATTACGGGGGCCCGTGCGGGGGCGGTGTGAAGGAACGTACGATCGAGCACCGTGCAGCAAGGTTCGGAGAACTCTTCCCGTCGCGGCCGTCGCTCCTCCACCATGGGCGGCATGCCGCTCACTGACATGCCGTGGTGGCGCTGGCGCACCAACGTGCGCTCGGCGCTGCACATGCTCTCCGACCCCGCCTTCCACCACGAGTGCTGGCTCGCCGGCCGGGAAGGGTACGGGGACGTCACCGACGCCGTGTACCGCCTGGTCGAGGACACCTGGCTCGACAACTGGTCCGCCGAGAAGTACGTCGGCACCATATTCAGGGACTCCGCCGAGGCCGCCGCCGTGGACGCCGCCGCGCTGCGGGTGCTGCGGATCATGCACCAGGTCGGCGCGGACGCCCCCGTCTCCGCCTATCTGGAGCACCACGGCTGGCCCGAGGCCGTCCAGGCGGCCCGCGAGGCCCATGTGATGCTCGCCACCAACGACGCGGAGGATCCGGACATACCGCCGCGCTCGCTGGACGTCATCCGCATCATGACCAGAGCGGCCTGACGTCGGGCGGGTGTGGCACGCTACGAGGATGACCGCGCCGCAGCCCGCCCCCGCCCCCGCCCCCGCCGCCGCCTCGGACGCCGCCGCGACCGAGCAGTACGTCCTCACGCTCTCCTGTCCCGACAAACAGGGCATCGTGCACGCCGTGTCGAGCTATCTCTTCATGACCGGCTGCAACATCGAGGACAGTCAGCAGTTCGGGGACCACGACACGGGCCTGTTCTTCATGCGCGTCCACTTCTCCGCCGACGCCACCGTGACGGTGGACAAGCTGCGCGCCAGCTTCGCCGCGATCGGGGAGGCCTTCCGGATGGAGTGGCAGATCCACCGGTCCGCGGAGCGCATGCGGATCGTGCTGATGGTCAGCAAGTTCGGCCACTGCCTCAACGACCTGCTGTTCCGCTCCCGCACCGGGGCGCTGCCGGTCGAGATCGCGGCCGTCGTCTCCAACCACACGGACTTCGCCGAGCTCGTCGCCTCGTACGGCATCCCCTTCCGGCACCTCCCGGTGACGAAGGACAACAAGGCGGAGGCCGAGGCGCGGCTCCTGGAGCTGGTCCGCGAGGAGGACGTGGAGCTGGTCGTCCTCGCCCGCTACATGCAGGTCCTCTCCGACGACCTGTGCAAGCAGCTGAGCGGCCGGATCATCAACATCCACCACTCGTTCCTGCCGAGCTTCAAGGGCGCCAAGCCCTACCACCAGGCGCACGCGCGCGGGGTGAAGCTGATCGGCGCGACCGCGCACTACGTCACCGCCGACCTCGACGAGGGCCCGATCATCGAGCAGGAGGTCGAGCGCGTCGGCCACGACGTGACGCCGGACCAGCTCGTCGCCATCGGCCGGGACGTGGAGTGCCAGGCGCTGGCGCGCGCGGTGAAGTGGCACGCGGAGCGGCGCATCCTGCTCAACGGCCGCCGTACGGTGATCTTCGCGTAGGGCCTGCTGCCCTCAAGCCGGCTGCCCTCTAGAGCCGGCTGAGCGAGGCCGTCGCGAACAGCACGTCGCGGATGGCCTCGCGGTCGCCCTCCTGGCCCGCCGCCGCTTCCACCGGCGAGATGTGGCCCGCGACGAGCCGGCAGAACTCGACCCCGTCCAGGGCCACCTGCGCCACCGCGCGCTCGGGCGAGCCGACGGCGGCGGGCGAGTCCAGCGCGATGTACCAGTCGCCCCCGCCGTGGCCCTCGATCTCCAGATGGAGCGAGCGGCCCGGCGCCCCGGCCGCGACCAGGTCCTTCGCCGGTCCGGCCAGTCCGGCGCTGCGGCGCCCCGCGAGGGCGGCCGGAAGCATCCGGGCCGCCAGGTCGATCATCCGGTGCAGATGGGCCGCCGACGGCGACCGGTACGGGTAGTCGACGGCCTCCGCGATATCCCCGCCGTGCACCCAGCACTCGAAGGCCCGGTCCAGAGCCGCGTCCTGGAGCGGCAGGGCGAAGGAGCCGTAGGAGACGGAGGTCTCGGCGACGTTCCGCCCGGCGAAGGACGCCGTACGGATCAGCTCGTGGCTCTGGGCCCGCCAGGGCTCGCGGACGGCCCGGGTGGGCGGCGGACCGGCCGCCGACCAGTACGACTCGGTGCGTTCGGTGGGGTCCAGCGGCACCTCGCCGCCGCCGAGCGGGTCGTCGAGCCCGAGCGCGGCGGACAGCAGCCCGTCCACCGCCATCAGGTGGCCGAGCACACCGGCGACCGTGGTCCTGCGGCTGACCTCGCGCTCCTCCTCGAACCACTGCAGGCGCACCGGCGCGTGCCACTCCGAGTCCCCGATGTCGCGGAGCAGCGCGTCGAGCCGGGCGGTCTCGGCGTCGTACGGGGCGGCCCACTCCGGCACCGGGATCCGGGCCGGGCGGCGCCCCAGGCAGCCGTCCATCACCCGGGACCGCAGCGTCGGGTCGAGGTCCAGGGAGCCGTCGGTGTGCAGCAGCCCCACGGCGTCCCGCAGCCGCAGCGCCTCGTCCGCGCACGGGGCGCACTCGGTGAGGTGCTCCTCCACGGCGGCGGTCTCCTCGGCCGAGCAGGCGGACAGCGCCCAGGCGCCGAGCAGGGCCTTGAGGACCCGGTGGGGGAGGACCGGGACGGCGGCGGAGGAGGAAGAAGAGGAGGAGGAGGCGGCGGCGGAGGAGGAGGAGGAGGAGGAGGAGGTCATGAGCGGCTCCGGTACGGCCTGTTCCGGCGCGGCCTGTTCCGGCGCAGCCTGCTCCGGTACGGCGTGCTCCGGCGTGGCCTGCTCCGGTACGGCCTCGGCGGGGGCGTTCGTCCCGCCGGGCGGCGGCAGCGGAGGCAGCACCACCGACTCCAGGTCGAGGTCGTCCGCCGCCCCGCGCGGGCCCGGTATCCGGCGAGCACCGCGCACCTCCTCCTCGCCGCCCTCGCTCTCCCGTCCGTCGCCGCTCACAGGGCCCGCCCGTAACCGGGTGGCGAGGACCCTTCGAGCGGGCGGGCGTTCGCCGTGGAGAGCAGTTGCAGCCCCAGCCGGAGCCGCCGGCGCGCCTCGTCCTCGGTGACCCCGAGATCGGCGGCGGTCTGCCGGTAGTCCCGGCGCTGGATGTACGCCAGCTCCAGGGCCTGCCGCAGCGGTACGGGCATCGAGGAGACGATGTAGTCGGCGCGGGCGGCGGCCGTGGCGCTGCGCACCCGCCGCTCCAGCTCCTCCGGGTCGGGCACCGCGCCCTCGCCGTGCTCCGCCTCGTACGACGAGGTCGCGGCGCGGCGCAGCCGCTGGACGGACTGGCGGTGGGTGAGGCGGGCCACCCAGGAGCGCATCGAGCCCTGCTTCGGGTCGTACGCCTCGGGGTTCTCCCAGACCTGGGCGAAGACCTCGCGGGTCACCAGATCGGCGGCGTCCTCGTCGTCGAGCATCCGGTGCGCCTGGCTGTGGACGAGGGCCGCGAACCGGTCGTAGAGCTCTCCGAGCGCCGCCGCCTCGCCGCGGGCCAGCCTCTGCTGCATCCTGCGGTCCCAGCGGGGTGCCGTGTCCTTCGCCATGAACCCCCCAAGCCCCCGGCCCTGTCGCCCAGCTCCGTGATCCGCCCTGTGCCCGTGATGACCGAATGTAGTCCGCCGGGTGTGCGGTGCACGCGCCTTTGCGGCAACTCTCTTCTGGCGACGCGTGGCCGACGACGGTAGTCGATTTTCGGCCCGGCTGCCTCCTCGGCCCCTCTGAACAGCGGAAACGGGCCGAAGCGCGTCTTTCCACCGGAAACCTCCTGGGCCTCGATGGGCGCGTCGGTGTTTCATGGGGGTGCGGTTGGGCAGCCGCGTGGAGGAACGGAAACTTCCGGATTGCCGGAAGCCCCGGAACGAGAGGTCCAGTCGCGTGACGCTCAAGGTGGACGAGGCGGAGCAGGGCTCCTGGACCGTGCTGCGCATCAGCGGTGAACTCGATCTGGTGACCTCGCCCGTCGTGCGCCAGTCCGTCCACGAGGCGGTGGCGGAGGGGCAGCACGATGTGGTGCTCGATCTCTCCGAGGTGTTCTTCTGCGACTCCAGCGGCGTCGGCGTGCTGATCGCCTCGCGCCGGCTGATGAAGTCCTGCGGCGGCCGGCTGCGGCTGATTCTCCCGGCCAGGGGCGCGGAGGACGGTTCGCATGTCAACAAAGTGCTCGGTGCGCTCGGGGTGCGCCGGCTCTTCGAGGTCTACCCGGACGCACTGTCCGCGACCGACGAGGAGTGCAGGCCGCTGAGCGCCTGAAGCGGCGGGCTCCGATGCGAGGTTGTCACACAGGAGGAGCTGCGCGGTGACACGTGGGCGCTCCGGGCGTCGTACGCTCCCCGCATGGACAGCGCAGAGTACGAGCGAAAGATCGCGCACCGATTCGCCGCCTTCGACCAGGACGGCAACGGCTACATCGATCGTGCCGATTTCAACGCCGCAGCCGCCCGTCTGCTCACCGAGTTCGGTACGACGGCCCGCTGCGACAAGGGGCAGGCGCTCTACACCGGGGCCGAGGCCTTCTGGCAGGGCATGGCGGGGATCGCCGATGTGGACGGGGACCAGCGGGTCACCCGTGAGGAGTTCGCGGGCGGGGCGGTGAAGCGGCTCCGGGACAACCCCGAGCGGTTCGCCGAGATCGCCCGGCCGTTCCTGCGGGCGGCCATCGCGGTCGCGGACGGCGGGAACGACGGCAGGGCGTCGGTGGCGGAGGTGGAGCGGGCGCTCCGGGTCCTCGGGGCGAGCGCCGAGATCGCGGGCATCGCCGCCCAGAGCCTGGACACGGACCGGGACGGGCGGGTCGCGGAGAGCGATGTGGTGGCGGCGTTCGCCGTGTACTTCACGGTGATCGAGCCGGACGCGTAGGAAGCCCGGGCATTACGGGGTCGGCGCGCCGACCCCGTAACGGCTGTTCTAGCGGCCGAACCGCTCCCGCAGCTTGTACTTGAGCACCTTGCGCAGCGTCTCGTTGCGGGGCAGCTCGGCCAGCACCTCCACCTGCTCCGGCAGCTTGTGCGTGGACAGGCCCGCTCCCCGCAGATGGGCGGTGAGCGCGGCCAGGGTCAGCGGCGGTGCGCCGGGCGGCTGTTCGACCACCGCGCAGACGCGTTCGCCGCGCTCCGGGTCGGGCAGGCCGATCACCGCCGCGTCGGCGACGGCGGGGTGGGTGTGCAGCAGGTCCTCGATCTCCTTGGCGGAGATGTTCTCGCCCTTGCGGATGATGATGTCCTTCAGCCGCCCGGTGAGCGTGAGATGCCCGCTCTCCCGGACCCGGCCCAGGTCCCCGGTGATCAGGAACCCCTCGGCGTCGAAGGCCGCGGCGGAGGCGTCCGCGTCCAGATAGCCCCGGCAGACCGCTTCCCCGCGCAGCCGTACCTCACCTTCCACGCCGTACGGGAGCGGCTTGCCGTGCTCGTCGGTGATCCGGATCTCCATGCCCTCCGGCGGCCGGCCCTCCGTCGTGGCCAGGTTCTCCACCGTGTCGTCCGGGGCGCCCATGGTGATCATCGGGACCTCGGTCATGCCGTACCCGTGGGTGAGCTGGACCCCCATCTCCCGGACCACCGCGTGATAGACCTCCGGCGGCTTCGGCGCCCCGCCGCCCGCGAGGAGGCGGAGGGACGGGATGAGCGGGCGGTCCGGGTCCTTGCGCTGCTCGGCCAGGAACATCGCGTAGAACGCGGTCGATCCGCCCGCCACCGTCACCCCGTGCCGCCGGTACTCCGCCAGCGCGTCCGGCAGCGCGAACTGCTCGAACATCACCGCCGGGAACCCGTACAGCAGCAGCATCACCGTGTAGTCGGGCCCGGCGACATGGGCGTACGGGAACGCCATCGAGCCCACGTCCGCAGCCGTGAGCCTCAGCGCGTGGGCCAGGCAGGAGCCGCCCGCGATGAGGGAACGGTCGGTGTGCAGGACGCCCTTGGGGTCCGAGGTGGTCCCCGAGGTCCAGTAGATCCAGCGGACCTCCTCGCCGGAGGCCGGTTCCGGCGGAGGCGGCAGCACCGCCGGGTCGCCGTCGGGGAGGGCGTCGTACGCCTCGAAGACCTGCGGTGGGTCGGGGAGTTCGGCGGCGATCCGCTCGGCCATCGCGGTGTGGTCGAAGCCGCGCCACACGCCGGGCACGGCGAAGAACGCGGCCCCCGACTCCCGCAGCGCGAACCGCACCTCGCGGTCCCGGTAGAACGGGATGACCGGCGTCTGTACGGCCCCGAGCCGGGTCAGGGCGAAGGAGAGCAGGGCCGTCTCCAGCCGGGTCGGCAGCTGCCAGGCCACCACGCTGCCCGCCCGCACGCCCATCCCGTACAGCCCGGCGGCCACCCGCTCGGCGCGGTCCCGCAGCTCGCCGAAGGTCAGACTCCGGCCCTCCTGGAGCAGGACCGGGCGGTCGGGGGCGAGGGCGGCGCGGCGTTCGATCAGCTCCCAGAAGGTGCGGGAGGCGCCCAGGGCGTGGGCGGTTGCGGTCACGTCGTTCACGTCGTTCACGGCGGTCACAGCGGTCCCTCCGAACTGACGGCCAGTCAGATAATGCGGAGAGCGTAGGGCTCCGCGCCTTGTCGGTCCAGGGGTGCGGGGCTAGCCTGAGTGCCGCACTGCAATCTGACGGGTCATCAGAAACTGCCACCGCCCCGGACACCGCCGGGCGCGCCGGAGGGGACGACACCATGACGGATACGGAACTGCCTCGGATCGTCAGCGTCGACGACCATGTGATCGAGCCCGCGCACCTCTTTTCCACCTGGCTGCCCGCGAAGTACCGAGAGCGGGGACCGCAGCCGCTCACCGCGGGGATCGGCGAGCTGGCGTACACGGGCGGGAAGTACGTCATCACCATGGACCCGGACGGGCCGCCCACCGACTGGTGGATCTACGAGGACCTGAAGTTCCCGTACAAGCGGAACATCGCCGCCGTCGGCTTCGACCGCGACGACATGACCCTGGAGGGCATCACCCGGGCCGAGATGCGGCCCGGCTGCTGGGATCCGGCCGAACGCCTCAAGGACATGGACCTCAACCACGTCGAGGCCTCCCTCTGCTTCCCGACCTTCCCGCGCTTCTGCGGGCAGACCTTCGCCGAGGCGCACGACAAGGAGGTGGCCCTCGCCTGTGTGCGCGCCTACAACGACTGGATGGTCGAGGAGTGGTGCGGCGACAGCGGCGGCCGGCTGATCCCGCTCTGCATCATCCCGCTCTGGGACATCGACCTCGCGGTCGCGGAGATCAGGCGGAACGCGGCCCGGGGCGTCCGCGCGGTCACCTTCTCCGAGATCCCCACCTATCTGGGGCTCCCGTCCATCCACACCGGCTACTGGGACCCGTTCTTCGCGGTCTGCCAGGAGACCGGCACCGTCGTCAACATGCACATCGGCTCCAGCTCCCAGATGCCCGCGGCGTCCCCCGACGCCCCGCCCGCCGTACAGGCCTCGCTCTCCTTCAACAACGCCATGGCCTCGATGATGGACTTCCTCTTCAGCGGGGTCCTGGTGAAGTTCCCGACGCTGAAACTGGCGTACAGCGAGGGCCAGATGGGGTGGATCCCGTACGCCCTGGAGCGCGCCGACGACGTCTGGGAGGAGCACCGGGCCTGGGGCGGGGTGCGTGATCTGATCCCCGAGCCGCCGTCCACGTACTACTACCGGCAGATGTTCTGCTGCTTCTTCCGCGACAAGCACGGCATCGCGTCGCTGGACGTCGTCGGCCGCGACAACGCCACCTTCGAGACCGACTACCCGCACGTGGACTCGACCTTCCCGCACACCAAGGAGGTCGCCCTCGACCACGTCAAGGGACTGGACGACGAGACCGTCTACAAACTGATGCGCGGAAACGCGATCCGGATGCTCGGCCTGGACCTGGACCCGGGCCGGGACAAGTAGGCGGGGACAGGGCGGTGGATCTCGCGTACACGGAGGCCGAGGAGGAGTTCCGGCGGCGGCTGCGGGAGTGGCTGGCCGGTGTCCTTCCCGGGCTGCCCCCGAAGCCCTCGCCCGACGACTGGCCCGCGCGCCGGGCGTACGACACCGCCTGGCAGCAGATGCTGTACGACGCCGGGTACGCGGGCCTGCACTGGCCGGCCGACGCGGGCGGGCGGGGCGCGACCCCGACCCAGCACCTGATCTACCTGGAGGAGACCGAGAAGGCCGGGGCGCCCTACGTCGGGGCGAATTTCGTCGGACTGCTGCACGCGGGCCCGACCATCGCCGCCGAGGGCACGGCCGAACAGCGGGCCCGCTGGCTGCCGCCCGTGCTGCGCGGCGACGAGATCTGGTGCCAGGGGTTCAGCGAGCCCGACGCGGGCTCCGACCTGGCCGCGCTGCGGACCCGGGCGGTGCGCGACGGCGACGCCTACGTGATCAGCGGCAGCAAGATCTGGACCTCGCACGCCGAGGTCGCCGACTGGTGCGAACTGCTCGTGCGGACCGACCCGGACGCGCCGAAACACCGGGGGATCAGCTGGCTGGCGATGCCGATGGACGCACCCGGCATCACGGTCCGGCCGCTGCGGACGCTCGCCGGGTCCACGGAGTTCGCGGAGATGTTCCTGGACGAGGTCCGGGTGCCGGTCTCCCACCGCGTGGGGGCGGAGAACGACGGCTGGCGGGTCACCATGGTCACCCTCTCCTTCGAACGCGGTACGGCCTTCGTCGGCGAGGTCGTCGCCTGCCGCCGCACCCTGGACGCGCTCGCCGACGAGGCCCGGCGCAACGGGCGGTGGGACGATCCGGTGCTGCGCAGGCGACTGGGCCGCCTGAACGCCGAGCTGCGGGCCCTGTGGCGGCTGACCCAGTGGAACGTCAGCGAGTCCCAGCGCACCGGCGGGGTCCCCGGCATCGGCGGCTCCGTCTTCAAGCTGCGCTACTCCGGGGCCCGCCAGGAGCTGTACGAGGCGGCGGCCGAGGTGCTCGGGGGCGGCGGCGCGTTCGACCTGGACCGGGAATGGGTGCTGGACCGGCTCTCCTCCCTCTCCTACACGATCGCCGCGGGCACCTCCCAGATCCAGCGGAACATCGTCGCCGAGCGCATCCTCGGCCTGCCGAAGGGGCGCTGAGGCCACCGTGGACTTCCAGCTCTCGGACGACCAGCGGGCCCTGCGGTCCGGCATGCGCGATCTGCTCGGGGCGGTGTTCGACCGGGACCGGCTGAGGGCGGCCGTGGACCGGGGCGGGGCCCTGGACCGGGCCCTGTGGCGGGAGCTGGGCGCGGCCGGGTTCTTCGCGCTGCGGCTGCCGGAGGAGGCGGGCGGGGTGGGCCTCGGGCTGCCCGAGGCGGTGCTGCTCTTCGAGGAGGCGGGCCGGGCGCTGCTGCCGGGGCCCCTGGTCGCCACCCACCTCGCGGCGGGCCGGGTGAAGGGCGCCGCCGAGGGCGAGGCGGTGGTGACCGCCGTGGACGGAGAGCTGCCGGTGGCGCACCTGGCGGAGGCGGACGCGGTGCTGATGGGCGCCGAGACGCTCACCGGGGAGGCGCTGCGCGCCTTCGTCGCCGCCGCCCGGCCCGTACGGTCGATGGACCCGCTCACCCCGCTGCACCGGGTGGCGGGGCGCGCGGCAGCCACCGAGGCATACCGGGCGTACCCCGGCGCACTTCGCCACGAGGGGGCGCTTCTCACTGCTGCCGAACAGCTCGGCAGCGCCGCCCGGACCACCGAGACGGCCGTTCAACACGCCGGGGACCGCGAGCAGTTCGGATCGCCCATCGGATCGTTCCAGGCGGTCAAACATCTCTGTGCCGACATGCTCGCCCGCACCGAACCGGCCCGCGCCGCCGTGTACGCGGCCGCCGTGACCGGCGACCCGGTGGAGATCGCGGCGGCCAAACTGCTCGCCGACGAGGCCGCCGTGCACAACGCCCGCGACTGCCTCCAGATCCACGGCGGGATGGGCTTCACCTGGGAGGCAGATGTTCACCTCCATCTGAAACGGGCCTGGCTCCGGTCCGCGAGCCTGCTCGACCGGGCCGGGGCGGAGGAGCTCCTGGCCGCCGGCCTGGGGGCCGCGCGGCCGGGGCCCGGCGGCCCGGCGGCGCCCGGGCGGAGGCCGGTGGAAGCCGGGGGTGGAGGGTGACACAGCGCAGCCGTGCGGCACCGATACCGGCTTGTGTCCTTTGCGTGATTCGTCACCGGGTGGAGTCGGGGCCCGGCTCGGGTACGCTCCGTGGGATGCGAGTGGTTCTGGAACCGGGCGATCCGGGGGCGGCCTGTGCGGCGGCCCCGGTCCCGGGCGAGGGCGCTCGCCGGAGATGTGCCGGGCCTGCCCGAAGAGCGTTTCTCGCAGTCTCTGCGCGCTCCTGTTCGACTCCCCGCAGCGTGCGTCGCACAGTATGCACCACGCGTACTCCTTCGCGCTGGAATATGCCCGAAGCGCTTGTTGCGGTGACTGTACGTCAACCATGCTGTCGCGTAAGGGAATCACGTTCCGTGACCCTGAGGAGGCGCGAGGCGATGTGTCCGCCGGTTCGGATGGTGTGAGCGGTGCAGGTGCTTCAGGTTCAGCTGGAGGTCGGTCCGGATCCCGCAGAGGTGGGGCGGGCCCGTAGGTGGGCGCGGTCGCGTCTGGTCGGTTCCGGGATAGGGGATGACGAGCCGCTCGCCGAGACGCTCATCCTGCTGATCTCGGAGCTCGTCACCAACGCCGTCGTCCATACGGGCTGTCCCGCCGTGCTGCGGATGCTCTTCGGCGGGGCCGGGTCCTCCGGCGCGGCCGGGACCGTCCGGGTCGAGGTCGCGGACGCCAGCGACTGCCCCCCGCTCCAGCGGCACGCGGAGGGCGACGAGACGGGCGGCCGGGGCCTGGAGCTGGTGGACGGCCTCGCGGACCGCTGGGGCTGGCTGCCGGAGGGCGCCGGGAAGCAGATCTGGTGCGAGGTCGACCGGAGCGGGCCGGTGCGGGGCCCGGAGAAGCCCCCGGTCCCGGGCACGGGCACGGGCACGGGCGCCGACGCCTGCGAGCCGCCCACCTGCCTCTTCACCAAGAACCTGGCCTGAGAACCGCGGCCCCTCCCCGGCCGGTCACAGGACGCTGTTCACAGGACCGCGACCGGGGCGACCGGTGAACCGGTGGCCCCGGCGAACGGCTCCGGCGTCGCGCTGAGCAGAAAGGCGTGCCGGCCCTCCTCCGCGCAGGCGTCGGACAGCGCCTCCAGGTTCCAGTTCTGGCCCTGGAGCAGGCCCATCTCGACCAGGTGCAGCGCGTGCACCGGCAGCCACAGGTCCTCGATCTCCGGCGGGAAGATCTCGAAGGTCAGGGTGTCGTTGGCGACCGCCGCCACGTCCCGGGCGTGGAACCACTCGGGCGTGCGCACCGAGAGCCCCGGCGACGGATAGCCGTACGCGTTCCGGTCCCCGGCCAGCGCGAGGCGCACCTGCCCGGTCCGTACGAGCACGATGTCCCCGGCCCGTACGGTCACGTTCCCGAACTCCTCCGCCGCCACGAGGTCCTCCGGCGTCACGGCGTGATCGCCCGGCAGCCGGTCCACGCCCCGGGCGCGGGCGACATCCAGCAGCACACCGCGCGAGACGAGGTGCTCCACGTCGGCGATCGAGGAGAACCGGGCCCCGCCGTGGGCGGTGATCGTGTCCGCCGGGCGGCCGTTGTAGATCTTCCCGCTGTGCGAGGCGTGGGTCAGGGCGTCCCAGTGGGTGGCCGCCTGGAGCCCCATGGTGACGGCGTCGTCGCTGGTGGCGACCGTATCGGGGCCGAAGAGCTCCTGGTTGATCTGGACCATCGTGTGCAGCGGATTGATCCGGCCCGGGATGAGCCCGCTCTGCACCCCGTCCTGCTGGAGCGGCAGGGCGAGCGGTATCCGGCGGCCGGTGCGCACGGTCGCGACGGCCTCCCGGACGACGGCGTCGGTGATCAGGTTGAGCGTTCCGAGTTCGTCGTCCTTCCCCCAGCGGCCCCAGTTGTTGACGCGCTTGGCGATCTCGTGGAACTCGGCCGGCAGGGACATGGGGACCTCCTGGGTCTTGTGCCGGAGTATCTGACTGCCCGTAAAATCTAACGGTCCGTCAGAAACCGCGGGAAGGGGCCGGGCATGGGGAACTTCTTGGCAGGCAGGGTGGTCGCCGTGACAGGCGCCGGCCGGGGCATCGGGCGGGCGGTCGCGCTCGCCGCGGCGGCGGAGGGGGCGCGGGTCGTCGTCAACGACTACGGCGTCTCCGTCGAGGGCTCCGAACCGACCAGCGAGATCGCCCGGTCCGTCGTCAAGGAGATCGAGGCGGCGGGCGGCGAGGCGGTCGCGGTCGCCGACGACATCTCCACGATGGCGGGCGGGCAGCGGATCGTGGAGACCGCGCTCGCGGAGTACGGCCGGCTCGACGGGGTGGTCTGCGTGGCCGGGATCCTCCGCGAGCGGATGCTGTTCAACATGTCCGAGGAGGAATGGGACCCGGTCCTCGCCACGCACCTGAAAGGCACGTTCACGGTCTTCCGGGCCGCGTCGGCGGTGATGCGGAAGCAGGAGGGCGGGGGCACGCTGATCGGCTTCACCAGCGGCAACCACCAGGGCAGCGTCTCCCAGGCCAACTACAGCGCGGCGAAGGGCGGGATCATCTCGCTGGTGCGCAGCGCGGCGCTGGGCCTGCACAAGTACGGCGTCACGGCGAACGCGGTCGCGCCCGTCGCCCGGACCCGGATGTCGGCCGGGGTGCCGATGGAGCTGAAGGAGATCGGGGAGCCGGAGGACGTGGCGGCGCTGGTCGTCTACCTGCTGAGCGAGCGGGCGCGGGAGGAACGGATCACCGGGCAGGTGTACACGATCGCCGGGCCCAAGATCGCGGTCTGGGCCCAGCCGAGGGAGTTGCGGGCGGCGTACGGGGAGGGGGCCTGGACCCCGGAACGGATCGCGGACTTCCTGCCGGGGACGGTGGGGGTGGACCCGATGCCGATGCTGGCGCGGCTGGAGGAGATGGCGGCGGCGGCGAAGTCGGGGGACCGCCCGAACATTTCCAGCCCCTCCGGCAGGCCCGCACCGGACGACCGGGGTAACTCAAGCCCCTCCGGCGATTGAGGAGCGGGGGTCTGGGGGCGGAGCCCGGGGGGGGGGGGGGGGGGGGGGGGGGGGGGGGGGGGGGGGGGGGGGGGGGGGGGGGGGGGGGGGGGGGGGGGGGGGGGGGGGGGGGGGGGGGGGG